>DENY01000237.1 GCA_002359825.1 Bacteroidales bacterium UBA2632
CTTTTGTACAAAATCCTTTCATTTTCAGAAGTTCGCTTGCCGGATTAGTCTCGTTATAGCCAACTGGCATTTTTTTAAGTTTTCCAACACCTTGTATTCCGTTTGAAAATGTTTTTTGAAATTCAGATGTGGTTATGATTTTGTTGAAGTCCGTGAATGAATAATCAATTTCTTGACGAATTTTTTTCAAATACTCAGGCGTTGTTTGCCAAACTCCACCACCAACCGAACAATTTTCTGGTTCTATATGAATAAAATATCCTGCCTTGTTTGGCTGTGGGTAATTCTTGTTAAAAACTATTAAGACATAATTTTTGTAAGGTGTCTTATCTTTTGAAAACCTTAAATCTCGGTTTACTCTCGTCAAGCACTTTTTAGGGTCTAAGTTGGCTTGTAAAATTGCGTTATCAATCTTGGATAATTCTTTCAAAAGATTTTCAGTCAATTGAAGTATGTCAATTCTGTAATTTTCGTACAAGTCCCTATTTTGCTCAAACCATTCTCTTGAATTATTTAGTTTAAGATTTGAAAGGAAGTCAAGTGGAGTCTGCTTAATCATTGCTTTTACTTAATTGGTCAATAAGCTTCAAAATCACTTTAATTTGTTTGTCTTCCGATTTGGTAGAAGCAATTTTTCCAATAATTTCTTTTTGTTCTTCGTTAGTCAACTTTTTGAAGGCTTTCAGAACTCCTTCTTCTTTGAATGTTTCTAAAATTTCTTTTTCGGTAATTTGTTCCTTTGTAGTCAGTAGGTAAAGTGTCACTGTAACCTTGTCGCCACCGCTTTTATTAATTGCTTTTCTGATTTTTTCGTTGATAGAAATTAGTTTGTCTTCGTCACCTAGTTTGGCGAGGTTGATACTTTCAATTTTATAGTTGTCAATAGTGCCTGCAACTTTCATTGAACCCCATTTTCCAACTATGTGTTTCGTGTTTGGAATTTGGATATGATAGGTCCACGCACCTTTGCCGTGTTCATATTTCAATTCTAATATTTCGTCTTTTACTAAGTATTCCATTTTGTTTCGGGTTGTTTTTTAGCCTGACCGCTAACGTTTTGGCGCTTGGCGTTCGTGCGGGATTGCGGAGCACAAAACTGTCAACCCAGCACTAAATTTGATTTGAAAAACTGAACTTGAATTTAAGCACTTCACCCCGCATGACGCCAAACGCATGTTATGGTGCGTATTTCTATTTTTTGTCATAATCAAGAGTTTCCTTTTTAAGTTCTATTAAGTCTTTGTGTTTATCATCAAGTTTCATGTTTTTAACTAATTCTATGTATTTATCCCTTTCAGGTTGTTCAGCAATTATTAACTCACGGGCAAAGTTTACAATAGCCAAATTTTGGAGATAGTCGCTTTTAATCTTTTCGGAATTGCTTATGGCTATTTCATAAAGTTGTTTACCAAGCTCAAACTNNATATTAATATCTTTTATTTGGTTAATGTATTTGGTGGCATTGTTGATATTGTCAGACTTAGCAAGTTCATATATAATATTATTTAGTAATGTTGGGTCGTGTGGATTAGCTTGTAAACCCACTTCACAAAGTAAAATTGATGCATTAGTATCTTTAAGTAATGAACCTGCAATGTATGAACCTAACAATACAGGTCTCTTTGAGAATGGTGTGTCTAAAAACCATTTGATACAATTATAAAAGGCATCTTTCCAATTACCTTGTTCATAATGTTCTAATGCAAATGCTTCAAACGGATTGATAACATTACCAAATGAGAATGGATTAACCGAAAAGCGGGAGTCTTCTTTAGAAACCCATTCAAGTTGAGCTAAAGCATTATCATTAGGTTGTATCATTGAATTGTCAAAATGAGCTTTAGCCTTCTTGAAGGAGCCATCATTGAACTCTAAAGTACCTAATGAACTGTATAATTCGGTAAGCTCATAAGGTGAGAATTTGTTGGATAGTATCAGTTTTTCTCCATCCTTGATTAACGGAGAAAACCTTTTCATTATAGATGAAGTTGCAATGTGAGCTGAAACTAACCAAGGATCATGCTTAAGAGAATTACTCTTTCTAAAATAAAATAATGCTTTGTCAAATTGGTCAGTGTGAATGAAAAACCGTGTAGCCGACCGTANNTGACCATGCATTATGTAAAGTCTAGAAAGTTCAACCCAAACAATAGGGTTATGAATTTCGTCGACACTTCTTTTTTTTGTTTTATTAATTACTCGGAATAAGGATTTATTGTTTATTAGTGCTTGAAACTCGTTAATAGTGTCTACATCCTTTTCAAGTATGAATTTATTAGATTTCGTAAGGCTATTGTTATCAACTCCTGTTTCGAATGTATCCACCAAAGACAGTAATGTATTAGAAGCGGATGATGGATTTTCTCTAATTAGCTTTATCGCTTCAAGTAGATCCGAAAATTCGTTTTTCCCTGAAATAAATGCAGCATTGATTAATTCAGCAGCAGTGCCTATATTTTTTGAAGTACTCCAATCATTGACAACTCTATCAATGTTAATTTCTAATGGTTGGTCACTAGAATTACCAAGCTCACCAATCTGAAGAGTTCTTTTGTAATCTCTCCAATTTGGTATTACTCTCCTTTCTTTTATTTCGTAAATAATAGCCATTACTTAAATAGATATGCAGCCTTTTTTGATAGCAGGTCAAATTTTGAAACAACTCTTTGAAAGTCATATTGGTTTCCAATCTGACTAATCGCTTTAGGATGCCCCCTTTTGTCAGGGTATGGGAAACAACAATATTCTAAGACTTCTATTATTTCGTTGGCTAGTTCTTGATTACTAAAAGAACTCTTAAACTCTTTTAAAGCTTTATAAAATGCATCAGTTAAATAATCTTTTACATCATTGAAGTTACCGCCCCATTTTCCCCAACGGAATTGCGGGTCTAAATTTTTCCCGATAAGTGCCGTCATATTTGCTCCTAGAAAGTAATAGGTAACTAGACTACCAAACAAGTACATATCAGTTGCTCTTACTCTTTTGTTCCAATCAGGTTCAACATATCTATATAAATACTCCGGTGGGGCATAAGTAAATTCACCGGGGAAGTCCCTTCCATTATCATGCGGTGCATCTAAATCAGAGCATAATGAACGACCTAAATCTCCAACTTTAGAAACTATACCCTTCTCATAAAGAAGCACATTAGACGGTTTTAAATCTTGATGACCGATTTCTATTCCATGTAACTGCTTCAGACCTACGGCAACATCATGCAAAGATTTTAGCTTCCATGCTAAATCAACATCTTTACTGAAATTCATATGGTAACGAACATCACCATCTGCCATTTCAAAAATTAAATATGGTACATTTGGAATGGTGTAGTCGTCAATGAACTCTTCGCCTTCGTCAATTATCATTGATACTTTTGAGAGTCTATTGTTTTTACATTTAAGTAGAAGTTCCTTTTCAAATTGGTAAGCTTTTGTCTGTTCATTAATAATTTCTACAATGGATTTTCCCCGAAAAAGTTGGAAAAATGCGTTGAAGTTTAGTGCTTTCAAGAATGCATCTTTTTCTCCATTCGTTACAATATAACAAACACTAAAAAAGCCACCTGTCGAACCTGGTTTAGGTTCTATCTTTTTTGTCACAGTCCAGCCGTTTTTAAGTTGTCTGCCAATTAATGCGTGTGCTGCATTGTCTTGCTTTTGATTCATTCGTTGTCGTTTTTAATATGCACCATAACGTCTTATTTACGCAACTCCTCCCTCACTTTCGCCAATCCTCACTATGTAACTTTCGTAAACCATTTTTCATTCCACTCAGTGAATAACATGTATGTGGCTTGTTATCAGTCTTGTATCAGCCTCAAGGTAAAATATACTCATTTCCTATTGGCGCAAGTTGTCATGTTGCAATTTATTTTCCTACAAACTTACATATAAAAAACTGATTTTTTATACGCCGCACGATAAAAATCTAGACCCCAACTGTTCTATAGATAACTAACGTACTCTTAAGGTACAATTATTTATTTTAAAATACCAATCACTATGAAAACAGTCAGTGGTCTAGACGTTCATAAAGATAGCATATTTATGTGTATCTTGGATGAACAAAGTAAAATAATTGAAGAGAAATTTGGAGTAACTACCCGTGAAATTAACCGACTCAGAGAAGTTATGAAATCTCATTATGTAACTGAAGTGTGCATGGAAAGCACTGGTATTTATTGGATGCCTATTTGGCGATTGTTAGAAGATGACTTTCATTTACGGTTGGTTAATCCACAGTTTCTAAAACAACTTCCAGGTCGCAAAAGCGATGTGAAAGATGCCCAGTGGATTGCCACGGTATTGCTTAAAGAGTTGGTTCGTGACAGCTTTGTTCCAGATGGCAACATCCAGAGTCTGCGACAGTATGGGCGGCGAATCAACGAAATAAACAAGGATTTAGTGCGTAGTGAACAGCGCATTGATATGATTTTACAGCGTTGCAATATTCGTTTAAGTAACTGTGTTTCTCGCACCAAGAATAAAAGTTATCGCAAAGTGGTAGATGCCCTAATAGCCGGAGAAACGTCAGCTGATGTACTTGTGAATCTTATCCATGGGCGTACTGTTAATCGGCACGGACGATCAGCAGTACATGACGCTCTTGAAGGCTTTATAAAGCACAGTGACAGAGATTTACTAAAGCAATACACGCAAATGCTAGATGCATTTGAAGTTCAAAAGCAGGAATGTATTGATTCAATGGTTCAAATGTGTCAAGAACTTTACCCCAAAGCCTTTTCATTTTTATTGAGTTTCCCGGGCATTAAATTTATCTCGGCAGCCATCATCATTTCAGAAATAGGCGACAATATGAAACTTTTTGCTACAGCAGCAGCCCTTGTGTCATGGGCAGGACTCAGACCACGCAACGATGAAAGCGCAGGAAAAATTAAGAGCCGCAAAATAACACATGGGAATAAGTATCTAAGAAAAGCTATGATGGAATGTGCATGGGGTGCAGCTCGAACTAAAGGCTCGGTATTCTACTCCCGTTTTTGGCATTTAAGAGGAATGAAGAAACATCATAATGCTGTAATCGTAGCCATAGCAAGACAGCTGTTGACAATCATTTGGACATTGCTTACAAAACAAGAAAACTTTGATCCTGAGTATAACCTAAAAAACAACACTTGCTCTTATAACTGATAAACTGTATAAGAGCAAGGTGCAAATAGTTTGTAAAGTCTTTATATTTGTGGTGGTTAGACCCCGTTTTGCAAACTGACTGTGGCAAACTATTTGATTTGAACGCCGATAAGAACCAAAGAGTTCGCAGAGGAAATCAATTTGTAAATGATGAAAGAGCTTTTTCTTTCATCCAAGCCTTTATTGCTTAATCTCTCAAATAGAAATACGCAAAGCGTCTGTTTGCAACAAACACTCAGGGGATTTATAGAGGAAATATACGCAAAATAATTGAAACTACCCAATAAAAAAGTGTTCAAAATGATCTGGAAAATAGATATGCTTCATTATATGCAATATTCTTTTATTGGAGTCATCTACAGGCAATAGAACTACACTTATAAATCATGCCGAAGGTGTCGGAAATCATAAGAAACAGAAGAAAATGGCTTGGTCCATGGACGAAGAGTTTGAAAACGCTTAAAAACCCAATTGTTTAAGAACGAAACGACGAAAATGAGAGGAAAATGAAATTGTTTGCGAACAATCAGTTTTTCGTCTCTTGAAATTTCTTTCGTCATTGAACAAAGGCTTTTTTATCGCTTATCTTTTCTTTTGTCCGCGGAAAAATCGATAAAAAAATTGTTTTAAACATTTTGTCCGTGGACAATTTGATTTTCAACAGTTGGAGGGCTCATTGTTCATAGACGATGGTTTTTTATCTGTTGAGCCATTAAATCACTAATGGAAATGGCAATTTCAATTACGAATTACGCAATAGAGGAATTCAATATTGCGGAATGAGTTTACGTATGTTTGAACAAAAAAATAAACCTTAATCATTTCAATAATTAAGGCCTATAACGTAAGATTCGTGTCCAACGAAAATTATTACTTGTTTATTCAGCTATTCCAACAACTCCATGAGCTACTCGTGCACCAGCATTACCAGTTGGCTGCGAAACTAAATCATCTTCATCTGCATGAATTATAATAGCTCTTCCTATTATATTGTTCTTTCCTGAGAATGAGATAAGACTATCAACCTGCTCATAATGAGCTTTACCATCCTTATCGGCAACAATATTACCAAAATCGCCAACATGTCTTATTGTATCATGAGGTCCAGCGTGATCCTTACCTTCAGGATTAAAATGACCACCTGCCGATGTTCCGTCAGGTTTAGAAATATCTCCCCACTCGTGAACATGGAAACCATGCTTTCCTTCGGACAAACCTTCAATATCGGCTTTAATCAATATCCCTCCGTCAGTTTCAGTAAAAGTTATTATTCCCGATACATTATTACCTTCCGTAGGAGTCATAACGGTTACTGCTTTCGATATCTTATTAGTAGCATCATCGTGATTGACAACATCGTGGCCTCTAACTGGTTCATTTGTAGAGCTTCCACTATTACAAGCACTTACTAATAGAAAAACACCACTTAAAGCAAGCAGACGCAATCCAAGTTTACTTTTGATCATACTTTTAAATTTTATTGTTAACGTATTATGTTCATTTATATTGAATAACTTAATATAAACAACACTTTTTTGAGCTTATTGTTTAGCATCAATCGGAAAACTTATTCTTATGAGTCTTTTATTCAGATTGTATCTCTTGAATAATGGTCTCTCTATCCTTGCTTCTATTGACAATGAAAACACCCATAAAAACAAGTGCAATAGCTATTCCTTTTGTTATTCCAAAAGCATCTATCCCCATTATTGCTGCAGCGATAGTGGCAACGATAGGTTGGACGTTGTTGTACATACTGGCAACGGTAGGTCGTAGATATTTCTGCCCGATGGGAACCATCAGATAGGTTAAATAAGTGCTCGCCAATATTACAAAAGCTATATCTCTATACACAGAGAAGGGTATAATAGTATAATCAATGTGTAAAAACTCTGCTTGACCAAATGGAAGGTAGGTGATGGTGGCAAAAAGAAACATCCACCTCATCAGTGTTATAGGCGAGTATTTTTCCACAAAGTTTTTAAAGAATACAAAGTAGATGGCGTAACTAGTTTGCGCCAAAAAAATCAGAAGAATTCCCATCAGATTTCTATTGGATGCACCGCTTCCAGCATCTAACTGGGTGCTGCTCACAATAATTAAAACTGCACCTGCACCTCCGACTATTATTCCCAAAAGTTTTTTGAAAGTGATTGGTTCTTTCAAGTAGAATGCTGACATCACCATGGTGATAATGGGCAGAAAAGTGGTTACAATGGAGGCATTGATGGGAGAAGTCATAGAGACACCAGTTATGAAGATTGCCTGATTGAACACAATGGCAAAAAGAGAGGCCACAAACATTAGGAATAAATCTCGTGGAGGTACTTTTTCTCTTTTCATAAAAAAAGACGTTATCCAGAATGCTATTGCAGCTCCCCCCAGACGAAACGATACCAAAGATAAATAACCAATGGCACCAAACATCATAATGCTCTTTGAGAGAGGAGCCATTAAGCCCCATGCTATATTTGCCACCATCATGGCAATGTGACCTTTCCCTTTATTACTAACCATTAAAAAATTCGGTAAATTGAAATACTTCTCTTACTAACTAGTATTTGGTTTAATCAGTATATTCATCATTATTCTTTCTTACGTGATGTAGAACACCATATTCTTGATACGAACATCAAAAGGAATAACTTTNNCAATATGTATTCCAATATGTGCTTGATTGCCGAGTTTAACCCTCAATGTTCTTTCAATTTCATTTGCAATTTCATGGGATGACTCCACTGATAAATCCTTATCTACTTTAACGTGAACCTCTATGGCATATATGGCACCAATTTTCCTAGTTTTTAAATGATGAAATGCTTTTACACCTTCGGTATTTTCAATTATCTTTGAAATTTTATTTTCTATTTCTTCAGGAAGAGCACTTTCCAAGAGCTCCTTTATGCTTGGATTGGCAATATTCCAAGCCACTTTAAAAATAAAGAAACTAACAATTATTCCTGCTATGGGATCTAAAACTCTCCATTGTTCACCCAAAAGAATTGCGCCTGAAACACCCAAAGCAGTTCCTATAGATGAGAATGCATCAGAACGATGGTGCCATGCATTGGCAATCAAGGCTTGACTATTTACTTTATCTCCGATTATTTTAGTATACCAGTACAACCCTTCTTTAGCAACAATAGATATTAATGCTGCATACAGGGCGATATAACCAGGCTGTTCTATAACACCTCCATTAATAACATCAAGTACATTTTTCGCACCAGACCAAAAAATACCAGTACCTACAATCATCAATGCAAAACTAATCAACATGGTTGCAAATGTCTCAAATTTTCCATGTCCATATTGATGATTATCGTCTTTCTCCTTTCCCGATATTTTGACGAAAATTATCACAATAATATCTGTCAACAAGTCCGATAAAGAATGGACACCATCAGCAATCATTGCCGAACTTTTTCCTACAACTCCAGCAATTATTTTAGCAACTGTCAGCAATAAGTTCAAAACAGAACCCACTAAGGTTGTATTTCTTATTTTCTTTATTCTTCTATCATTATTCATAATTCAGAGTAGATTTTATTGCACATAAAGAATACCCAACACATATTTATGTGTTGAAATACTTTCATTTTGAATATTCCTTATGATAAACTTCCTAAAACTACTTCCACCGCCAATTTCAAACCATCAGCATTCTTTCCTCCTGCGGTAGCAAAATGGGGTTGTCCTCCCCCACCACCTTGGATTTGTTTGGCAGCTTGACGAATGATGTTGCCGGCATGTAATCCTTTTTTCACCAATTCATCGCCAATCATTACCGTTAAGTTGGGTTTGTTGTTGGCAACAGTGCCTGCAACAAAAAAGAGATTGTCGTCAAATTCGCCTTTCAATTGAAAAGCAATATTCTTGACAATATCAGGAGAGACATCGGTGAAAACAGCACTAAATACATTCACACCATCTTTCATGTCTTTCGATGAAATGAGGGATTCTTTAAGATTTTTGGCCATTTCAAGTTCAAACTCATGCACCGTCTTTTTCATCTCTTCGTTCTCGGCAATCAAACGTTGCAGTGCACCTTCAATGTCGGGTGTGTTGTTGAGCAATTCTCTCAAGTGAACCAGCATATCTTCTTTTTTGTAGATATACTCATCTGTTGCTTTTGCTGTAATTGCTTCAATTCTTCGCACTCCAGCTGCAATGGCTCCTTCGCTCACAATACGGAAAAGACCAATGCGACCTGTGGACGAAATGTGTGTTCCACCACACAACTCAATGGACGATCCAAAACGAATAGTGCGCACCTCTTCGTCATATTTTTCACCAAACAGCGCCATAGCTCCCATGTCCTTGGCTACTTGAATGGGTACACTGCGATCTTCCTCGATGGAGAAATTCTCGCGAATTTTGCTGTTAACCAACTGCTCAACTTTGCGAATCTCTTCATTGGTCATTTTTTGGAAATGTGAGAAGTCGAAACGTAACAATTGTTCGGAAACGAACGATCCTTTTTGTTCTACGTGACTGCCCAACACTTCACGCAAAGCCTCATGCATCAGATGTGTGGCAGTATGATTACTTTCAATAGCTGTCCGACGTTCTGTGTCGATGCTTAATGTAAAAGTGGCTGATATGTCTTGAGGGAGCTTCTTCACCAAATGTACAGCCAAATTGTTTTCTCTTTTCGTGTCGAATATTTCTATTTTCTCACCAGACTCTGTGCAAGTCATCCAACCGGTGTCTCCCACTTGGCCGCCTTGTTCAGCATAGAAAGGTGTTTGAGAAAACACAATTTGGAAATACTCTTGTTTCTTTTGTTTCACTTTGCGGTAGCGCAACACCTCAGCATCGGTTACATGAAAATCGTATCCAATGAAAATAGGTTCTCCATCGTGTACTTTTGTCCAGTCGCCAGTTTCCACAACCGCTGCGTTGCGTGCTCTGTCTTTTTGTTTTTGCATTTCAGAAGTAAAGCCAGCGTGATCAACCGTCATTCCATTTTCCCTCAAAATAAGTTCGGTGAGGTCTAAAGGGAAACCAAATGTATCATATAGTTGGAAAGCTGTTGTGCCCTCCAACGTTAAGTTATTGTCTTTTTTATGTTGCTCCATTTGTCTGTCCAACAAACGAATACCTGTTTCGAGCGTTCTTAAGAAGGATTCTTCTTCTTCTTTGATAACTTTCTCAATCAATGTTTTCTGAGCAATCAACTCGGGATAAGCATCGCCCATCACTTGAATTAATACGGGAAGAAGTTTGTACATAAACCCTTCGTGCAAATTCAAGAAAGTATAACCATAACGCACTGCTCGACGTAGAATGCGACGAATTACATAACCCGCTTTTGCATTGGAAGGTAATTGACCATCGGTGATAGAGAAAGCAATGGTGCGAACATGATCGGCAATGACACGCATAGCAATGTCTTTCTTTTCATCTGCGCCATAAGTAGAGTTGCTTATCTCTGCAATCTTCTTAATGATAGGTTGGAAAACATCGGTATCGTAGTTTGACAGTTTTCCTTGTACTGCCATGCAAAGACGCTCGAAACCCATGCCGGTATCAATCACCTTGGCAGGAAGACCAACCAACGAACCATCGGCCATGCGATTGTATTGCATAAACACCAAGTTCCAAATTTCAACCACTTGTGGGTGGTCTTGATTCACTAAGTCCAAAGCGCTCACCTTTTCTCGTTCCTCATCGGGACGCAAGTCGATGTGCATTTCAGAACAAGGGCCACAAGGTCCTGTATCACCCATTTCCCAGAAGTTGTCATTTTTGTCTCCGTTGATGATTCTATCTTTGGGTAGAAACTTTTCCCAATGTTTGGCCGCTTCGTTGTCTCTTTCTAAGTTATCTGACTTGTCGCCTTCAAATACAGTTACATACAAACGAGTTTTATCTAATTTGATTACATCGGTCAAATATTCCCAGGCCCAAGCAATGGCTTCTTCTTTAAAATAATCGCCAAACGACCAGTTGCCTAACATTTCAAACATGGTGTGGTGATAGGTATCATGACCAACCTCTTCCAAGTCGTTGTGCTTGCCACTTACTCGCAAACATTTTTGCGAATCGGCAATGCGAGGATATTTAATAGGGGCATTG
>DENY01000090.1:0-1447 GCA_002359825.1 Bacteroidales bacterium UBA2632
TTCGATCTTGTGCACAAGGAAACCCTAACTTGCTATAATGGCATCATGGCTGATGGATGTGGCAAATGTCCGGCCTGCACATTGAGGAAGAAAGGGTTGGAAGAGTATTTGATTATGAAGAAGTAGATACATTTTCGAGATAGATACAGAAGAATATCTTATTAAGTAAATAGAAGAATTGAAAGAGCTGCCTCACAAAGACAGCTCTTTTTATACATAATTTATAGAAAGAAAAAACTTATACTAAACTGGAGAGCCTGCAGTAGCATCTTCTGCTGAAGGTGCTTCATCGGGTTTGTTCATCAATTCTTGATTGATAATGTAAAGCGCTGCCTTAGGTGCATCTTCACCACCTGCAATTTCAATTTTATCAATGAGGTCTAACGCAAAAGTTTCTTCTTCCACCTGCTCTTTTACAAACCATTGCATAAAATTCCAAGTCGCCCAATCCTTCTCATCAAACGCTGCATTAACGCAATCATAAACACCATTTGTATTATTCACTTCATGCTCCAGGACTTTATGAAAACATTCATATATACTTTCAGGGTCAGCTGGAGGTGCTGGAATGGCCTGAATTTTTGGTTTCCCACCACGCAGCATAATGTATTGCATCACTTTTGTCATATGGTCGCGTTCTTCGTCTGCATGACGCATCAAAAAGTCAGAAATACCATTATATCCTTCACTGTCTGCCCACACAGCATACGATAAATATATTTGTGCAGCATGTGATTCCATTAAGAGTTGTTTGTTTAATACTTCAGTTACTTTTTCTGATAATCTATTTGTTTTCATACTTTGTTTTTTTGAGGATTAAGTTATCTTCGTCTATACATTTAGAACTGTTTCAAGTTTGAAAAGTTCAGCGATCAAAGCGATAATAATATAGCAAATTATCAGTTTTACCTGCTAAAATTTTCAATACTAAGTCCATACCTTGTACAGAAAATGTTATTCCATTGCCTCCCAATCCCAGCATGAATATAGCATTCTTAAAATCAGGATGAGTTCCAACAAATGGCAATCCATCCTTGGTAACACCAAATGCACCTGCCCATACATAATCTTCAATGAAATTCATAACTGGAAACAATTTATTCAATTTCTTTACAAGCATGGCAGATTTTCGTCCTTTCACCTTCTCACTTATTGCTCCATATTTATAGTTAATATCTTCTCCTCCTACCAATAATCTTTTATCATCCGTTGTACGCATGTAAATATATGGATTGGCAGTATCCCAAATGAGAGTGTCATTAAGGATATCAAAGAAGTTAATCTTTTGCTCACTAACACATGCGAATGTTGTAACTATTTCGGCGTACTTCTTTTTGAACATTTTCAATGTTTCAAAACCAGTGCAGAAAACTATTTTAGCAGCATCCACAATAAATCCATCCACTGTTTTGAGTTGAACACCATCTTCTTCATATTTAATATCAGC
>DENY01000090.1:1456-14921 GCA_002359825.1 Bacteroidales bacterium UBA2632
CCATTAGCTGAAAGAATGCCAGGATGAGATTTCATATTATATCGTTCTTCAATTTCCTCGGAACTTAACCAGGTTACATCAAAATTATGCTCTTTCCGCATTTCGAACTCTTTGTGAAGAGCTTTAACTGCTTTTCTTGAATGCGCTACTTGCAAAGACTTCTTCATATCGAATCCACAATCCAACTTCTCGCTCTGAACTAAATGATGCAATGTATCTATAGAACTTATGCCTGCCCTATAACATTCTACTGCACCAGGAATACCAATAATATTGGCCAAATCTACCATGGGAACATCAATTTCGTATTGCAACATAGAAGTAGTTGCAGCCGAACTACCGTTGGCAACATCCCGTTTGTCAATCACCACAACATTGTAGCCAGCCTGCTGCAATGCATGACTAATGAGTGCACCTGTAATACCTGCTCCTAAAACCACAATATCACACTCTGTGTTTTCTAGCAGTTTGGGATAACTATTTAATATACCATTCTTTAATAACCAAAATGCTTCAGGTGATCTAAGTTCCATATATTCATTCTTTTATTTATAATCTAACTGTATATATCTGAACAAAAAATGATATGTCTTTGTTTTATATAGAGAAAGTTTTATCTTTAATTCAATAAATATAATATTATGACAATAGTAGAAAAACAAGCGCGATTATTAAATGATTTAATTTTGATAAACAATGATAGAATGGTTGGTTATCAAAAAGCTATGGAGGAATTAAAAAAAGAAGATTCAGATTTGAAGCTTCTTTTTCAAGAAAAAATAAATCAGAGCGGTGACTTTAAAGCTGAACTAACACAAAAAATAATAGAAACCAACAACGAGGTAGAGACTGGAACAACTAATGCAGGTAAAATATATCGTGTATGGATGGATGTTAAAGCTTTTTTTGGTGGATCAGATAGAAAAGTAGTACTGGACAATTGCGAAGATGGCGAAGATGCTGCCTTGGCAGCTTACAATGATGCACTTTCATCAGAAGGCTTATCTCCAGATGTGAGAACAATCTTAACTAATCATCATGCTGCTCTTATAATATCTCATGACAGGATAAAAGCATTAAGAGATGCAGAAAAATAAATGTAAGATAGAATAACTTCACCTATATAGGAAGTGTTTTATTNNAATAAACTATTATATGGAAAAGAATAACAAACAAAACAAGCCACCTGAACAATCTAAGAAAATAAAAGATTTGTCATCGGAAACAATTAGTGAGCAAAACGAACTACTTACTACTAATCAAGGATTAAAGATTAATGATGACAATAATACTCTCTCCGCTGGAGATCGAGGCCCTTCACTTCTTGAAGATTTCATTATGCGTGAGAAGATTACTCATTTCGATCATGAACGTATTCCTGAAAGAGTTGTGCATGCACGTGGATCTGGTGCACATGGTTATTTTCAAGTATATAAATCGATGGCTAAGTACACAAAAGCTGATTTTCTTCAAAATCCTGAAAAGAAAACTCCTGTTTTTGTGCGTTTCTCTACCGTTGCTGGTTCTCGTGGCTCAACTGATTTAGCACGGGATATAAGGGGGTTTTCAGTGAAGTTTTATACCGATGAAGGCATTTATGACTTGGTAGGCAACAATTCGGCTCCTTTTTTCATACAAGACGCTATTAAGTTCCCCGATTTTATTCATGCTGTAAAGCCCGAGCCTCGTGACGAAATGCCTCAAGCTGCATCAGCACACGATACATTTTGGGATTTTGTTTCTCTATCTCCCGAAACTATGCATGCTGTTATCTGGGCAATGAGCGACCGTGGAATTCCTAGGAGTTTGCGCATGATGGAAGGGTTTGGAGTACACACTTTCAGATTTATTAATGAAAGAGAAGAGTCCTTTTTCGTGAAGTTTCATTGGAAGCCCAAATTGGGTGTACATTCAGTTTTATGGGACGAAGCGCAAAAAATATCTGGGATGGACTCTGATTTCCATAGGCGTGACTTGTGGGAAGCAATTGATAATGGGAGTTTTCCTGAATATGAATTAGGTGTTCAAATTGTAAATGAAGAGGATGAACACGAGTTTGATTTCGATTTATTAGACCCAACAAAGCTTATTCCAGAAGAATTAGTGCCGGTTGAATTAATTGGAAAGATGACTTTAAACAAGAATCCTGATAATTTTTTTGCAGAAACCGAACAAGTTGCTTTTCATCCAGGACATGTTGTACCTGGAATTGATTTCACAAATGACCCTCTTCTTCAGGGAAGACTATTCTCATACACCGATACACAATTGATAAGACTGGGTGGTCCTAACTTTCACGAAATTCCCATCAATCGCCCAATAAACTCAGTGAGAAACAACCAACGGGATGGTTATATGCGACAAATGATCAACAAGGATGAAACATCTTATATCCCAAATTCTATCAATGATAATCATCCTCATCAAGCTAAGATTTCTGAAGGTGGCTTTTCTTCTTACCGAGAACGCATTTCGGGAGACAAAATTCGCAAACGTAGTCCAAGTTTCTTGGATCATTATTCTCAGCCCCGCCTTTTCTTTATGAGCCAGTCGGAACCGGAGAAACAACACATTATTGATGCTTATACATTTGAACTGGGTAAAGTGAAACGTGTAGAAATCAGAGAACGTACACTAGGGCTGTTAAATCAAATTGATGAAAATCTGGCTAAAAAAGTTGCCGACGGTTTAGGCTTGGAAGTTTCAACTGGAATTCCTGAAAATCATCAACATAGTCCAGATGAAAAGTCAGAGAACTACAAGTCGATCATTAAGCAATCTGAAGTGGAGCGATCCGAAGCTCTCAGCATGGCACATACTCGTAAGGAAACAGTTGAGACACGTCGTATTGCCATCTTTGCGGTAGAGGGTGTTGATATAAATCAAGTGCAAAGCATAAAGAAAGCGTTAGTAAATCAAAAAGCAATGGTGAAAATAATTTCATCAAATTTTGGAGAGTTGAAGTCAGATAATGGCAATTTACTTCTTGATGAAAGTATTTTAGTATCCGCTTCGGTTTTATTTGATGCACTAGTCCTTCCTGATGGTACAGAAGAGATGAATAAATTACTTCAAAATGATAAACGCTTTGGAGAGTTTCTTCAAAACACATACAATCATTGTAAACCCATTGCGGCAAATGGGACAGGTCTAACATATATGAAAGAATCTCTTGCAGACCTATACAAAAGTGATAAAGGAGTAGTGATAAATAAATCTATTGATGAATTTATTGATGCAGTTAAACAACATCGATTTTGGGATAGATAAGCCATAGTTGATATAGCGGTTAAGTAGAAAGAGTGTTTTATACTGTATAAAACGCTCTTTTTATTGAAACTCTTTATTATAAGCAAATACAGGATTATAATAATGTCAATGCAAACAATAAATTTAATTAGACGAGGATAACAACATACAGAAGAAAAATAAAATAAGATCCTTTATTTTTATCATTGCTTCTGCAATATGTCGAGGAATAAATCTAGAAGCTTTTGTGTAAAGTATAATTGACAATTAAAGCCCTCCTCGATATTCTTTCCAGCTTCAATTCTTTCGGAAAACACGACTTTATTTTCATATGCAATAGATACAAATGCATATAATGTATTACTTTTATTTTCATGTGCCAATGTAGCATATCCTGTAATGGCAAGACCATATGTACTCATAAAATGTTGCGATACCTGCAAGGCCATTTTTTCAGACACTTCAACTGAAATACTATCACAACTTAAAGCCAAAATAGGTGAAACATTCAGATGTTTTGCTTTTTGCCCTACATTGTAAGCAGTAACTCCACCTTCAAAAAAATCACTAACATTCCTCGGTTGCGATAAAGCGAATTGAATAAGACCAGAAGTAACACTCTCAGCTACTGCAACAGTTTCATTTCGTTCCAAGAGTATGTTTCTAATTTTAGAAAGTGTAGTATCATTAAATAGANNAGTGTAGTATCATTAAATAGATTCATAGTGTAGTATCATTAAATAGATTCATAGTGTAGTATTATTAAATAGATTCATAATAATTTTTTGTTTTACATATCATTGCATTAAAACAAATCTTTTTATTATTATGTTCATCGAAGGTTGTTAGTACAAACAAAATTCGAAAACACAAATATATTCACTAATTTTGCAACTCAAATATCAACAAGACTTCACATTTTAGTAATCAGAAGTTTTCAACTTTAAAACAATAGCAATGCAAACAAAAGATTTAAGTCTACTAGGACAACAACATACCGAATACAAACAAGACTATGCTCCCGAAGTATTGGAGGCATTTGAAAATAAACATCCCGACAATGATTATTGGGTAACATTTCATTGTCCCGAATTTACTAGCCTCTGTCCCATCACTGGTCAACCCGACTTTGCTACCATTCACATACATTACATACCCGATATAAAAATGGTGGAAAGCAAAAGTTTGAAACTATATCTGTTTAGTTATCGTAATCATGGTGCTTTTCATGAAGATTGTGTCAATATCATTATGAAAGACCTCATCGAACTGATGAACCCTAAGTACATCGAAGTGGTAGGCCTTTTCACTCCCCGAGGTGGCATCAGCATATATCCTTATTGCAATTATGGGCGCAAAGGTACAATGTTTGAAAAAATGGCAACAGAGCGGTTGTTCAATCGCACATTTGATTATAAGTAGACATGTAGTCAACGTCAAAAAGATTCAAATCGACCTTTCAAGCAAAGGAAAAAGCATAAAAAAAGCTGTCTTCATTATTAAATGTGAGACAGCTTTTTTTTAATCTAGTTATATTATTTCTCTTGTTTATCTTCTTTTTTCAAGTAGCGTACCCAGTCAATATGCATTTGTGTAGGCAGGTCTTGTTCATTTACATTTCCAACCCAATTACCGCCCAATTGCATATCGATGAGCAAGTAAAACTTATTGTCAGCAAATGGAAACTGACCCGTTTTATCAGTTTCTATACGAGGATACGTATATGTGTGAGTGTCATTTACGAAGAAACGAATTGAATCAGTAAATAATTCAGCAGCATATACATTATAATTGTCTGGCTTGATATGAGCAACTATTCCCGCTTTTGGATTGTCTTTTATACCTTGTTTATCAGTGTAATCGCTGTGTACTGTTTGGTAGATGTAATTATCTACATTCAATCTTTCCATTATATCAATTTCGCCCCCATCAGGCCACTCCGCATTCTCTGGTAGCATCCAGATAGCTGGCCATGCACCACGTGCACCAAACAAACGAGCTTTGATTTCGATTCTTCCTTGGTCGAAAGCTATTTTACCTTTTGTGTAAACTCCTCCTGTTAAGTAAGGAACATCATCATTGGGTAGAACTGTGTTTTTGATTCCTTTCAAAATAAGATTGCCACCTTCAATTTTATACAAGCCATCATAATCACTCATGTATTCGTTCCAATCACTTTTACCTCGGGGTATTTTGGACCAATGTTTTTCTAATTTAGTTGAATCTTCAAAATTCTCCTGCCATACTACTTTATAACCACCTTTTATTGGCTCTTGCTGTTTGCATGATGCTAATATGAATAGCACTGCAAATATCACACTCATCTTAATCACTTTCATAGCTTTTGTTTCTAGTTTTCTTGTTTTGAAATGCAAATATACAAAAGCATTGACAAAACATACTCATAATAATATGGATTTTATCTTAATCTTATTTTGGGAAGAGACAGATCAGAGGATACTGGATGACGAATCATGCCATATTGGCAGTCTATATTTGATGCCAATGTATGTTTAACCAATCAAAGATGACAAATTGTCATACATGAGGCATAATAATCTGTGAAAATGCAATGGCATATTATTTGATTATTTATTAGTGAATGTATACGATAATCATCGTACAATAAGAACAAATAAAACGATAAAAGAAAATTAATCATTTATTTAAAGAAAGGAAAAGAATTATGTTACCAACAATTAGAAGAACTCAAAATTGGTTACCGGGTATTTTCAACGATTTTTTCGGTAACGAATGGATGGAAAATGTAAACAGCTCCAGCCCTGCACTAAACATCTTGGAAAACGAAAAAGAGTTTAAGGTGGAAGTGGCTGCCCCAGGAATGACAAAGGAAGACTTCGACGTGAAAATAGACGACGAAAACAATCTTGTAATATCGGTTGATAAAAAAACAGAAACCGAAGAACATGATGAAGAGACTTGTTATTTGAGACGCGAATTTTCATACTCACATTTCCAACGACGCATGATTTTGCCTGATACTGTCGATAGAGACAAAATTAGTGCTAAAGCTGACAATGGAATTCTGACTATCAACATTCCTAAACTAGAAGAAAAAAACGAACCAAAGGTTGATAGAAGAATTGAAATAAAATAAACCGTATTGAATTATTAGTGTTACTTTAATTAAGAGGATTAAACGCAACAGACTTTAAGTTTGTTGCGTTTTTTTAATACATATGCCTCACGTGAATTCAAAGGATTATGTACATACGGGAATGCATTTCCTTTACACAGCAAAGTTGATATCATGTCATATCCTAATTTTAAGAGCTCTCCTTTATGAGCTTTCCTTATCATCAGGTAGTTTCAGATTTTTGAATACGTTTAGAGGAGGTGTATTTATTTTGATTTCAGCCTCTTCTGGGATGATAGATTGTGATAACAATTTACTCTCGTTATTTCCACTCTGTTTATTTTTAGATTTTCTTTCTTGAGCTATTATCTCATGTTTTTCAGCCGACATCACTTCTTCTTCTTGCTCCAATTTTGCTGCTGCCTTTTTCTTACGACTTGCAGTTCGAGAAGCGCGTGTGTTTATCAAACCATTGTATCGGGCTATCAGCGTGTTCAGCTCGGCTATCAGTTGAGAGTAATCTATATCTTTGAAACTAAATTGAAACAAATTGATCTGTTCAAAAACTGCTCTCAACACATATTGCGCCTCTTTTTTGATGGCTGGTGTAGCTCCTTTTGGACGTTGCGATAGCTCTATGTCACGCAACATAGTCATATCGTATAGTTCGTCTTGCGTNNTCAGCATCTTTATTGATCTGAATGAAGAAGTTAGTAATCATACTATTGATAACAGATCGATTGTTTTGTCGCAGATAGTGCAAATTATCGCGCACCAATGGATAGGTTATATTTACAAAATCCTTCATTTCTTCTACCTCTAAGTTTCTACATGTATGCATTTCTCTGCTAATAGCTGCTACATATTTCAGTCTTTTTTTATGCAGTGAGTCTATTGTTGCAGATAGTGAATGACGTCCGTAGGGAGGTTTTAGTTGGTTAGTTTTCTCATACTGCTCTTGCAGCAGAGCAAGTACATGTTCCAGTTTGAGACTAGCAGGATCACGTTTTTCAATTATACCAATTACTTTATACACAAACTCGGGTAGCTCCAGCTTCAGTAGCTTTGTCAGTGCAATGTTTTCTATCTTGTCCATCAATATTCTAGACTTTAAGGGTTTGTATTAAATCTTTATTCACGCAAAGATAACAAAAACATTCTTAAAATGAAGCATTAACTAATCATTTTGCCCAACTGTAGCGGCATTTGATGCAAAAAAGTACTGTTTATTGTTTACCTATGGAATTCCTCATCCATTTACCCCCTCTTTAGTACCAAGGTGCTCAACCTTTTCAACTTTCTCTCGCAAAAGAGAGCTTGTTCTACAAGTTTTGACAACAAGCCAGCGCATTGTTGCAATGGCTAAGGGATATACCTATACTTTTACCTACCGAGTTGGATCAGCTTAATGTGCGCTTACCACAATATCTGTCTCAAAAAGACTGTTTTAGATATAAGGAACTACTTTTTTAAGTGCAACTATATCTGAAAAGGATCTACAGATAACTTTATTCTGTATTGTATTCTTTGTAGATGCTTTTTTGGTTGGTCAATAGTAAAATGACTCATCAATAGCTTACTTTTTTAGTAATGTAACTTACTATCACATTAGTTATAATCTCTTTTTACTTAAGACCAGATTCTACGACTCTATCTATTTATGCTTTTTTCATCATCCTCATCACTATTGTCTCATTTGTAGAGTATTTTTTAACTATGCAATCCATTATTGAAATAGTGGAAAAGAGGGTTTTAATAACTCAATGTAGTATTGACCTACCAAAAAAGTCTTTTGAAGTTACTCAGCAAAGAAATAAATACTGCTTTATGTATCAGTTGACGTTTCAGAGCAATTGAAAGTAGTTTTTGAGAGTGTAGTTGACATTTATGAGCAAAGGAAAGTTGTATAACGTGGCGTTGTTACTATTTCCCAGCTCACTATAGATGTTGCTGAGGTTGGAGTTGCTACTCTCCTACCGAGAGAAGTGCTTCCTAATATGTTGTCTACATAGTCTGAGCGTGAAATAGCTAATACTGTAATTCAAAGTAGGATAAACTAGAGGTGATAGCTAATATAAGGAGAAATAACTCTGAGGAAAAGTTGAAAAGTGAGATTCAGAGGTTAGTGACGAAGGGGAGGAACCTAAAAAGAATGGACAATTTCAAACAAATGAAATTTAAATCAAGATTTGAAATGTTTCCAATAGCATGGTCTTCCTTTTCTTGACAATTTCATAGGCATATTTGTCATAAAAGATTCTTTTTGTACTGTAGAATGGGGTTTTCTTTACCTATGTTTTTCACTTTTGGATGTAATATATTTTGTCGCAGCATTCTTTTATAGGTTAACTCAGAAATGCATCTTTTGAGCGATATAAAAAAGATGGAAATCAGATTGTAGGTTTACAATATAATTTCCATCCATTTTATAAAACTCACTTGAAAGATTATGCACAGATTGGTCTCTGGCTAGGATTCAAATTAGAATTAATAGCAAAAACGGTTATTCTTTTTTGTTTTTCACATATTTCTCCAACCATTGGTCTTGTTCCCACAGTAAGTGCAATATATTTTGCTTAGCAGCATAGCCATGACTCTCTTTGGGCAATATAACCAATCGCACAGGAGCCCCAAAGCTCTTGAGTGCCTGAAAATAGCGTTCACTTTGCATGGTGTGTGTTCCTGAGTTATTATCAGATTCACCATGGGTGAGCAACAAAGGAGTTTTCATTTTGTCAGCATTCATAAATGGCGACATGGTATTGTACACCTCTGGCGAGGTCCAATAATTACGCTCTTCGGCTTGGAAACCAAATGGTGTGAGGGTCCTATTGTATGCGCCACTACGTGCAATGCCTGCTGCAAACAGATCTGAATGTGTCAATAAATTGGCAGTCATAAATGCGCCATAAGAATGTCCTCCAACGGCAACTCTATTTCTATCAATATACCCCAAAGCATCAACAGCATCTATAGCTGCTTTAGCATTTGCCACAAGTTGCTCTACAAAGCTATCATTGGGTTGCGTGTCACCCTCGCCCACTATGGGAAAAGCTGCATCGTCTAAAATGGCATAACCACGAGTTACCCAATAAATTGGATTTCCGTAAGATAGGTAGGTAAATGAGTTTGGATTGGAAGTATTTTGACCAGCACTACTTTTATCTTTAAACTCAGTAGGATATGCCCACATAATCATGGGAAGTTTTTCTTTCTTATCGTAATCGGCTGGCAAATACAATGTTCCTGTCAACTCTACTCCATCATCTCGCTTGTATGTAATCACCTCTTTATGAATATTTTCAATACTTTTAAATGGATTTTCAAAAGATGTAACTGGTATTGGCTCTTTCTTGTTGTTGATATTCTTTACATAATAATTGGGATATTCGGTAGGCGATTGAATCCGCGCCAATACTGTACCTTTCTTTATGTCGATAAATGAATCAAGATCCTCCACTTTATCAGTATAAGGAGAGGTGTATAATCTATTTTTCTTCAGAGTTTTCAAATTAAATACTTCAATAAATGGGAATTGCCCTTCTGGTGTAAATCCATCCCCAAACAAATAAATATTGTCTTTCTGAATACTCATCACGTATCTATTCATATCATTGCGCTCCATGTGCGGAGAACCAGGAGAACTGTAAACATCTTGATAGTTTCTGTCAGTGATGACAGTTGGTGCAATAGTGTTATCTGATGGATTGAAAACATATGTTTTCTGATTCCTCGTATTCCACCACTGATCTATCAACAATGCATATTGTTTATTACCCCAATAGATACCGGCAAATCTGTTTATTGTTTTTGTCAAATATTCTGGAGTTCCTGTGAAAGGTGCTTCCAATTGATTCACTTCATCGCGATAAGGAACTTCTTTGGCTGGATCTCCCCCATCAAGTGCCTCTACCCAATAAAGTGTAGCTGGTTGATCGGATCTCCATGTTATGTTTCTTTTCCCTGTTTGTGTGGCCATGAAACCAATAGGCAAGTTCTCGAGCAAGGGGCTTCGATTAAACTCAGTTAATAAATTACCCTCAGAACTAAAAATCTCTGTTTTAACTGGAAACATATAAAAAGGTACTAAGTAAGAGTAAGGAGGTGTAATTGTATTCAACAAAACATATTCTCCATTAGGAGAGAAAGAAAAGCTTTGATGCAAATCTTTTTCTTTCCATTTGGTGGAAGTTCCATCAATATTTATGATGTGTAATTCGGAAGTCATCAGTGTTTCAAAGTTGGCTTCGTCCGTTTTATTTTTCAAAAGATCTTGATAAGTTCTGTTTTGCGATATCTGGCCATCACTTGTAGTAACTATTGGTCCTGTGGGCAAGGCCTCTTCTGGGTTGATCAACTCTGGTCTGTCGTTAGGAAGAATTTTCACCAACATAGACTTACTATTACTAAACCAACTAAATGGAGAACCCGTGTTTGCATTCAAGCTTGGAGAGGTAAGTTTTGTTGCTTGCAAAGTGTTTAGATCAATCACCCACAACTCCACTCCTTTATCAGTTGTGTTGGTGAAAGCTAACTTTGTTTCATCAGGAGAAAACAATGTGTGTGTAATACGAGCATCAGCTGGCAAATCGGCAATTTGCTGTAACGCTTGACTGTTTAGTTTTTTATATTTTATGTCGTTAAAAAAACTGGTAGTACTCGATATGTTTGTTTTCGGATTGATACGTAAACCAGCCAATCGTAGTTCAGGTTGGCTCAAATCTGAAAGAGTCTTGAAAGCATCGCGATAGAAAAAAAGCATTTGTTCTTTTTTACTATCCATAGAAACTAACGGGGCTCTCTCAACATCTACCAATTCAAGAATTGAGGCGGGGGGCACTTGGAATTCAAGATTTTCTTGCGAATAACCACTAATTGCAGATAACATACACAGTAGGCTTAAAAATATTTTGTTCATAATTCATTTGATTTATTCTGTTTGTAAAAGACGGACGATGAAGCCTGAGCAGCCGGCATCACAATCATATCATTGATATTGACATGTGCTGGGCGCGATACGGCAAACCAAATACAATCGGCAATGTCTGATGCAACAAGCGCTTCATAACCTTCATACACCGTTTTGGCTCTATCGGCATCGTCGTGAAATCTGACCAACGAGAATTCAGTTTCGACAGCACCAGGACATATTTGAGTAACTTTGATATTGTGTTTCAACAAATCCATTCGCATACCTTTACTCAAAGCATCTACAGCATGCTTGGTTGCACAATATACATTGCCATTGGGATAAACCTCTTTGCCCGCTATAGAGCCGATGTTAACAATGTGTCCTTTAGTTTTGTTCTTTTTCATTACTTGTGCCACTTCATACGACACATACAAAAGACCTTTTACGTTCGTGTCAATCATTCTGTTCCAATCGTCAGAGTTACCACTATCAATAGCATCTAGGCCTGCTGCTAGTCCTGCATTGTTGATCAANNTTATCAATACATCAATTTTCTGCCAGTTATCGGGAAGAGTAGAAAACTTATTTTTCACTTCTACTTCGTCTCTTACATCGAAACATAAGTCCATAACTCTAACTGCAGGGGTTTCAATTTCTCTCTTCAAACTCTTCAAGCGGCCTAATCTCCGTCCGGTAATAATTAAATCATAACCTTTTGATGCAAACATGCGTGCTGTGGCTTCGCCTATTCCCGATGTTGCACCAGTAATAACAACAACTTTTTTCATCTTTATTTGTTTTATGTAGTAAATAGATATTTATCTCAAAATTAATTCAAATTATTATGAGAAACCATTGTTTTGACATAAAACCAATATAATTATACATATATTTGTACATAAATTAAAAAGAAGGAAGCCTTTATGGATTTAGTTACTATTAAAACGTTTAATTTCCCATCTGAAGTAGCAGTAGTGCAATCATTTTTAGAAATGGAAGGAATTACTGTATATATGAAAAACTATACTGCAAGCCAATTGTCATATTCAATTGGCGATATAGATATGCAAGTCGCTGAAGAAGACTATGAAAAAGCAAAGGCTGCTCTTATAGAAGGAGGATTTGCTGTTGCTGAAGATTTCCATTGAACCACACTCATATACATTCAAAATAAATTTTAAATGCTAAAGATAAAAAACCAACAACACAGATATGTTTTAATAGGTCTTTTAATAATAGTTGGTCTGATTTTTTTTAAGCAAGGAAGACCTTTTTTAAGCGGGCTTTTAGGAGCATCTACCCTATTTGTAATGATGCGCAATCAAATGGCCTATCTTACAGAAAAGAAGAAATGGAATCGCCATCTTAGTGCTTCGATTATACTAATTGAGTCATTGATGTTTTTTCTGATACCGCTGACTGCTTTTGCTTTATTGGTAGTTGATACTTTATCGGGAATAGAGTTCGATTTGCAGTCGCTACTCAGTCAAGTAGAGAGTTTCATCAACGGTATTGAAGATAAAATTGGATACAACTTGATCACCCTTGATAACTTGGCATTTATCCCTAAAATAGGTGGAAGTACCCTTCAATTCTTGGCAGCTAGTACTTATTCTTTGATTTTAAACAGTATTGTAGTACTTTTTATACTCTATTACATGTTGTATAACTACCAAGGATTTGAAAGAGGATTTAAAGAAATACTCCCTTTTAGAGAAGAGAACAAACAAATTCTTGCCGATGAGACCAAAGAGATTATTCGTGCCAATGCTATAGGTATTCCTTTATTAGGAATCATTCAAGGAATTTTTGCCCTGGGTGGGTATTATTTGTTTGGAATTGACAGACCTATTCTTTTTGCTGTATTAACGGCCTTTGCTACAATCTTGCCTGTTATTGGCACAATGGCAGTGTGGATTCCATTAAGTTTTAGTTTTTTTATAGCTGGCGATCATTTTAATGGATTTCTCTTTTTAATGTATGGAACTTTTATAATTGGAGGAGTTGATAATGTTGCGCGTTTAATGCTTCAAAAACAGCTTGCCGACATACATCCACTAATCACTATTTTTGGAGTTATTATTGGTTTACAAATGTTTGGTTTTTGGGGCGTAATATTTGGACCGTTGCTACTCTCTTATTTAGTATTGTTTTTCAACATGTACCGTCATGACTATATACCAGGCTCAAAAGCTGAACCACGTGTC
>DENY01000059.1:0-492 GCA_002359825.1 Bacteroidales bacterium UBA2632
AAATACTTGAGACTGAACTTGGTAATAATCCTATCATGTATCCTGCTGTTAATTGGTTTGACTATATGATAAAAGATCGTACGCAAAATGAGCGAGTCAATATAAATATAACTGGGGGAGGAAAAGCAGTTCAGTATTATTTGGCTGCTAATTATCAACATGAAACCGGTATAATTAAGGAGAGCGAAGAAAACAAATTCAATAATAATATTAATATCAACCGAATTCAGGTGCGATCTAATGTAACTATTAAGTTAACTCCCTTTACAAAAGGACTTATCCGTGCATACGGTGCATTTGACGACACTACAGGTCCTCAACAAGGTGGAGCCACGGTTTTCTCAAGGGCTCGGAATGCTACACCAGTTCAGTTTTTGCCTTATTATCCTAAAGATGAGGCAAATGAATTTACAAATCATATCCTTTTTGGAGCAGCAGAATCTGCAACCGCTTATCTTAATCCCTTAGCTGAAGTTATAAGTGGATATAAAC
>DENY01000059.1:515-4264 GCA_002359825.1 Bacteroidales bacterium UBA2632
TGTGAAACGCGATGCCTATTATGATTTAAGAAGATCTTATAATCCTTTTTATTATGCTCCTGCCTCAACTATAGATGGTTCATACCGTTTACAGAGTTTTAATCCGGATCAAGGAACAGAGTACTTAACTTACAATTTCGGTGGTAAAAGTGTTTTATCCTCAATGTATGGAGAGTTCCGATTAGGTTATGATAAAACATTCAATGACATACATGATGTAAATGTTACACTAGTTACATCTTTAAGAGATGAAATCGATACACAGGCTACTTCAATTCAGGAGTCTTTACCCAAAAGGAACATTAGTAGTGCAGGTAGATTCGCATACGGATATGATTCGCGATATTTTATTGAACTAAATTTTGGTTATAATGGTTCAGAACGTTTCTCTAAAAATAATCGATTCGGTTTTTTCCCCTCAGTCGGTCCAGGATGGATGATTAGTAATGAGGGTTTTATNNATCAAATTGGGTATTTAAGAGATAGATTTTTCTATTTATCTCAAGTTGATATGGCCGGTCCTGGATTTGCTTTTGGTACTGAAAAGGGAAGATATAGATCAGGTATAAGGATTAATAGATATGCTAATGATTTAATAACTTGGGAGATTGCAAAGAAGACAAATATTGGAATTGAGTTTACACTATTTGAAAATCTTGATGTTATAGCTGATTATTTCCATGAAACCCGTGAAAATATTTTGCAAACAAGATCTGATGTTCCCACAACAATGGGACTTGTAACAACACCTCAAGCAAATGTTGGAATTGCCGAGGGATCAGGTGCTGAAGTTGAACTGAAATATCAAAAAAGTTTTAATAAAGATGTATGGATGGTTGCTAGTGGAAACTTTACTTATGCAGCAAGTAAATATGTACAATATGAGGAACCTAATTATGACAACGCTCCTTGGATTNNGGGCAAAAAATCTCTCAACCTTATGGATATATTGCTGAAAGACTTTTTATTGACGAAGAGGAGGTTAATAACTCTCCTATTCAGAGGTTTGGTCCGTATGGTGCTGGAGATTTTAAATATAAAGATATAAACAATGATGGTCAAATTAATTCAGACGATAGAGTACCAATAGGTCACCCTCTTACCCCAGAAATAATTTATGGAGCTGGTCTCTCTTTTGGATATAAAGCATTTGATTTGTCTTTTTTCTTTCAAGGATCTGCAAGGTCGTCTTTCTTTATTGACCCATCGGCTATTACTCCTTTCGTTAATAGAGGGCAAAGAGCTTTGATGCAGTATATCGCAGATGACCATTGGTCTGAAAACAATAGAAACCTACATGCATTTTGGCCTCGATTGTCAGAGTATTCTATTAGTAATAATAATCAAACAAGTACTCATTGGATGAGAGATGGATCATTCATACGATTAAAATCGGCCGAATTTGGTTATACAGTACCATCAAAATTTACAAAGAAATTTTATATAAATATGATGCGTTTCTACGCTAGTGGATCAAATCTTTTCGTGTGGTTNNNATGGCAGGTAATGGACTTGGATATCCTGTACAACGTGTATTGAATCTTGGAATTAATATTAACTTTTAAAAGTTCATTAAAATGAAAAAAATAATAACCGTAATTATAACATCATTCATTCTGCTTTCAATGTCAAATTGCTCAGATTTTTTAGATGTTGTTCCAGATAATACCCCATCACTTGATGATGCTTTTTCTAATAGATCTGTAATGGAGAAATTTTTATTCTCCTGTTACTATTATTTGCCTGATCCAACCGATCCTTTTTACTATCCTACTTATTTCACTAGTAGAGATGAGTTTGATTGGGGNNGAGCTGGTAGAATAGCGATGGGTCTACAAAATTCGAATAGTCCATATATGGACTATTGGTCTGGTAGAAGCGGAGGTAAAGGTATGTTTGAAGCAATAAGAACATGTAATATATTTTTGGATAATGCTCATATACCTAGAGATATTGATGAGTTTGAAAGGAGTAGATGGATAGCGGAAGTGAAATTCCTTAAAGCATATTATCATTTCTTTTTAGTGCAGCTATATGGCCCAATTGTATTACTTAAAGAGAATTTACCACTTGCAGCTTCACCTGAAGAAGCGAAGGTATACCGTGAACCTCTTGACGAGTGTATTGATTACATTGTTGAGTTATGAAATGAAGCAGTACCCGATCTACCGCTAGTTGTTCCAGATCCAATGACAGAGGACGGACGAATTAATCAGCAAATTGCTTTAGCTGTAAAAGCGAAAGTTTTGGTATGGGCTGCAAGTCCGTTGTTTAATGGAAATCCCGATTATAAAGACTGGGTTGATTCACGCGGAAAACATTTAATGCCAGAAACATACGATCCTTTGAAATGGGATGAAGCTGTAGTAGCTCTTAAAAATGCAATAGATACTTGTCATCTTGCAGGAGCGGAGTTGTTTGTTTTTAATAAGGCTACCAGTCCTCAAACTTACAATATGAGTGATAGTTTGGTTCAAACAATGACGATTAGAAAAGCAGTAACAGAACGTTGGAATAGCGGAGTTATATGGTCTGACATGAGGGAGTTTCAAAACGATAAAGGAAACGCTGGCGGACTTGGATATACTGTGTTATCAGATGTCCAAAGAATGGTTTTTCCAATAATGTATCCATCTGATGCTAACAAGGTTGTTCAATATTATGGTGCATCTTGGCATATGGGTGAATTGTTTTACACAAATAACGGTGTTCCAATTAATGAAGACAAAGACTGGAACTATACTGACCGGTTTAAACCGCGCACTGCAAGTTTAGAGGATAATCACGAGTTTTATATCGCAACAGGAGAAACTACACAATCTTTACATTTTGAAAGAGAACCTCGTTTTTACNNCGATAGAGGGTATTTTGAAATTGCCACCGCTACTGACAATGGTGGAGCCACTTTCAGTCCTTACCTAAGGTGTCGAGGTGGAGAGTTAAGAGGTGACGGCACATCAGGGTATATTCCAAAGAAGTTAGTTGCTTTTGAATCAACAGGTAGTCAAGGTGATCCTAATAAAAACTATGTTGGATATGATTATAGATTTCCACTTATCCGATTGAGTGACCTGTATTTACTTTATGCTGAGGCGTTAAATGAAATAAAACCACAACCGGATGATGAAGTATATTATTGGATAGATAATGTGAGAGAAGTAGCTGGTTTAGATGGCGTAGTGGAATCATGGCATNNCATCACGAAACCCCAATCGACCAAAGAATAAAGAGGAAATGAGAAAAATTATTCAAAAAGAACGACTTATTGAATTTGCATTTGAGGGACAAAGATTTTGGGATGTTCGTAGATTAAAATTAGCTGATCAATTTTGGACTCTCCCTCCTATGAGATGGAGTCCATTTAATTCACCAGAGGAATATGCTAAACCTATTCAGTATGATCCTAAACGCGATTTTACTTTTAAGGACTATTTGTGGCCTATTAGAGATTATGATATTAGAGTTAATAATAATTTAGAGCAAACTTTTGGCTGGTAAACTGTTTAAATGATTTAGAGTAGTCTTAATTATAAAAAAAAGAAAAACTATGAAAAAGTATATTTTTACATTATTTTTAATGTCGTATTTTCTTATATCTTGCGAAGATAAAAAGACGATTGAAGAAAGTTGGAATTCTCCAGCACTATCAGAATATGAAGTTACGCCCATTAATGGCGGAGCAATTATTACCTATACAATACCCAATGATTCGGAGATTAAGTACATATTGGCAGAATATGAAAGAGACG
>DENY01000059.1:4304-4632 GCA_002359825.1 Bacteroidales bacterium UBA2632
AAACTCAGTGACTTTAGAGGGTTTCAACTCTTTAGATGTCGTTAAAGCTGACTTGTATAAGGTGAACCGTGAAGGGGAAAAATCTGCCCCATTAACTGTTGAATTTAAACCTTTAGTTTCACCAGTTAAATTGACAAGTGCATCAACTAAATTCACTACAGCCTTTGGCGGTATTCAAGTTGAATGGGAAAACAAAGATGGAAAAGAAATAGGTGTTCGTTTGATGACAGAAGAAGATGGCGAATTTGAAACCCATGAGGTTTATTTTTCAGTAGTTAAGGAAGAGAAACACGCATTTAGAGGATTTGAGGATAAATTGACAACTTTT
>DENY01000059.1:4643-4860 GCA_002359825.1 Bacteroidales bacterium UBA2632
ATCTTTTATACTACGACTCCTTTATTCGAAACTGAAGTTAAAAAGCCTTATGGAGATGCACGTGCCTTAATTCCTTATGACAACATATCTGAGTTAAGCGCACAATATAATTTTACCAGAACTTATGACGGAATAGTTGGTGACCTCAATGGTTATCTTCCTCAATCAGGACAGGATGGAATTTCTGTAACTTGGGGTTTAAAGCAGGTTGTTAAAC
>DENY01000063.1:0-283 GCA_002359825.1 Bacteroidales bacterium UBA2632
CGATATATCAATATTGTCAGTGGGTGTTATATCAAATTTGATACCCATGTCATAGTCATCTTCCAGACCTACATAATAGGGAGCTTGAAAGAAATAGTTGTTTCCTGCAGAACGTAAAATGCCAAATGGAACTTGCGTAACACCTACTTTCGTATATACTACATCCGAGAATTTATATCCAAAGTATCCTTGACGCAAGAAGTGTGCTTTGTAAGAAGGGTAGAACCGATACTCAAAACTTAAATCTATTCCTGAAATAGATCCATCCATATTTAGCCTCCAG
>DENY01000063.1:501-12442 GCA_002359825.1 Bacteroidales bacterium UBA2632
CTTGGATCATACTTCTAAAAGATTGATTATAATGTTCAATGATATTCACTTTAAGCAGGTGTTACTACCTGTAGCCCAACCAAAGAAATTATAAGTGTGCTTAGGAAAACCATGCGCCATACTGTAACAGGCTCAGAGAAAATAAATATACCAAACACTACACTACACACAGCACCAATACCAGCCCATACTGCATAGGCCGTTCCTACAGGTATTGGTCTTGCGCCACCCATTGATCTGTAGAGTAAAAACATACTGATGCTAACGCATATTGCAAAGGATGCAAGCCACATCCATTTTTCTTTTCCAATAGAGTCTTGAGCTTTGCCTAAACTTACTGCAAAGCCAGCTTCGAACACACCGCCAATAATTAATAGAATCCAATTGATACTCATATTCTTGTTATTCTTTTTAATATGGTTATACTACTTATTCAAACTTGATAGATTTTGCAGGTGATATTTTGGCTATCAAATAAGATGGGCCAATCATCATTAACAGTGAAACTACCAAAGTACCTATATTTATGATTAATATATTCCACAGGTTTATATCCACCGGAACATAAGCGGTGTAATATACCTCAGGATTGAGTTTGATAATGTGTAAATACTTTTGCGCAAAGCAGATTAATAACGCGATTATGTTTCCCCAAAACAATCCTTTCAGGATAAGAAATGAAGATAAATAGAGAAATATCTTTCGTATATTAAAATCACGCGTGCCAACTGCTTTTAATATGCCTATCATATTGGTGCGTTCCAATATAATAATGAGAAGTCCCGAAATCATGGTGAATCCCGACACAATGAGCATGAGTATGATTATAATCCATACATTCATATCGAGCAGGCTCAACCAATCGAATATAATAGGGTTGATGTCTTTTATCGAACGTGCATAGAGTGTGTTGCCCAATTTATCGTGGTAGGACGCCATGTCAAAAAATACATCTTGAGCGGTGATATCTAGTTGATTGTAGTCTTTTACCAATACTTCCAAACCACTTGCAAAGTCATCGTCCCACTGGTTCAACTTTGTCAGTAAACTCATATCGGTGAGGATATATAGCTTGTCGTAATCTTCAAAGTTGGTTTGATAGATACCCGTAATCTCAAATCGACGTGCTCTCACGGGTTCTTGCACAAAGAAGGTTGTAAACTTATCTCCCAGTTTCAGATGAAGTTTGTCTGCAATATTTTTCGATATAATGGCTTGATTTACTCCTGAAGTATCATTTGGATTGATGATATCTCCTTCAATCATATTCTTTTTAAAGAAATCCCAATCATATTCCTCGTTCACACCTTTGAGTACTACACCTTGGAAGTTTTCGTCTGTCTTTATTATCCCTGGTTTAATGATGTAAGGTTGGACGTGTCTTATTTGAGGATTAGCTTTTATTTTTGCTATTAGTGAATCAGAAATAGCAATCGGGTTGAGCTCATAAGAGCTATTGTCTTCAAACGAAGTTATTTGAATATGCGACCCAAATCCAATGACCTTGCCCCGAATCTCTTTTTTGAATCCAATCACAATACTAACTGATAATATCATAACCACCAAGCCCAGAGCAATACCTGTTATGGCAATGGATACAGCAGGGGAAGATACGCGCTTCTCTTTCTTCTTATTGCCTTTGTATAATCGTTTTGCTATAAAAAGTTCGGTGTTCATTTGTCGATTTTTGAATTCAATAGAGCAAAGATACAGAAATAATTATTGTGTGTCGTTTTATTTTAACAGAAAGCTAACAATGATAAATCTATAAACTGCTTTTGTCAGAGATTTGAAACTCAATTTACAATCACTTCTTTAATATACATGTCAAGTATATCCTTTGCTTTCTGTAGTTGTTCAGGTGTGTTTTCAGGTGTGTTTTCCAATTCGTATTTCCAACCTAACGACTCATACTTGTGTACTCCCAATTTGTGGTAGGGTTGTATTTCTAGCTTTTCAATATTCTTCATAGGTTGCAGAAATTTGCCAAGAGCATGAAGATGTTCTTCGCTATCGGTGTATCCCGGCACTAACACATACCGCGCCCACACAGGTTTGTCAATCTCTTGCAGATAAGCTGCCATGCGAAGTGTGGCTTTGTTAGATGCTCCTGCAATGTTGATGTGAGCCTGTTCATCTATCTCTTTTATATCGAGCAATACCAAATCGGTGTATTCTAACAACTCTTTCACATCTTGTGTAATGTAGCTACCATTTGTGTCGATGCAAGTGTTGAACCCTTCTTCTTTCAACATTTTAAAAAAAGGAATGATCTCTTTTGCTTGCATCAGCGGTTCTCCTCCCGACATAGTGATGCCACCCCGTTTACCAAAAAACGGACGTTGGCTGCGTGCTAGTTTCATCAACTCTTCGTAATCGTAAAGACGCGCTTCGCCTGTTTTGTCAATTGTGTCAGGATTGGCACAATATTTACATTTAAAATTGCATCCTTGTGTGAATAGTACAAGACGAACACCTGGGCCGTCATAAGTACCTAAAGATTCTACTGAATGAAGTCTGATCATATATTTAGGGTAATTTCTGGAATGAATTGAAAGGATACTTGGAAAGAAAAGAAGTAGCCCACGCTAAATGTGTACAATGGGCTACTTCTAATTATTAGTTTGTTTTCTCATATAATGGAAAACTTGTTTTTAGATTTTTTCTAATTAAAAAAATTACATAGCTTCAAAGAAACTACGAGATATCACTTCCATCTGTTGAGCACGTGTCAGTCTTACAAAATTCACTGCATATCCCGACACACGAATGGTCAGTTGAGGGTACTCTTCTGGACGTTCCATAGCATCAAGCAACATTTCACGGTCCAAGACATTCACATTGAGATGATGTGCATTTTTCGAAAAATATCCATCCATAATGCTCACTAAGTTTTCACGACGTTGTTCGTCAGTAGGGCCCAATGTCTTTGGTACAATAGAGAATGTATTGGAAATACCATCCATTGAACTATTGTAGTCAAGCTTAGCCACAGAGCTCAATGATGCCAATGCGCCATTTGAATCGCGTCCGTGCATTGGGTTGGCTCCCGGTGCAAAAGGTACACCAAGGGCACGACCGTCAGGTGTTGCACCTGTTTTCTTGCCATATACCACGTTGGATGTAATGGTGAGGATGCTTAGCGTTGGCTCTGCATTTTTATAGGTAGGCAATTCCTTCAACAAAGAGTTGAAATAAATAGGTATTTCACGTGCAAAATAATCTACCCGATCGTCATCGTTTCCATAATAAGGAAATTCTCCATCAATCTTGAAATCCTTTGTGATACCATTCTCATCACGTACAGGAGTTACATTAGCATACTTAATTGCTGACAATGAATCGGCAACAATACTCAAACCTGCAGCACCATAAGCTAAATTGATGTGAGGGTTGGTATCGATAAGTGCCATTTGAGATTTTTCGTAGTAGTACTTGTCGTGCATGTAATGAATAATATTCATCGAGTCGGCATACACACGAGAAACTTCACGCATGGCCAATTTGAAGTTTTCCATCACTTCATCAAAATCGAGTACATCCGATTTCAGTGCAGGGATTCCTTCAATCACTTGTTTTCCAGTTAGCTCACAACGACCTTCATTAATAGCAAGCAACAACGTCTTTGCTAAATTGCATCGAGCACCAAAGAATTGTATTTGTTTCCCAATTTCTTGATAAGACACACAACAGGCAATTCCGTAATCATCGCTGAGGCGACTTCCTTGCATTAAGTCGTCATTTTCATACTGAATGGAGGATGTGTCAATTGATACTTTTGCACAAAACTCTTTGAATCCTTCAGGAAGTTTTTGCGACCAAAGCACTGTGAGGTTAGGTTCGGGCGATGGGCCTAAATTATATAATGTTTGCAGAAAGCGGAACGAGGTTTTTGTTACTTTGTGACGGCCGTCGGCCAATTTTCCTCCAATAGCTTCGGTCACCCATGTTGGGTCGCCAGCAAAGATGTCATTATAGGCATCCATGCGTAAATGACGCACCATGCGTAGCTTCATCACAAACTGGTCAATCAATTCTTGCGCATACTCTTCAGTTATTTTTCCTTCATTGATATCCTTTTCTATATAAATATCTAAAAAAGAAGATACATTACCCAAAGACATCGCTGCACCGTCTTGCTCTTTCACAGCTGCCAAGTATCCCATATATACCCACTGCACAGCTTCTTGCGCTGTCTCAGCTGGACGAGAAAGGTCAAGACCATATATCTGACCAAGTTCTTCAATAGCTTTTAGTGCTCTTATTTGCTCAGCTACTTCTTCGCGAAGGCGTATTTGACTATCAGTCATTGGGCCTTTCAGTCCTTTTAGATCAGCCTTTTTTGCTTCAATCAAAGTGGTGGTGCCGTATAGTGCCAATCTGCGATAATCGCCAATTATTCTGCCACGAGCATAGTTGTCGGGCAATCCAGTAAGAATTCCCAAAGAACGGTAAAGTCTTATTTCGGGAGTGTAAACATCAAACACACCGTCGTTGTGTGTTTTAGCATATTTGGTAAACACCTCCTTTACCATAGGAGATACTTCTACACCATTTTCTTGACAAGCTCTTTCTACTACCGAGAAACCTCCGTAAGGCTTCATGGCACGCTTCAGTAGCATATCGGTTTGTAAACCTACAATTAACTCATTGTCGCGGTCGATATATCCAGCAGCATGAGATGTAATAGTGGAAACGAGTTCATTGTCTATTGCGCGGACTCCGTTGTTTGCTCTTTCTTCTTTAATAGCAGCCAAGCAGATATTCCACATATCTTTTGTCCGTTGTGTTGCTCCTGTCAAAAAGGAGGCATCTCCGTCGTATGGAGTAATGTTTTTTGATACAAAACTACGAACATCAATTTTTTGATGTCCTTTATTTACATTAGAATTAACCATAAAAGTTGTATTATAGAGTTCTGAGTTGATATTGTAACCTGATAATCTTTTTCTGACACAAAAATAATGCTTTAAAGTGTGGATTAGCCATATTCTTTGGTTCATTATAATTTAAAAACATATATTGAGGCTGTGTTAAGGTTAATCTCACTTATTTCAGTTTGTTTAAGTCTATTTGTTAATCGTGTTTTATCAATTGATTGAGAAAAGATTGAATGTCTTTTATTCAAAAACTTCAAAGCAAACAAACTACTCTATGTTTGAGGTGTCCTTTTTGAAGGATGCAGCCTCGACATTCAAGATAACTTCACCAAAAGGGAGTGATTATTATAACTTGGAGTATAATGAAGAGAAAGACGATTTATCATCCAAATAAAATGTGGATTTGCAGAGCCGTCTTGTGTTGATCTTGATAAATCAAATAGAGTTACATTTAAGACCATTTGAGGTCTCTTTATAAGTTTGTAATCGCAATTGTTCAAATAAAAAAACACACGATAAATCATTATTACCTGAATAGATAAAAGTTCAACTAATTTGCAATTTCCACAAAATCTGCGTTTAATTCAATATATATTATTTAATAACAATGTTAAATACGAGGTGGTTTTCTCTTGTTTCTTCTTCTGGGTGCATTTGTGGGAAAGAGGGTTTTTGGACATTCTTTTGATTAAAAATCGTGCGACTCTTTGTAGGTAGACAGAATAATATATTTCGGGAAATTAGAATTTATCAATTTCATATTTAAGAGTATTTATTAGGCTCATGATTTTTTATTCCATATAATCTAGACATACAAAACACAATATTACCGGTTGCATATTCCATAAAGTGTGACAAATATATCTATATCTTCAAATGTTGCTAATATATCCGATAGTCTATAGCCCTTTATGATAATGTATTTAGATGGTGTAGATAGATATTTCTAAATAGAAAAGCATGCTTGAATTTTGAATCAGAAATATATTTCCGCTCTTATTTCTTCGTTGCTTTTTGAATTGGAAATATATTTCTGTTAGGAATTCACGGTTGCATTTTGGATTTGGAATGATTACTAACTACAAATTCACTGTTGCATTTTCATTTGGGAATCATTACTAACTAGAAAATCATCGTTGCATTTTCANNGTGTCATAATTCAAAATGCAAGTGGATTTATTACTAAACAAGCACTTTTTATACGTTTTCAGTGTTACTCTGCCTCCTATTATGTGTCAACCATAAGTATTAGGTGAAGAAATATGTCAAAAAACTTATACTTGAAGAGTGAATAGTGTTGAATCTGTTAAAGAATGTTGTGAAAGTTATGTTTTCTATGTAGCACAACCATGAGTAAATCTTTACTAATTAAAAAATCATCGTTGCATTTTCATTTGGGAATCATTACTAACTAGAAAATCATCGTTGCATTTTCATTTCGCAATGATTACTAATTAGAATTTCACCGTTGCATTTTCAATTGGGAATATATACTTCAATAAGACAAATCGACAATGCATTTTTAAGATGTCATATTCAAATACATCTATTTTAAGCTTTGTTTTTTTCTTAACTAGAATAATATATCTCAAGTTATGACAGTATAATTATTTGTCTTGTAGTAATTTTACTACAAGAGCTTCCAACTTTTACTACAAATTGTATAATAAATATAATGTATTTTTGTAAAGAATACTTCAAAGAGATTTTGTCACCTTTTGCAAATCATCTAAGAGTATTCATAAATAACATAAGTTTCATTATAAAATTTTTATCAAATGAATTTTTCAAATGTGAGTTTTTTTAATAAACTCAAAACTCAAGAATTTCCAGAGTTATTTTACCACATCACCTCCATAAAGAGTGTAGAAGAGGTAGAACTGGATTACGTTAAAGTATGGTTGGAACGTGCCCTGGCACATGACAACGAATTGCAATTTGTAATGAATATGCAAAAGCCCCATCCACTAACAAAAGTATTGAACAGACAATGTCTGGAACGCAAAAATTATCTTGTATCCATGGGTGGTATAATACGTAGCAATTTGCAATCGCCCAGTCAAAGCAATAGGGACGCAGCAGAAGTGCTTAGTATGTGGATGAAAAGGCATCAAGAGTATCTTTACAGACCATCAGCTATTCTTCAAAACCGTATGGTTAAAAATATGACTACAGAGATGAGTCATAGCGAAGATTTTTCTGAAGCTCTTGGAACTTTAGATCTTGTGTCTGAATTTGATACTATTAAAGCCTTAACAGTAAGCATTGATCGAAATTTCAAAAAACGTGCAAATCAGCAATCAACAGATGTGTTGAAAAGTATAGAAATTAGATCAAATGTGTATGCAACTTTACTAGAGCTTCTCACAGCTGTGTCTATGGCACAGAAGCTAGAAGAACCTGGTGAACACTTTTACTTGGACTATTGCAGAGAAATTAACAGGTATCTCGATATTTATCGAGCAACTTATGACTCTCGCATTACACGTAGAAGAAATGGTCAAGCTAAACAAGACCAACCAGAAGAGGAAATCGACAATGGTGAGCATCCAATCGTAAATGCCAGATCGGCTAAGCCAAAACCATTCACACTAAGTGCAATGAATGGATTGAAGGTGGACGTGGCAGCCATGAATGGCAATGCAATCCAACAAGAGGCAGAACATGAGAAACCAACCAATGGTGGCGTGGTGCATGATATCCCTGCAACTTCCGAAATTGTCGATGTTGAACACCAAGGTGCAAAGAATGGGTTGGATCAAATGTCAGAAGACCATCTGTAAAGTGTTATTACAACTTTGATGAAGTTGTAGTAAAGTTCGCATAAGGGCTATGGCTCTACAGCGAAGTAGATTAAAGAAGAAAAAACGTTTATTTGTAGTTGCCGCTGCAAATTTTAAAAGGAAACGTTTTTTCTTCTTTTTCTGTTTTTATAATGTGGAATGTATGTAGTGGCCCGACCTGCGTGTCGGCCATTTGTAATAAATGGAGCATTTGTAGTGGCCGACCTCGTCGGCCAATGGCGAATCAGACATTCAAGATGATGAGGTGTTAATTGGTTATTATTTGATTATTTGGATATTGATTTCTGTTTCAGCCCCCAACCACGAAGTGGTTTAACATGAATAGCCACGGGTGAAACCCGTGGTGACAATGATGGAATAGCTAGGAACCCTGAATGGGTTCAATATCAAGCAAGAGGAATGGTGCTGTAGTGTCTTCGATGCAGATATCCACAGTAAATAGTAGGTTGAACCCCTTTAGGTAGGGTGTTCATTTTGTTGTTCCTAAATTCACCCCGTTTTCTGTAAACATTTCCTACGCAACTGCTCAAGATTTGGAGTTAAGTTATTCTTTGCCCAATCATTTATATGTGCAATTCGAGTATCTTCTAAAGCCGTTTTAAAGTTAAAGCCTTTGGCTTGATCTTTATTTGCAAGCTTTGTGTAAATTGGTAGATATAAGACTGATGTAGTAACACCATTTAATTTATTTGGTGACTTGATAGCTTTATACTTACCAAAAACAGATTCAATAATATCTGATGAGTTGTTGCGTGGGGCGGTTTCCTGCTCAAAGAGCATGACTTCTTTTCTAAGGAATTCATTAAAGTTCTCTCCTATACAAATCATTCGAGAGTTACCACTTAAAAGGTGTGTTTGAATCGATTTTTCACATTCATAAACTGTCTCTTTTGATAAACCATTATGTTTACAAAGGTGCTCAATACGCTCTACACACTGCATAACACTAGATAACTCATCTATAAGAGCAGCATTTGCAGGTATAAATAAAAACGCTTTTTGCACATCCACATTCAACGTGTCATACTTATCAAGTATTCTAGATGACCATTTAACCCAGTTCGAAAGGTTCATGAAACGAGCAATAGTGCGTTGAGTGGGAGGAAGCAGATAAGCTATTTTCGTCATATTGTATTTGAACTTAGACTTAGCCATTAACTTAACATATTTCTTAAAATCAAATTCCTTACCATAACCTCTTTCTAAATACATAGCTAATGAGTGACTAATGTCGTGGAGATGAATCATTTTTGCACATCTGACTCCCTTATTCATAACCGAAGCATTATCAGTTATTACAAAGTCTGGAATGTGTCCCACTTTTTCGCTGGCTTTTTGAAGTTGTAATCCTATATTCTCTCCGTTCCAACTCTTTGCTACAGCTATGTCAATCACATTTACATCTTCGCAACTTAAAGGTTGCCCCTGATGTTCAGATGGAATTGCCAGAGTAAGAAGTAATTTCTCGCTACCTATCATCATGCTTTCGTCTGTAACTAGTGCGTAATTAATGTCCTGCACAGATTCGCCAGCTGTTTCATAAACTTTCAATCCGCATTTTTTCATCCAAATTAAAATAGTATTATGACAAGGTACTTTACTTGAAAAGTCACCGAATGATTCACCCAATGCTTCACCCAAAACTTCATTTATCACTTCCAGAACTGAAACTACTGAACGTGAACCACATTTAACACGTGTGTAAAGTAGGGTGCTCAATCGCACAATAAGTTCTGAGTATGAATAACCGTCAATAGACTCTAAAGTGATTGTTTTTGTTCTTTGCACTAAGTTACGCTCCACCCGTCGTTTTTTTTTAATTCTTTTTTTAATTCAGTTGCTTTATTCTTAGATTTCTCTAGTTTTTTGGATAAATTCTTGTTCTCTTTTTTTAAATCAGAGTTTTGTTTATTTGACTTAGAAAGTTCACTTTTCAAGTGAGCATTATCAGCTTCAATTTTAGTCTTTTTCATTGATGAAATATTATTAGTTATTTACCATAAAGATACTAATAATCAACGATATATACAAGTCATTTAACATGATAATCATCATATAAGCAAAGAAAAACATACTCATTTATAGCATGAAAGTAGGGTGATATAATGTCAATTTCAGGAACGTTAAAATGAACACCCTACCCTTTAGGGTTCTGGTGCCTAATTGACTCATTAACCCCGCATTTCATACGGGGTTATTCATGTTTGACCCCTTCAGGGGCTTGTGATTGAAAAAGAGTATTTCGATTAATCGGTTGCAATTTATTTTACCAATGGCGCACACACAGGTGCGCCACTACAATAGAGTTGTGTCATCCCATAACTCAAATCTCATACCGCATTTTTTCTTAACTCTTAACTCTTAATTCTTAATTCTTATTTCATTCTTCCCCGAATGAATCTCCGGCTTCTCTTTCCCCGTAAACTGCACCACCAAAACATCGCTGTCTTCTTTCACCTCAAAATGTTCCAACCAATGATGGATATCAAACGAAACAGGGAAAAAGGCGTATCTGAACTGATGAATGTTGAATCCCAATTCTTTTAACACACGGTTTTGTTCTTTCTTGTCTGGCTCGATGCCAAAGAGATCGTGTGGTTTTATTTTGTTGTAGCTATAATAGTCCAAATAGATCAATTCGTGCAAAGCTTTATCAGCTGGATGTGTTAATAGTGCATACTTCCAAAGAGCTTCGTAGATATCCAAGAGTACATGATTGTGAAATTGGTAATGTGTGTCAAAATATTCACCCAGCCCAAGCAGGAAATCAAAGATACTACCAGTTGAACTGACATAGTGCAATGTATTAATGGCTCTTTTCTTGTTCCAATAAATATCAAGTGCCTTTTCTACTAAAGTAGCTTTGTGCAACTCCAAAGGACTCATATATTGACTCTCCATTATTTCGTAGGGAGCATTTTCATCAAACTTGTAACCATGTTTTTTGTAGTTGACACGAAGGGGTGTTCCTTTCAGAAACTTCAGAAAGCCCAACTGCAACTCGTCGGGATACAAGGCAAAGGTGTTGTCGAAACTATATTTTAAGTCACTGAAATATTCGAACGGCAGACCGACGATTAGATCGAGGTGCATCTCAATTTTGTTTTTGAGTTGATTCACCACATCGCTGGTTTTAGCAAAGTCTTGTCTGCGCCCAACTTCACGATTGCTCTCTTCGTTGACTGTTTGAATGCCAATTTCGAAACGAAACAGACCAGGAGGCACATTCTCTTGTACGAAAGTGATGATATCACGGTGAATGATATCGGCTGTTATTTCAAATTGAAATATATTTTCGGGACGATGATTATCCAAAATGAATTGAAAAAGATCGATGGTGAAATCCTTCTTAACGTTGAACGTTCTATCAAGGAATTTAATGGTGCGACCATGCTTCATCAAGTACAATAGATTGCTCTTCACGGTATCCACGGGCAAGTCGCGTACATTGTTGTCTAAGCTGGCCAAGCAATATTCGCATTTGTAGGGACATCCACGACTGGTTTCAATATAGCATACTTTATTGAGCAAATCCTTAGGATTGTCATATTGATAAGGATTTCTGTTGGCCAAATTGTTTACATCAAACCTTAAATCAATTGGGGTAGGGAGTATCTTGGTGTAATTGTCTTTGGTCACTAAGTTGGGGATGCCCTTTACTTGTGGATAATTGGTTACAAACTGCTGAAAGGGTATTTCACCTTCGCCCAATATTAGAAAATCAACGGCAGGATGCTCTATTACTTGTTCCCACTCATAACTCACTTCAGGACCACCCAATAGAATCTTCACTGCTGGATTGAGACGCTTTATTATCTCGCATACTTTTAATGTTTGCTGAATGTTCCAGATGTAACAGCTAAAACATACCACATCATATGGTGCACAAGCCTCTGCCACTTCATTGAAATCGCTCTTAACGGTGTGTTCGCTCCACGCTATATTTGCCTTGTCATGATTGAGGTCGTAGAGAATACGAATGGCCAAATTGAGGTGAATGTATTTTGCGTTGAGGGTGGTGAGTAGGAATGTGGACATGTTGGGGTGTGGGTTATGGGGTGTGGGGTTTGTTGTTGTATTCGTTAAGTTTTCGTTCTGAAATGGGGAATACGACAGGCTTGCCCGATATGGGGTTTGTTTTCACAATCACCACTGTGTCATACACTGCTTCAATTTGATCGTAAGTGAGCACAATATCGGGGGTGCCTTGGTTAAAGAGCTTGCCATCTTTCATCATCACAATATAGTCGCAATATT
>DENY01000172.1 GCA_002359825.1 Bacteroidales bacterium UBA2632
GCATCTTTGGGATGCTTACTAAGTTTTCACCATCTTTATCATTGTAGGGCATGGTTACAATGTCGTCACCAACTGTTTCTGTAGTGGTTGTCGTAGCTGCATTGTCTTTGTTTGAAGTTCCAGTACACGCACTTAATGCTACTGTTGCAAGAATTGCGATTGTCAAAATTTTCTTTTTCATTCTCTGTTTTGTTGTTTAATTATTGTGTTATGTGTATTCTCGTTTCCGAATATTGTTATAAATGTATTCCTTACACATCGAATAAACAATCTCGATGAGTATAAAGTTTAAAATAGTTGTATGTAACAAAGCCAATGCCCAAGTATATTTAACAAAAAAAGACACCCTATTAAGGTGTCCTCTCTCTATATTGATAGTTTTCTTTACGAAATCTATTTCACCACCATCAATCTCTCTTCGAGTGTTACGTGTGTTTTCTCGCCTGGCTCGCCCGCCGGAGTACCGAAAGGCATTTGAGCTATTAGTTCCCATTCTTCGTTTATTGACCATTCTTTTTTTATAGCTTCATCAATCAGAGGGTTGTAGTGCTGTAGAGATGCGCCGAAGCCTACACTTTCCAAACCAATCCATGTTAGTATTTGAACAATACCAGAGGAGTGTTGGCTCCATTGTGCAAACTTCTCTGCCATGGAAGGAAGACTCCCTTGCAGACCTTTGATAACCGTTTTGTCTTCAAAAAACAGGATTGTTCCATATCCAGAAGCAAAAGATGTGTTCACTTTGTCTTCAGTTGCTTTGAAGGCCTCTTCAGATTTGCTCACTTTCTTGAGCTCCTCTTTGGTTATTTCCCACATTTTAGTATGATTGTCTCCCAACAAGAGTACCATGCGTGCCGATTGTGAATTGAATGCTGAAGGAGCATACAGCAATACATGCTCAATAATTGATTGTATCTCTTCATCAGAAACTGGTGAAGTGTTTTGTAGTTGATAATAAGTGCGTCTATCTTTAATTGCGTCTTTTAAGTTCTTAGTCATTGTCTTGTATGTTTTAAGTTGTTTGTTTTATAATTATTCAATTGTTATTTTATTTGTTAGCGTTCTACCATCCATCTATACGGCCATTGGTACTTCCATCAAAAGTACACGAGCATTTTCTGATGCTTTCATACTGATAGTGTCTGTATCCCAGATACCCATGCCATCTCTTTTGTGCAATTTTTCACCATTCATCTCTACTTCTCCATCAATAATAAAAGCATATACGCCATTTCCCTCTTTCTTGATTTTGTATTCATCAGATTTTCCTTTCTCGAAGTTTCCTAAATGAAACCATGCATCTTGATGAATCCAAACACCTTGGTCATCTTTGTTGGGCGAAAGTATCTGGTAGAACTCGTTCTTTTTTGATATGTCTTTTAGAGAAATTTGGTCATATCTGGGTGTTACGCTTCTTTCATTTGGGAATACCCAAATCTGAAGAAACTTTACTAATTTATCTTTGTTTTTATTGTATTCGGAGTGTGTAACACCTGTTCCGGCACTCATCACTTGCACGTCGCCCTCTCTAATTACGGTTACATTGCCCATGCTGTCTTTGTGTTCCAAATCGCCCTCCAATGGAATTGATATAATTTCCATGTTGTCGTGAGGATGTGTCCCAAAGCCCATTCCAGCATCTACCGTGTCATCATTCAGTACGCGCAATACTCCAAAATGCATTCTTTCTTTGTCGTAATAATTGGCGAAGCTAAATGTATGGTACGAATTTAACCAACCGTGATTAGCGTGTCCTCTTGTTTCTGCTCTGTGAATTATTGTTTTCATTGTTTTCTCTTTTTTGTTTGATACATTATTAATCTTTACTTCTTGGTTCAAAGTATGGTTTGCCTCGTTTATGAATCTACTATCTGTTGACTTCACTGTCTTGGCAACAATTATTCTTATAATTCCTGCAAATGAGTATGTATGTAATATATTTTCGACGGATCATATTCTTTGCTTAAAAAGTATGATGCAAAGATAGAGCCATTAAGAGAAGTGTGGAATATGAAAAAAGGGAGTAAACTTATGAAAATCCGATATTCATTGTTGAATCTCGTTTTTCTTGAAGTGTGAGGGTGATAATTGTGTATGTTTTTTGAAGAATGCGCTAAAGTTAGCAGGCTCATTAAAACCTAACTCATAAGCAATTTCTTTGTTTGTTAAATCGGCAAAGTAGAGTAATCTTTTGGCTTCAGTTATTATTCTTGATTGAATATACTCTTTTGCTGTTTTACCAGTTTTTGCTTTAAATGTTCGGTTCAGATGATCGGGCGAAATATAAAGACTATTCGCATAGTACGTGGTAGAGTGTTCTTTCTTATAATCTTGCTCGACTGCTTTTCTAAAAGACCTAATGAGATTGTCGCCCGTCGTATCTACATCCATTTCAATGGGGTTGATACTACAAATGTTGTTACACTCTATAAGCAAAAGCTTTAAAAATGCGCTGATAGACAAACATTTCATGTTTGTATCGCTATTGTTTAGTTCGAAAATTTGATTGGTATAGTTTTCAATAGCATTAAATTGTTTATTGTTTGGCGATATGGGCGGGCTTTGTCCATAGTTTTGAAATAGGTTCAAGCTTTCAATAAACGATATTGGGATAGAGTTTTCCACTAAAAATTGACTGGAAAAAGTCATTGCAAAGCCAATAGGTTTTTCAGTTGTTATTACTTGGTGCACTTGTCCGGGTGCTACAAAAAATATCTGTTTGTTAGAAAACTCGTAAGTGTTGAAATCTATTTTGTGCACTCCGTTTGCTTGATTAACAATGAGTACTGTATAGTAGCCATGTCTGTGTGGTTCGTCAGGTGCTCCGTTCTCTTCGATGTAAATATCTTCCATTCTGAAGATCCCAAAACTCACGTTTCCCTCATCTGAATAAACTTCCTGATATATTTTTACAGCTTCCATTTTTAATTATCTACCATCTTTTTTGAGGGATAAGTCCCATGCCGATTACATAAGCAAACTTACATAAAAAAAGCTTATATCAATAATGAGTGCCGAGATAAACTAATAATAGATGAGAATGTTCATTAAAAGTTTCTGTAGGTTCAACGAGAGACTCAAGTTACGTATCTCTCCGAAAACAATATCTTTAATCGGATTGTTCTAATATTTAAATAAACCCTTCAACAATATATGGAAAAGAATGAACAGTTACACCCATCTTCAAACTTTGTAAATAAAGTGTGGATTACAGTTGGCATATCAGCCTTTGTAATTATTATGGTTCTAATAATTCACAAAGCATTTAATGTGTTTTTTCTCCTTTTGGCAGCTTCACTTATAGCTTTGTTTTTTGGTGCAGTATCTAATAAAATAAAAAAATGGACTGGCTTGGGAGATAGAGTTTCTCTTGCAGTCACTATTGTGTCTATAGTATTACTGGCTGGTTTGTTTTTTTGGCTTGTAGGCGCAGAGGCGCAAATTCAATTCAAAGAAATGCAAGAAGCAGTTCCGGTCATGATTGATAATGCACAAACATATTTGAACAGAACTTCATTAGGACAAAAGATTTCGGATCAAATATCAGACATTGAAAATCAAAAGAAAGTGTTGCCGTTCCTGCAAAGTTTCTTTAAGTCTTCTTTTGGAGTTTTCGGCGATTTATACATTGTGATTTTTCTTGCCATGTTTCTTTCTGTATCTCCTTTTGATTATGTAAATGGTGTAGTGAATCTCGTACCAAGGAGAGGAAAAGCAAAAGCTAAACATGTATTCGAAAACTTAGGTTATAACCTACAAAAATGGATGAAGGGAGCAATCATTTCTGGTTTTGTAATTTTTATTTTTATCTCGATTGCACTTTTGATTTTTGGGGTAGATATGTGGTTGATATTGGCCATTACGGCAGGATTGTTGAATGTGATTCCTAATTTTGGACCCATTATGGCAATGATACCAGCAGTGATGGTGGCTTTGTTGACCAGTCCAACCCAAGCATTGCTCGTTGCGGGATCTTTTATTTTTGTGCAAGCTATTGAAGGCAATCTTATTACTCCAAATATTCAGAAGAAGCTGTTGAGTATTCCTCCCGCTTTACTTATTTCTTTTCAGGTGTTAATGGGAACACTTGCAGGCGGGTGGGGTGTTGTGCTGGCTGTGCCCATGTTGGTGATTGTGATTACGGTGGTAAAAGAATTATATTTTGATGAGAATACGGGACTTGAAACTACTGAAGAGGTTGTTGAATAGAATGTGATCTAAATATTACCAAGAATATTCACATGCTTCAGTAATTCGTTTTAATAATAATAACAAAGAGAAAAGCATGTCGTAATATTTACCTGCTAAAGGAACAATGTAATTTACATGTTTGTCTTCTAATATTCTCCTTCATACGTAGTAGTTCCTATTTGTGCGACATATCTGTTGTTTCTACTACTCACAACACAAAAATGGAGACTTCTCCGTCTCATCTTATTTGCGAATTTTTATTAATTTCACTCATCTGCTTCATCTACACAGGTAGATTAAATTTGTAAGACTCATCTGTTCGATCTTCAATCTAAGATTGAATTTGTAAGACTTATTCGTTCAATTTGCCACTCAAAAATGGATTTATATGACTTATCCCTGAAATCCGCAGTCGTAGAAATGTTGGGAAAACATCAAAAACAGTCCAAAAGCGACTAAAAAGGGGTAAAAAGCACCGATTTTGACCATTTCTCTCAATTTTGGTTTTCCATTCGTATAACGAATTCGTTCAAATGCAAAAAAGTAGAATAGGTTTCTTGCATTTTGAAGAGTACATGGCTTTTGTTTTTCTTAAAAACGAAAAACGGGTGTAAAGTTGGTACATTACCATCAGTTTTCAATTATTGGTTTGTAACAATTGTTTTGATTTAGATGGATTTCAATGAAAGTAATACTTTTGAAAATAAAAAACATAAAGTGATACATCGTACGTTTGTCGCTTGCAGCTATTCATTGTAATAAAAACTGTGATATTTGTATTCTCAACTTTAAAGTTGCCGCGTTGTTTGTTGATACTTATATAAATGAAGTTCAATTACTCATTAACCATAACGTTACAGAGTATCTTGTTTTCAAATTATACAAAGAACACAAACACGCAAATGAATTAAATATAATTCAATAGTCGTCTTATAAAGAATAAAGAAAGACACCTTTTCAGGGGTCTTTTCAAACTATTGTGTGACTGTATTTATACTTCGTAATAAAACAAATCTTTCAAGTCATCATATCCTAATTTCTTAGCCAATTCGTATGTGTTCTCGTAACACGCTATTCTGTAGTAATTCAATCGATTGAAAGAACCAAGTATCCCCTCATCTTTCACTTCTTGTGGAATCTTGAGCGACGATATCTCTTTCAAGTTTTCTATCATCTCTTGTGCAACGGAGTCTGTGGTATTGCTAGGATTGATCTCTTTGTTACGCAATGCTTCTTGCAATAAATTGAATTGCTTTTCAGAATCGTTTGCAAGTTCCACTGCGATCTGTAGTAGATCTTGGTCTTTAATTTCTTGTTGCACGGCTTCAAATATCTCTACGCACTCTTTTTCAAGAGCATATAGGTTTTTGAATTCACTGTTAAATAAATCGGATAAAGTTGTCATGGTTGTCATGAATTATATTGTTTTTATGTTTTATGTCTCTATATGGAACAAGGAAGTAGTGGAATTGTTTGATTTTTATATAGATACTTGGAGCATTACAGCTGTTTGTTAGTAGTTTCTTTATAGCAAAACTTGAACAGCTATTGAATGAATTTATTCACCAAACAATGATAATTCTTTTTTTTGTTGGAAATAAGGAGCATTTGTCTTTGATGGAGAATTTTAAATAGTTAATCGTGTTTGAAATTATCTTCAGTACTTTCGTTGATTCAAAGTCCAATTATTGTATGATTATTCAAAACAGACATTCGCATAAATAGATTATACCGATAAATGATAACAGATATAGTGTGGTCTAAAAAATTATAATTACCGATAAAAACCTTTCAAATTTCATTATAGAAGAGTATCTTTGAATTCTTATCACAAAAAATAAAATGGAAAAACAAAAACGACAAAAAAATACAAAAGTAGTAGAGAAAACAGTTATGGTAGCCGATATTGGAAAGATGCCACCACAAGCTCGCGAACTTGAAGAGGCTGTTTTGGGAGCATTGATGCTCGAAAAAGATGCATTCTCTATAATAAGCGATATTCTTACAGCTGAGAGTTTTTATGAAACCACCCATCAGTCGATTTTTGGTGCAATACACAAGTTGGCCATGCAGCAAAAACCGGTTGACGTTCTCACAGTGGTGGAAGAATTGAAACGAAGAGGTGAACTTGAACAGGTAGGCGGTGCAGTATATGTAGCAGAATTGACAGACAAAGTCGCGTCTGCTGCTCACGTTGAGTATCATTCACGTATTATTTCTCAAAAATATTTGGCGCGTCAACTTATCACATTTTCATCGGATGTTGTGAATCAAGCTTTCGATGAAATGGTGGATGTTGATGATTTGATGCAAGAAACAGAGAGCCGGCTCTTTGAAATATCACAACGCAATGTTAAAAAGGATGTTATACAGATAAATCCTGTCATAAAAGAGGCATTAGCTAACCTAGAGATTGCAGCCAACCGAGAAGATGGTTTAAGCGGATTGCAATCAGGCTTTAAAAAATTGGACGAATTTACATCGGGTTGGCAGAAGTCGGACTTAGTTATTATTGCTGCTCGTCCTGCAATGGGTAAAACAGCTTTGGTACTATCAATGGCCAAGAATATGGCGGTGAATTTTAAATATCCTATAGGGGTATTTTCGCTGGAGATGTCAAATGTTCAATTGGTAAACCGATTGATTGTGAATGTTTGCCAGATAGAAGGCGAGAAAATCAAAAGTGGTAGGCTCGACGAACATGAGTGGGAGAGACTGGATAGCAAAATAAAAGAGCTGTATGATGCACCCATCTATGTGGATGACACACCCAGTCTTTCGATATTTGAATTGAGAACCAAAGCGCGACGCTTGGTGCGTGAACATGATGTGAAAATGATTATTATAGACTACCTACAGTTAATGAACGCCAGTGGAATGAATTATGGTAGTCGTGAGCAAGAGGTGAGTATGATTTCGCGTTCGCTGAAAGGATTGGCAAAGGAATTAAACATCCCTATCATTGCTTTGTCTCAATTGAATCGTGGAGTGGAGTCAAGACAAGGAGAAGGGAAAAGACCTCAGTTGTCAGATTTACGTGAATCGGGTGCTATTGAACAAGATGCGGATATTGTATGTTTTATACACCGACCCGAATATTACAAAATTACGGAAGATGAGCACGGTTCTACAGCTGGTTTGGCTGAAATTGTTATTTCAAAACATAGAAATGGACCCACAGGAATCGTTCGTATGAGATTTGAGAACGAATATGCTCTGTTTAAAGATGAAGAGCCACAATATGCAGAGTTTGGGTCGAGCATGAATAGACGTGTAGGTGGAGGAAAGGATAATTATTCATCTCCTGTTACCGAGCATAATTACCCGAGGAGCAATGAAAATCCTTTTTAAAATGATGAGAAAAAGTTTCAAATATACGATGCTTGCAGTTGCAATGGTTGCATTAGTTAGTTGCAATTCTAAAAGTTCGGATGCAAAAAAAGCTGCCACGCTCATCAATAAAAGCATACAACAGACACATGCATTGAAGTTGGACGATGCAGAGAAGACTTATCAAAAAGCTCAGAAGATTATCGATAAGTATAAAGAGAAAGAAGATTCAGATGAGTTTCTCAGGCTTTTCGCTATGTTTAGAGACAAAGAAAAAAAACAAAATGCAAAATAAACTAATTCAATGCTTTAGCAATCCAAATAATGTGTAATTTTGAATCTTCAATCATTACAATAAAAGAATATTAGAAGGATTTCAAGCATAGAGGATTTTTTTATGCTGCACCAAAACAATAATAACAAAACATGAATAGGTTTTATTTAATAACACTTTTTACAATATTCTCTTTGTGGATAACTGCACAAGACTTTTCTTATCCAAAAGTCACCATTGATGGTCAAGAGTTTTATCGCTATGAGGTGAAACCAGGTGAAGGCCTTTTCTCAATTGCGAGAACATTTTCGCTACCCATCGATCAAATTCTGAAATATAACCCGTCAGCCAAAGATGGGTTGATGAATGGTCAGAAATTGAATATCCCTATTCCTACATCGAAGGAGAAACCTGTGTCAGATCAGAATACTGTTTTTTATCACCGCATTGAGCGTGGCGAAACCGTTTATTCATTGGCTGCTACCTATAACACTACTCCAGATGAAATTTTTCGACTGAATCCGTCTTCCCGAGATGGTATAACAGAAGGAGCAGTTTTATCAATTCCTCAGCGGAAAGTAATCAGCGAAGTGAAAGAAGAAAACTATCGTTATCACACGATATCACCTAAAGAGACACTTTACTCAGTTTCTAGGACCTATTCATTGACACCAGAAGATATTATTGCAGCAAATACTGGATTATCAATTAATACTTTTCAGATTGGTAAAACAATTAGAATTCCATTTTTCGAATCCAACGAGACTTTCTCTTCTTATGAAGGACCTGTAGTTGTTGAACAGAAACGGCATAAAGTGAAGCGCGGTGAAACTTTATATAGCATTGCACAGCAATATGAAGTGTCGGTAGAAGATATCAAAAAACAGAACCCTGGTGTCTCATCATCAGATTTGAACACTAATAGTGAGTTGACTATCCCTGTGAAAAAAGTTGATCGGGAATTGGCCCGCCAAGATGCAGTAAATGAGTCACGTGCGAATGTCCTATTGTCGCAAAGAAAAAAATCTGACAAAATAAACGTGATGCAAGTGGGCCTACTGATGCCTTTCTTAGAAAAGAATGATGGTCAACCTGTTCGTATTCAAGAATATTATGAGGGTTTTTTGATGGCAGTAGATAAACTGAAAAAACAAGGGGCTAATCTCGAGCTTTATGTTTTTGATATAGGCACTGAGAAGAATACAAAAAAACTAGAAAGTTTATTGACTACAATGGAGATTCAAAATCTCGATTTGATAGTTGGTGGTGTTTCAGATAATCAAATAAAGATACTGTCTGATTTCTCAAAGTCTAAAAATATTAAATATGTGATTCCATTCTCTTCAAAAAACACGGAGGTATTGAACAATGGGAATGTTTTTCAAGTAAATACGCCTCAAGCGCAACTTTACACAAAAGCATCTCAGGTTTTTGTGAACAAGTTTAATAAGTCTAACATTGTATTCCTTGCTACGGGTGAAAATGATAAAAAGGATNNTAGGATGATCTAATAACTATTATGAAGAACGATTTGAAAATCAAATCAATCCCTTTTCAATCAGTTCTTATTTCAGAATCGATGTCCGAATCAATGCTACCTATTTTAGATACAACTAAACGAAACATCTTGATACCTGCTTCTGGAGATATTGGTACTTTGGGTCAAGTCTTTGAGGCGTTGAATGAATTGAAAGAGACTAATCCAGAGATTGATATTGATTTATTTGGTTATCCAGAATGGCAAACATACGAGCAAAACTATCTGAAAGACTACCATAACCATGGGACTTATTTATACTCCTCTTTTTATGTTGATAAGAATGCATTAGAAACGGAGGAGTTTGAACGGGATTTCAAGAAATGGTATAAAAGAGATTTGCAAAAGACTTATCCACAATATGCAATGTTAGGATATGATACAGGTCTCTATTTTCTAACTGCTTTGTACAAGTACGGAAGAAACTTTGAAACTAATATTAATGCATTGAAAGTAAATACTACTCAGTTTGCATTCGATTTTGAAAGAGCAAACAATTGGGGTGGTTTCATAAATACCGGAATGTATCTGGTAAACTACAATACAGATTCAACCATTACAAAATCAAATATGAGCCGATGAATTCTAAACTAAAATGGCTATCTATAGTTCTATTCTTGTTTGCAACTTCTGCTTTGATACAAGCTCAAAAAAACAATACGTTCAAACCTCAACTAAAGATTGGGGTGGGTGCAGGGCCTGTTTTTTCTACACTTGATTTTGATCCCACTGTCCCACAAACAACCAATCAAGGATTTTCAGCGGGAGTCTCTGCAAGGTATATTTCAGAAAGGTATTTAGGTATTGGTGCAGAGCTCAATTTTACACAGCGTGGATGGACAGAGGATTTTAGTGAATCAAACAACCCAGACCATTCTTATTCACGAACGCTTAACTATATTGAGTTGCCAATATTGACGCATATCTATTTTGGTAATAAAGTGAGATTCATTATGAATCTTGGGCCTCAAATAAGTTATATGTTTAGCGATTCATCTAAAATGAATGATGAATTGTCTAATTATATAGATGGCGTATTGGAAAAAGATCCTGATTTCCCGATTGGAATGCAATACAAATCAATAGATAGCAATTTTGACTATGGACTATTAGGTGGAATAGGTATTGAGTTTGGAACACCTGTTGGTAGTTTCAATTTAGATGGTCGTTATTACTTTGGTTTAGGTGACTCGTTCGATAATGGCCGTAGTAGTTCTAGCAACTTCTCACGTTCGGCACACCGTTATTTTGCAGGTAAACTTACCTATTACTTTTTCAGCTTTTAGTTTTCATATCAACATGCTCTATCGGGTATCATTTCTTTCTATCCTATTGTATCGTATCAACATATAAATTCATCGGTTAAGATGCAAGGCTCATTCTACCAGTGATTTACTGAGCAATTCTGTGCGTTTTATACCCTTTAATTATTGCTGCACTTGGAAGGAAGTTAGAACTTCTCCTTTATTTTTGTGACTAAGTATTTACATTCTAATAAAAAGAATACCTTTGTGAACAATTATATATGAATATATGTTCATGTGTCTATGTAATGGAGCAAATTATGGAAGTTGACAAGATTAAATTAGAAAAGGCAGCCTATATATTGAAGGCAATGGCACACGAAACTCGTTTGTGCGTCCTCTTGCATCTTGCTAAAACCAAAGAAGTGTCTGTTTCAGATTTAATGGAACACGTAGGATGCGAACAATCTCTTTTGTCTCATCATTTAACTGATTTGAGATCAAAAGGAATATTAAACTCACGAAGAGAGGGTCAAAGAAACCTTTATTCAATTAATAACGATCAAGTAATCCCACTCCTTGAGTGTCTTTTGAATTACTGTAAGTAGAACTTTATGAAAAAAATTTTATTAAAACATTGGCTTAAATTCGTCGGAGCAATAGTAGGAGCATTGGGTGGATTTATCTATTATGCTAAAGTAGGGTGTTTGACTGGCACATGTCCTATAACATCAGATCCTACGAATAGCATGTTGTATGGAGCTTTTATGGGGTTCCTGTTATTTAGTATATTCACAAAGAGTCCTGCGAAAGAAGTTTCGGAAAAAGAAGTCAATAAATAAATAGAGCATATGAAAACAAGATTTTTAGTAGTGGGTGTTTTATCGGCAATCATTTTGGCAGCTTGTACTAACACAAAACAAGAAAAAAAAGAGGAAACAAATAATCAACAAACAGAAATTAATATGGAACAAAAAACAATTAACTTAACAAAAGCAGACTTTATTAGCAAAGTAGCAAACTACGAAGAAAGCCCCGACAAATGGGTATTTCTAGGTGATAAGCCATGTATGATAGACTTTTATGCAGATTGGTGTGGACCATGTAAAATGGTAGCTCCTATATTGGAAGAACTTGCAGAAGAGTACAAAGGTGAAATTTATATCTATAAAGTAGATACAGAAGCAGAACAAGAGTTAGCTGCAGCATTTGGTATTCGTAGTATTCCTTCAATCCTATTTTGTCCAATGGATGAGCAACCTCAAATGGCACAAGGAGCACTTCCGAAAGATGGCTTTAAACAAGCAATTGACGAAGTATTGTTGAAAAAATCGTAAAGACGACTTCATTTTTATCAAAGACTACAAAGTAGTTGATTGTATTACAGAAAGCAAACAAACAATTAAAATCAATTGAAATGGATAATATGTTTATTGAAAAAAAAAGCAAATATAATTTGGAAGAGACAGTTTTAAAATTAACTGAAGCAGTTAGCAAATCAGACTGGAAAGTAATTCATATGCACGACTTGCAACAGTTGATGCATAAAAATGGACACGAAGTATTGCCTGTAACGGTGATGGAAATATGTGCACCTTCATTTGCTTTCAAACTGCTTTCGAAAGATGAAGAACGTGTTTACTCAAACATGATGCCATGCAGACTGTCTGTATATGATAAGAATGATGGTAACACTTATGTTTCAAGAATGAATATTGAACAGTTTTCATCCCAAATGGGAGGTGTGATTCAGGAGGTAATGACATCAGCATTTCGAGGTGCTGAAGATTTCATAAATCAAGTCGTTGAATAATTCATATCAACAATCAATACAAATAGATTTTAAAAATACGCTTCAATAGGGAGCGTATTTTTTTTTATTATTATGTCAAGATATTGCAGCTAATTGATTGGTTTTTGTACTTTTGTTGTTAGTCTAATAAAGTGAATATCAATAAAACATGATGCTATGAAAAAACTTACTCTTATATTTGTTTTTCTTCTGAGTTCACTATCTGTTTTATTTTCAGAAATTCCTAAAAATACATACAACGTGAAAGAATATATATTAAGCAATGGTTTAACTGTATGGTTAAATGAAGATACCTCTCAACCGAAGGTTATTGGCAGTATCATTGTTAAAGCGGGTGCCAAAGATTCACCTAACACTGGAGTTGCACATTACTTTGAACATATAATGTTTAAAGGAACTGATAAGATTGGTACTATCAATTATGATGAAGAGGAAGTCTGGTTGGATGCTATTTCAGATAAGTACGACGAATTAGCAAACACTTCCGACAATGCTTTGCGTTTGGAGATACAAAAGCAGATCAACGAATTGTCTATTAAAGCCGCTGATTATGTTATTCCTAACGAATTCAATCGGCTCATTTCACAATATGGTGGAACCAGCTTGAATGCAGGTACTGCTTGGGACTATACGATGTATTTCAATACGTTTTCGCCACAATATATGGCACAGTGGTGTGAAATAAATAGCGAACGACTCATAAACCCAGTGTTTCGTATGTTTCAGAGCGAACTCGAAACAGTGTATGAAGAGAAAAATATGTATGCCGATATGCTAGGCAGTCAGGCAGCAGAGAAAATAATAGAACAGTTCTTCAAACCCCATCCTTATCAATATCCTATAATAGGAAGCACAGACAACTTGAAAAATCCTCGTCTTTCAGAAATGGAGGAGTTTTTCAGTACCTATTATGTAGCTGGCAATATGGGATTAGTGTTAAGTGGTCATTTTGATGCTGATGAGGTGTTGCCTATACTTGAAAAGACATTTGGTGAAGTAAAAAGAGGAAGTATAGAAAAAAAGGAGTTTGAAATGCCTGCTCCAATCAATGGAAAAGTAGACTTTACTGCAAAGATTCCTATCCCATTTGTAAGAGCCAATGCTCTGTTGTGGAGAGGAATTCCATCCAATCACCCCGATGAAGTTGCTTTAACTTTGGTTATGTCTCTATTGAGCAATGAAAATAAAACAGGTTTGCTGGATAAACTCACTATTGACGGCAAGATGATGATGAGTACTGGTTTTTCATTGAGCATGAATGATGCCGGTGCCATTGCATTGCTGGCAATACCTAATATCCCTTTTCAGACCTATGGTTATGCGCAAAAACTTCTATTTGGTGCAATAGAGAAAGTGAAAAGTGGAGACATTTCTGACGAAATGTTTCAGAGCCTAAAGCTGGAGCAACAACGTAATTATTTATTGGAATTGGAAAGCTTGGACAAACGAAATCAGAAAATGATTGAAGTGTTTGCAAAAGGTCTTTCTTGGACTGATTATCTGGACCAAGCTAAACAGATTGAAACAATTACCAAACAAGATGTGGTACATATTGCAAATAAATACTTAACTAGCGATTACTTTGATGTGAAGAAGAAGACTGGCAAATATCCGAGTGCTAAGATTACCAAGCCCCCATTCAAGGCAATAGAAACAACTAACAGGGATGAGGAGTCTGACTATAGCAAATGGTTGGAAACAATAGAAAGTACAGACTTCACACCACGATATCTAAACTTACAGAAAGAGCTCAACGCAACATACATAGACTCCAATCAACTTATCACGTTATATCATACCTCCAATGTGATGAACAATGTATTTGAGTTGACCATGAAATTTGAAATAGGAAATCGTGAACTTGCCACCCTTTCTCCTTTGGTGTCTTATCTGAATTATATTGGTACTAATAAGTATAGTGTGGATGAGTTCAATAATAAGTTGCAACAATTAGGCAGTACACTGAATTTTAATGTTAGTTCATCTCAATTTACAATTACAGTTTCAGGTTTCGATACAGCCTTTGAAGAAACATTCGATCTTGTCACTCACTTCCTTACCAATTTGAAAGCTGACAAGTCTAAACTAAAAAAGGTGATAAAGGAAAGAGGGCTTGAAGACAAAGCTACCCGAAAATCATCGGATGAATTGGGCAAAGCAATTGCTGAAAAAGTGAAGTTTGGAGATAATTCTAACTATCTCGCACGTTTGTCGTTAAATGAATTGAAGAAAGTCTCGGCAGATCAATTTATTTCCGATTTGCAAAGAGTATTGTCNNTTTCCCGATTAATGAAGTCAAAATGAAGTCAATAAATCCTACATTCAGAGATGGATTTACATACTCTAAGACAAAAGTATTTTTCTTCAATGACCCTAAAGCAACGCAAAGCATTGTTCAGGCTTATCTGCCAGGACCGACTCAACACACTGTGCATGACAAACACCTCTCGCAACTTTTCAACACCTACTTTGGTTCGGGCATGAGTTCGCTGATGTTTCAGGAAATACGCGAGTTTCGCTCGTTGGCCTATCGTGCTAGCTCTTCATTTGAAAACCCTGCAATGAAGCTTACTGATAAAGCAATGCTTTTCAATATGTTTTTGTCAACACAAGCGGACAAAACAATTGATGCAATAGAGGCACTTCAATCACTGCTTTCGGATATGCCACTAAGCGAGAAAAGATTGGAGGCTGCTAAAGAGAGTCTGATAAATCAGGCGCAAAGCGCCTACCCTGACTTCCGCGAAAAGTCGCAACGCATAGCCAATTATAAACTACAGGGCTACAAAGAAGACCCAAACAAGTTGTTGGTGGATGAAGTTTCGAAGATGGAGTTGACTGATTTAGAGAATTTCTATAAGCAGCATATTCAAGGGCAAACAGTCATTTACATTGTTGTTGGGAATAAGAAGCAGGTAGATATGGAGCAACTGAAGCAAATGGGCGAATTTGAGGAGATGAAGGTGAAGGACTTTTTGAATTAAGACCTATAAGATAACTGCCCCAGTTCATTCTCTATGCCTTCTTCGCTAATTCATTTATTTCCACGTATATCATTTGCCATTCGGGAATGTCTCTCATGGCTTCCAACAATCCAAAGTAGTTGCGTAGAGCACCCTCAAGTTTGCTACGAATAGCGGTGGCAGAAGGAATGATACGCAATTCGGCATTGGCTTCGGCTTGTTCGGCATACAGATATTCAAAGTTTTTTTGAGCTGCTTTCAATTCATCAAAAGCTTCTGTTAGCTTCAGCGAAACTATCTTCTCAGCATTTTCAGTTTTCTCTAACTCTTCTATCAGCTTTTTCATCAGAGCCGTCTCTTCGGCATAATTGTGCGCATTGCTACCCAAACCAGTTGCCTGAAACACCTCGTACAGTGCTTCAGCATCGGCATAGTTTGCCATAATTGTCACCTCTTTGTAGCCTCTCAAAAAAGCTCTTATTTTCCTGAAAACTTGGTCTCGAGTAGCATCGGCTTTGGCTACCTCTGTGCCTTTGCCACTATAGGTGGGTTTGCTGTAAGATTTGTAGAAAGCGGCATATTGCTGCTCTACTTCCAACAACAATGTGTGATTTTCTACTATGGTGTACTTGCCCTCTCTTGATGCCATTATGACACGCTGTGCTAAGGCGCCCAACTCTTTGTTACGGATTTTATTAAAAGTGATTTTCATATCTCAACTGATTTAAACTGTAAATCTACAAATACGCAGCCAAATTTACTGCTTTTTACATTGATAAACAAAGTATGGAATGAAAAAATATTTAGAGGAAAGATGATAATACACTGTATTAAGATATTTCCCTTTACGGAATCATGATAATACGTTGTGTTAAGATGTTTTCCTTTGCAGAATCATTATAATAGGTTGTGTTAAGATATTTCCCTTTACGGAATCATGATAATATATTGTATTAAGATGTTTCTTCTTACGGAATCATTATAATAGGTTGTATTAAGATGTTTCCCTTTACGGAATCATTATAATACGTTGTATTAAGATGTTTCTTCTTTAGGATATGATATTCTAGGATTGTACTAGATATTTGGCCTGCTAGCAAAGGTTCGTTTTGGTTGGTGCGGGTGTATGGTGCGTTGTTTTGAGGTTAGGATAGCTGGTGCAAGTTTGCAAACATGCCAGCGAAGTTATTTTTCCTTCACTTTGCTAATATGAGCTCGTATTTTCTTCACTGCCCAATCATAGTGACTAGAAGTTGCCGACACACAATAACTTCCAAGTGTGGTTGTTCCAGTCCAATCGAAAATTTGTTTGGTGAAGAGTTCGTTATTTGAAAAAGTTGCTATCATTTCCAACACAGCTTTGTGGCTCTCATTCAACAACTCTTTTGAATCTTCAAGTTGTGTCGTTTGGTGCTTTTTCCAAAACTCCACATTCATCTCACCATAAGTTTTCCAATTGTAGGGTTGAGGAAGAAAATGAGATTTATTACCCTCCATATTAGACTGCACCCAATTCAGCAACAATTGGTGCCATTCGTAAAGATGAATCAATATGTCTCTAAGGTTTTTATCTCGTTTCCAATGAGCTTCTTTTTTCTTTAAATCGGTTGAGAAATCAAACGCTATGCTTAGCTCATTTTCAATCATCGAGTCGATTAATTTCCAAAGCTTTTGATAGTTTGTGTTTGCAGCTTCGAGTAAGTCGTTTTTTGATGTTGGTCTAGCCATTTTGCTGTGTTTTAAGTTAGGAGGCACAAGTCTGGAGACTTGCGTCAGTGAAGGTTGTTTTTTTGCTGATGAATTTCTCGTCAATTAAAGATTAATAGAATATTCCTTTGAATTGTTTTTAGCTATTTCATCATCCCAAATTAAAGTTAATAGTTGATTTCTTTTCAAACCTTCGCTACACATAAGAGTAAAGTCTACTCTATCCATAGATTCAAGACCTTCAATAGGTTTAAATTGGTTTATAATAATTCCATTTTCATTAGTCAAGGTATTATTCCCTAAACGCATATTTTTTGCTTTCCCTTTACCCTTATTTGAGATTCTAATCGTATAATTTCCTCTACCATTATAAGGTAAAGCTTCTACGAGTAAAATAGCTAGATATTGACTTGCTTTTTCTTCATTGATTTTCGAAATCTGTGAGTCATAAATAACATCGAGCTTTTCGTTTAATTCTTTGTCTTGTTTTTTTAAACGACTGTCGTACTTTAGGAATACAATAAAACTTGATAGTGCAGTAATAGCGGTAAATCCTAAAGCAGCATAAGAAATAATTATAGATTGTTCCATTTGTTTTTTTGTTTTCAAATATTCATTTTAGTATTTTCTCTGCAAATTTGCGACTTTCAATTATGACTTTTTCTTTAATGTGTGTTTGATTAAGTTCAAGCAACGCATTAAATCCTCTGAGTATTCTCTATCACAACCATAGCATTTTACACAAGTCTGGAGACTTGCACCAGCGAAAAGAAGCGGACGACTTTGTTGTCATTTTCAATTTTCCACTNNGAAAACAATCTCCCAAAAACTATCCGGCAAATAAACATTCTCCACATTCACCGCATCTACAAAAAGCGGAGCCATCTCCTCTTCACTGAAACCTGCTATTCCGCATCCAATTCTTGTAACCAAGAAATCGAGATTAGGATTTTGCTTCGCAAATTCAAAGAAGTCATCCACGTATGGTTTTATGTCTTCTACTCCTCCGTGCATGGTGGGAATACCGTAAGAATGTCCTTGCAATCCTACACCTTGCCCCCAAACGGCACCAAACCTTTTTGCTGCAATTGCAGCAGCACCACCTCCGTGACTTCCTGATAGGTTGCTACCGAAAACAAATATTTCGTTTTTCTTTAGTTCTATAATTCTGTTGGGTGATATACGTTTTTTCATAGTCATAGTGATATTTATGTGTGTTTAAAATGTTAGTAGTAATTCGATACTCAATTTATTTGAGTTCATCTCTTCGTAATCATTAAAGAGGGGAAGGTCGTTTTCCGTGAAATAAAACTCGTAGTCAACACGAATCAAAGAATTAAAAGGTGCATCGGTAAAACTAAACCCAAGCCCAAATGTAAATCGATTCACATCAATGTCATCGTTTGTTTGGTTACTGCCCATTGCATCCCAACGTGCTGCAGTGATCATGTTCTTAAATATTGCCCCGTTTTGGAATGGAAACCAATAGGCTCCTTGCAAGTATGCCGACATCAATTTGTCGTTGTCTGCTTTGTTTTCTCTGTGCATCAGTTCTGTTTCTACCTTCCAATTGCTCGCTTCATAACGAAAGTCGAAACCATAAAACATATAATCTATCAATTCGTTTTTAGGATACTTATAGAGTTTGGCAGTAGTCCTAAAACCATCCATGCCTCCCAATCTCAAACGGGTAGAGTAGGAGGGAGAGTTAGTCCACACAGGGTCGTTGTATTTATTGCCATTAAACATGGAGGCATCTATGCCAACAGGAAACTAATTTATTTTGAAATCGTAGGTCGCCATGACTCCAATATCACGTGTGCTCGGAGTAAAGTATTTACCAATAAATGCTCTGTTTGCAAACATCAATTTGCCTGGATTGGTGACGTATGAGTTGTGAATGGGAATGCTGAATTGACCTAATTGCACCTTCAATCCTTCAAGAGGAGCGACTGCCCCATATAAATCTAACACGCTAAAATCTCCTGAGTTGCTCAATTCTAATTGTGCTCTGTAGCTAACAATTGGGGTGAGGCCTCCCGTTATAGCAAAGCGGGAGTTCTTAATGGAGAAACGAGTCGCATCAGTTTCAGTAGCATATTCAAATTTCGATTTGAGCAATCCATCAAATGCAAGGGTTGGACTAAATTTCCAATTGGAGGAGCTGTCGTGTTGAGCAGTCAACAGTGTGAAGGTACAAATGAAGGCGAAT
>DENY01000102.1:0-239 GCA_002359825.1 Bacteroidales bacterium UBA2632
CGCTTGCCCAGTGAAATATTAAGTGAGCCAGTGCTCCATAGGAGCAACACTGTCTGTAGTAAATAACTAGGCTCTCCAAATTAGCTCCGTAGGAGCGACCTGTAGAACTAAGTATAAGTGAATTTCAAATAACAGTTCGTACCTACAGCACTCTGTGTCCCGCTCGTGCGGATTTGCAACCCGTATGTAACGTAGCGAAAAGAAACATTTGCCAGCATTTGCAATAGAATTTTTAAAAT
>DENY01000102.1:327-3715 GCA_002359825.1 Bacteroidales bacterium UBA2632
ACAAACTGAAGCCCTGAGAGTATATACGGAGTTTGCCGACGGTACTCACCGAGGTATGTACAACCCTGAAACTGGTGTGGGAGGTTTTGTAGATGAGCCTTATGATGCAACCACAGCAATGGTGATTAATTGGCACAAAACATCAAAAGAAGGCCCCGCAAACAACGCATTTTTAGAGTTTCGTCGTGTGCACCCTTCTGTTTCTGCGTGGAATGTGGTCGAAGGCGAATCGCATGAGTTTTGGCACAGAGATGAAATTATGAATCGTGCAATAATAAAAGATTTAGAACCTAACTCGGTGTATGCATTCCGAGTGAAGGACGGAGGCAATATATATCATTTCCGTACAATGCCCTCTAGCTTGGAACAACGACCTGTAAAGATNNGAGTAGCACTGCTTAAACCCGATATGTTTTTAGCACTTGGCGATTTGGTCAATTGCGAAGGACAGGTAACACCTGAAAATGCAAAACGATGGGCATCCTACTTGGAAAATCTTTATAGCACAACATCAGGCTATTTTATATACGAAGCCGAAATTGATGGAAAGCATTTTCTAAATATGATTATACCACATGTTGCCATTTTGGGAAATCACGAAATTGGAGATAAACACGCTATACGATATCCCACTTGTGTTACAACTAGCAGTTCTAACCCTGGCTACCCACAGTTTAGCGCCGCCAACTGGATGGAGTTGTTATTCCATTTTCCTTTCAGTAGCGAAGGATTCTATAGTGAATATAGACCCGAACATCCCAACATGAATAAAGACAACATACAGCCAGGGTTTGGCCATGGCGGCTTTGGCAAGTTGAGCTTTTCGGATTATCTCTTGCTAATTGCTCTCGACAACAACCAGAACTGGGAAGGCAAGCCAGACAAGGGTTTATATGACTGGCAAGGCAATCCAATAACAGACAAATGGCCATGGTTTGAAACACATCACGCTGATGTGCGCCAAGACCTATGGCTTAACAATTTATTAGAACCAGAAGATGGACCTTCAGCTGGTCAAAAATATGAGCATATCATACCTGTATGGCATCGATGTCTGTTTGGATCTATTCGGTTAAATATGAGTCACGACAATCGCCCATTGATGGAATATTGGCTGCCTATTTTGCATCGAAACGGAGTTAAGTTTTTCGCTGAAGCACATGATCATGCCTATGGCCGTACTATTCCGATGGGGATTACTGAAAAGCAACCACCCAATACCTATTTAGATAAAGTATATTACGAACCCTCCTCATGGAAGTTAACACCCAATCTTACTCAATCTTATATAGATGAGTTTTACAGTGTCAACTGNNAATAAAACTGATGAAATCATAGGATGGGAATACAAAGGCAAATACATTTCCTACGATCCGAAAGGGATGCGCTCATTCGGCTATGGAGGTTGGGCTGCTGGAAGACGCCCAATTGGTGATCGTGGTGCAGGAAATGCTGGTTGGTGGTTTGTAGATCCAACTAAAGGTGGAGATCACATTAGCGGAGACAAATCGTATCATATTAATGTGGTCAATCTGACCACTCAAGGGCTGTCCACTGAAGCAGTGGCAACAGATCAACTTGAGAACATTCAAAATGGCAAAGAAACAGAGCTTATTCATCAACTATCCTGGGATAAGCAGAAAGAAGCTTGGAGTGATCAGCCCACAACGATTGAATCACCTGTGAAGTAATTAATTGGCAGGGTTTTTTAATTGACAGTTAACAGTTGACAATGACGGATGTGACACACCGCTCTCGCGGATTTATTTATAATCCGTGTCCTATTAAATAGCAGATAATTTCATAGGATAAATGTTGCGTAGCAAAAGAAACATTTGCCTGTGGCAGACATGAGTTGCAAACTCGCGCCAGCGAAGAAACATTATCTGTGGAATAATCGGCAACCCCGAAGGGATTAAATGTTTATAGTATAATGGGCAAAATAAAGGTACAAAACTCACACCAACAATTCACACAACATTAAAACATATTGAATTGTTATGTCAATAGAAAAATAAAATAAAAGAATGGGAAAAATAAACATCGCCATTGATGGAGTATCATCAAGCGGCAAAAGCACAATGGCCAAAGACTTGGCGAAGATTATTGGATACATATATATTGACAGTGGCGCAATGTATAGGGCTGTCACACTATATTGTTTGCAAAACGATATTATAAATGAAGATAAGACAATTGACGAAGAGAAACTGAAAGCTCAATTGTCTGACATTCACATTGAATTTAAACTAAACACCGATACTGGTCGCCCGGATACTTACCTGAACGGACAGAATGTAGAGCAGGAAATTCGTGGTATGGAGGTATCGTCTCTCGTTAGCCCTGTTAGTGCAATTGGGTTTCTGCGCAAAGAGATGGTGAAACAACAACAGGCAATAAGCCTCAAAAAAGGAGTGGTGATGGACGGACGTGATATTGGCACAATTGTTTTTCCAGATGCTGAATTGAAGCTTTTTATTACTGCATCGCCCGAAATAAGAGCCCAGCGCCGTATGGACGAATTGAGAATGAGAGGAAACACTGAAACCTCATATGAAGAGGTGCTTGAAAACATAAAATACCGTGACCNNAATAGAAAAGAGAGTCCGCTGCGCAAAGCTGATGATGCAATAGAACTAGACAACTCGACAGTAAACATTGAGCAGCAACTGCAATGGGCTGTAGATATGTATCATAAAACGATAGAAGAAAAGAATGGCAATAATAGAGATAGATAAAAAATCGGGATGTTGCTTTGGGGTTACCAGAGCAATAGCTAGAGCCGAAGAAGAATTAAAAAAAGGCGAAACACTCTATTGCTTAGGCGACATTGTGCACAATGCAATGGAAGTGGACCGATTATCAAAGTTGGGGTTGATTACTATAGACCTTGAACAATTTAAAAGACTCAAAAATGTTCGTGTTTTACTTCGTGCTCATGGTGAACCTCCTAGCACATACGAAATTGCAAAACAAAACAATATTGAGTTGATAGATGCATCGTGCCCTGTTGTTTTGTCCTTGCAAAAGAAAATAAAACGAAATGATAAAGAATCCATCGACGGCACACAAACTGTAATTTACGGAAAAATAGGCCATGCAGAAGTAATAGGCTTGGTAGGACAAACTGACTCAAAATCAATAGTAATTGAGAGCAAAGACGACTTAGACAAGCTTGACTTCACAAAAGATATTCACTTGTTTTCACAAACAACAAAACCACTAGATGGATTCAGAGAAATAGCAACGCTGATAGATAAGAGAATGCAGGAAGGTGCAAAGTTCCAATCGTATGATACAATTTGCAGACAAGTATCAAACAGAGTGCCCAACATAAAAGAGTTTGCAGAAAAACACGATATAATATTTTTTGTGGCTGGCGGAAAAA
>DENY01000102.1:3733-8045 GCA_002359825.1 Bacteroidales bacterium UBA2632
AATTTTATTCCAAGTCCTGAAGCGCTTGACACAAATTTGGTGAAAAAGGATATGAGTGTGGGAATTTGTGGAGCAACTTCTACCCCAAAATGGCAAATGAAAGATGTAGCTAAAATCATAAAAACAAAGAAACCTAACTTATACTTAGATGATTCGATAATATTTTAAACATATCTTATTTATCTATATCAGTTTATTTCTTTACCTTTGTAGCTCAATATTTCTATTAGAATTACAAATATAAGAACATAAATGATTCAATCTCTCAAATGTATAGGTATCCTCACTTCGGGAGGAGACGCTCCTGGTATGAATGCTGCCATTAGAGCAGTCACTCGCACAGCCATATATAACGACATCGAAGTAAAAGGCATCTACAGGGGTTTTAAAGGATTAATTACAGGAGAAATTATTCCATTTAAAACAAATAGTGTAAGTAATATCATACAGCGCGGTGGCACAGTGCTGAAATCAGCACGTTGTGAAGAGTTTTTGACTCCTGAAGGAAGAAAAGTTGCCTACGAGAATCTGGTAAAACATAACATAGATTCACTCGTTGTTATCGGAGGAGACGGCACGCTCACAGGAGCAGCCATCTTTGCAAGCGAATACAACATACCCGTTGTAGGACTTCCTGGAACTATTGATAATGACCTTTTGGGAACCGATGTAACCATTGGATATAACACTGCACTTAATACTATTGTGGAAGCAGTGGACAAAATACGCGATACAGCTAGTTCTCACGAAAGACTTTTCTTTATTGAAGTGATGGGACGCAATTGCGGGGCACTAGCACTGAATAGTGCAATAGCTGCAGGAGCTGAAGCTGCTATCATTCCTGAAATTAGTATTGAGAAAGACCAACTACACGAATTTATCTCACAAGGATTTAGAAAAAGCAAAAACAGCAGTCTTGTTTTAGTAGCCGAAAGCGAAATAACGGGAGGTGCACTTCAATTGGCAGAAAGGGTGAAAAACCAATATCCTCAATACGATGTTAGGGTTTCCATATTGGGGCACTTGCAAAGAGGGGGGTCGCCTACTGCGCAAGACCGTATTTTGGCCAGTCGAATGGGGTCCGCAGCCATTCAAGCACTTTTGGAAAGTCAACGAAATATAATGATAGGGGTGAGAAACGAGGAAATAGTGTATGTTCCGTTTTCTAAAGCGATCAAGAAGGAGAAACCTATTAATCCTGAATTGGTCAGTATGTTGAAAGTGTTGTCAATTTAAAACGTCTGACTTTTTTGATTGAAGCACATTATCATACACTATAACTAACCGAATTAACAACGCGTTACTCATCTTGGAGATGATAGATATTAAAAACAGAAACAATAATAATAACAACTTAAACAAAGAACTTTATGAATATTACGCATATCGAACACATAGGTATAGCAGTACGAAACATTGAAGAGCAACTACCTTATTACGAACAAATCCTTGGATTGAAATGCTACAACATCGAAACTGTAGAAGATCAGAAAGTGAAAACAGCCTTTTTTAAGGTTGGTGAAACCAAAATTGAACTATTGGAACCTACAAGTCCAGATAGTACTATTGCCAAATTTATTGAAACCAGAGGCGAAGGCGTACATCATATTGCTTATGCTACCAACAGTGTGAAAGATGCACTGAAAAAGGCAGAAGACAAGGGAGTTCAATTGATTGACAAAGAACCACGAAAAGGCGCCGAGGGACTAAACATTGCATTCTTGCACCCAAGATCAACTGGACGCGTGCTTACTGAACTTTGCGAGCATCCTGAAAAGTGATCCTAGACTATTATCATAAAAAGAATAATTATAAAACTGTAATAAATATATTTATATGAGCAAGCAACTCGAAAAAATAAAACATCTGATTCAGCTACGTGAAAAAGCTAGAATGGGTGGCGGTGAGAGAAGAATTGAAGCGCAACACAAAAAAGGAAAATATACAGCACGAGAACGTATCGACATGCTTTTGGACGAAGGAAGCTTCGAAGAGTTTGATATGTTTGTTGAACATCGTTCTACTAACTTTGGAATGGACAAAACAAAATTCTTGGGTGATGGTGTTGTAACTGGCTACGGAACAATTGACGGACGTTTGGTTTACATCTTTGCACAAGACTTTACTGTGTTTGGCGGATCACTATCAGAAACTCTTGCCCTCAAGATTTGCAAGATAATGGATATGGCCATGAAAATGGGTGCTCCAGTTATTGGTATCAACGATTCGGGTGGTGCGAGAATTCAAGAAGGGGTAAACTCTCTGACAGGGTATGCTGAGATTTTCCAACGCAACATTCTTGCATCGGGTGTAGTTCCTCAAATATCAGGAATTTTTGGCCCATGTGCTGGAGGATCTGTTTATTCCCCTGCACTCACAGACTTCACCATCATGACTAGAGGTACATCATACATGTTCCTTACAGGACCAAAAGTGGTAAAATCAGTTACTGGTGAAGATGTAACCCAAGAACAATTAGGTGGTGCAGAAGTACACAGCACCAAATCGGGTGTAGCACATTTTGCGGTTAATACAGAAGAAGATGGTTTATCACTTATTCGCAACCTCTTGAGCTTCTTGCCACAAAACAACTTAGAGGAAACTCCACTAAAGAAAACCAATGACCCTATTGATAGACTTGAAGATGGACTAAATGAGATAGTACCAGACAGCCCCAACCGAGCATATGATATGTATGAGGTGATAGGTGGAATCATCGATAGTGGTGAGTTTTTGGAAGTTCATGCAGACTATGCAAAAAACATTATTGTGGGTTTTGCGCGCTTCAATGGACAGTCAGTTGGCATCATTGCCAATCAACCTAAGTTCTTAGCTGGTGTACTAGACATTAATGCATCACGCAAAGCAGCTCGCTTTGTTCGTTTTTGCGATGCATTCAACATTCCTCTCGTTACCCTTGTAGATGTTCCGGGATTCTTACCAGGGACGGCCCAAGAGTATGGTGGTGTAATTCTGAATGGAGCTAAACTCCTATATGCATATGGTGAAGCTACTGTGCCAAAAATTACAGTAACATTAAGAAAATCTTACGGAGGTGCTCACATTGTGATGAGCTGTAAACAACTACGTGGTGATATCAACTATGCATGGCCAAGTGCAGAGATTGCGGTGATGGGTGCCGACGGAGCTGTTGAAGTANNCGCGGAGATTGCAGTGATGGGAGCCGATGGAGCTGTTGAAGTATTGTACGGCAAAGAAATTGCTGCACAAGACACACCTGAGAAGAAGGCAGAGGTTATGCAAGCCAAAAAGGACGAATATACCGATCTTTTTGCCAATCCTTACCAAGCTGCAAGTTATGGCTACATTGATGATGTTATTGAACCAAGGAATACTCGTTTCCGTATTATTAGAGCTTTGCAACAACTTCAAACTAAAAAGTTGACAAATCCTGCAAAGAAACACGATAACATGCCTTTATAAAAGAAGATATAAGAATATGACAGAAAAATTTAAACTATCTATCCTCATCCTATCGGTATTACTTTTGGCTGGCTGTAACGAAAAGTTTGACAGATCAGATTTAGTAATCAACGAAGTGGTGGTGGAAAATATAGATGGCTACACCAATGAGTTTGGAGAGAGACATGCTTGGATTGAGATATACAACAATACAACTAGAACATTAGAGTTGTCAAGTATTTTCATAACCAACGACCCAAACGATACGAAGAAATATGCCGTTCCGCGTGGAGATGAGAAAACGCTAGTGAGACCTCATCAACAAGCTGTTTTCTGGGCTGACAACAAACCTTCGAATGGGACTTTCCATTTGAATTTTAAATTGGACCCCAACAAAGAAAACTACATTGCTTTATATGAAGCTGATGGCGAAACCCTCATTGACGAAATGACTATACCAGCCGGAATGCTCGCTAACCAAAGCTACGGTTACGAACAAGACGGAATAAAGAATGACAAGACAGGTAATCTCGCAACAGTATTACCACGTGCCACTCCCAATAGTAATAACTTTGTGGAAGGCGAAAACCCAAAGATAATAGCATTAAAAGAAAATGATCCTTGGGGTGGTATGATGACTGTAACTGCTATGTTTGTAGTGTTTATGGCACTTTTCTCCCTCTTTCTAGCATTTAAATTCACTGGGAAAACGGCTAAATGGCTCACAAGACGTAAAGCAATAGAAAGTGGAAGAATTGTGGTTGAAGACGCTGACCATGAACTATCTGGTGAAGTTTTAGCGGCAATATCCGCAGCTATCTATGAAATGGAACAAGATGTACATGATATAGAGTCAACTATTTTGGCCATCGATGAGGTGAAAAGAAAT
>DENY01000130.1:0-1997 GCA_002359825.1 Bacteroidales bacterium UBA2632
AAAAATGGTTTTTTAGACCCCAAAGAGTTGGAGAATGCAAATCTTCGCACAGAAGTACGCCTATCTGATATTATGAATTTGATCATGAGCATCGATGGGGTGAAGATAATTAAAGATATTACAATGAAAAACTGCAATAATCTTGACGATCAGGATGATTCGTGGGTTATTTGCGTGGAAGATGGTAAAAAGCCATTTCGTTGTAATTTTAGTGTCTTTAATTATTACAAAAGCGTTCTGCCAGTAAATATAAATAAAGATAAGGTAGAAGTTTACCAGATTGAGTTAGAAAAGAAATACCGCAAAGAGCATGAAAAAGCTCGTTTTGATATGGAACCAGACATTCCAATTGGCGAGTTTTTGGATACAGGAGAAACAACTACTATTCAAAATGATTTTCCAGACACTTATGGCATTGGTCCTAATGGTCTACCATCACATGTTGAGAATTCCAGAAAAGCTAAAGCAAAACAATTGAAAGCCTACTTATTGTTTTTCGATCAAATTTTGGCATCTTATTTCGCACATCTTGGAAAGGTGAAAGATTTACTTTCCATCAATAATGAAATGAGGGAAAGTTATTACACTCAAGCAGTCAAAGACATAAAAGGGTTTTCAGATTTGGTGTCTAAGTATCCTCAACATGATGACCGCAAACTAGGAGATCTTATCCTATCTGATTTAGATGACAGTGTGGAACGGAAAAACAAAACTTTAGATCATTTGATTGCGCGTTTTGCCGAAAAGTTTAGTGATTATGCATTTCTGATGAAACAACTTTATGGAATTCATTCAGAGAGAATTACTTTACAAACAAAAGAAGCATTTTTGAGGGATTATGATAAAACCAGTCAAAAACGTGGTAGCGCCTTTAATTATTACAATCAACCCGGAGAAAATCTTTGGGACACTGATAATGTATCTGGTGTGCAAAAAAGAATTGCACGATTAGTCGGTATTAAAGATTATTCGCGGAGAAGTTTGTCAGAATCCTTTGCAGAAATATATTCCTTTGACGATTTACAAGGAGAAAAAGTATATCGTTGGAGAATTCGAAATGAATTGAACGAAATCGTTNNAATCGTTCTTTCAGCGACTGAAAACTATCTGAATTCACGCTTAGCAGAAAAGGAACTTAATTTATTGGTAGTAAAAGTTTTAGAAACTACTGAAGAGATGATTAAGAAAATTTTCCATACAGACAACGATGAGCAAGAAATTAAAGAAACAATTCCAGATGAAACCTTAGCTGGTAATTTGCAAATTCAAGTTTCAGAATCCGGAAAATACTCATTCAATGTGGTTAACCAGGAAGTTGCGTCATATACTGCTGAGTGGGTGATTGCAAGACAATTTTCTTACTATGATTCAACTAAGGAACTTAAAGATGCAATGCTGAAACTTCATCGTTTTATCATAAATGTATTTAGTGAAGAAGGAATGTTTTTGGTCGAACATATTTTGCTTCGTCCCGATATAACTTCAGAATTGTCATTAATGGATGATTTTATGCCTATTTGTGAAGGAGATTGTGATAATGGTAAACTGGTTGATCCATATTCATTCCGTGTAACAATAATTTTACCAGGGTGGGGATTTCGTTTCGCAAATTCTGATTTTCGTGCATATCTCGAGACTCTTATTAGAAAAGAGTTACCTGCACATATATTGGCAAGAGTTTGTTGGGTAGGATATAGAAAAAATCAGGTTCCTAACAATGAGAACGATATGTTCCTTTTTGAAGCAGCCTATCAGGATTTTTTATCACTTAAAATAATATGGGATCAGCAGAGAAAGTCAGAAATATTAACAACTTTGGTTGATAAAATTAATAGACTAAACACCATTTATGGATCAGGAAGATTGATAGATTGTGATGATGAAGATGAAGAATTAAAAGGCAAGATAATACTTGGCCGTACAAATATTGGAAACATTTAATTGAAAAGGCTATGACAACAAAACTAAGTGAAATAACAACACAATATCGAACATTT
>DENY01000130.1:2007-12711 GCA_002359825.1 Bacteroidales bacterium UBA2632
AATCAATTAAATGAATTTATCAGCTATTTTGAAGATCAGGATCGCTTATCACGTATTTATCTGCATGGAGTAGGCATTGTTTGCGGATTTAAACTCAAAAACGTTTCAAATCAAAGTATAACCATTACGCAAGGAGTTGGTGTAACAAGTGATGGTGATTTAATTACACTGCTACAACCCGTTTTGGAAAGTACTTTGCAAACTACACAACTCAAAGAACTTGTTTTTAAACATTATAGGAAGTTTGAAGATAAATTTGCTTCATATTCGTCTTTTAAAAGAGAAGAAGGAGAGAACATATTCTCGATGGATATGTGGGAGCTATTAACAGAGCAATCAGATAATTCCTACCCTCTGGAGTCCATACAAAGCTTGAATGATAAAACTATTTTGCTTTATCTGGAATCGTATGCTAAAAAGGGTGATTTGTGTACAACAATTGATTGTGATAGTCAAGGAGTGGAGCAAGTCGCACGATTACGGGTGTTATTGGTTTCTAATGAAAATGCTGAAACAATAGCAANNGGCAAAAAAGGACTCCATCTTTTCGCAACACAATATTTTTGATAAAGTTTCAAAATTACCTGATGTAAAAGTGACTAAAGTTTTGCTTGTAGAACGTAGTGCCAATGTTTTAATTGGATTGAAACAAGATTTCTATAATGCAATCTTAGCTAACTCAACTTTGATAAATTTGAAAGAGGGTTTCAAATCTATCTTTGAGATTTTTGGATTGCAAGATATTACGAGTAAAATCAACAGTTGGTTTAATTTTGTAGCGAATGATATCCCTTCGGATTTCCAATATAGATATGACCTGCTTAACGATTTGGTAGATACATACTCTGAAATCAGAAGTTTGTTACTTCAAATGAATGTGGAGTGTTGTCCAAAAGTAGATTCGTTTCCAAAGCATTTACTTTTGGGTAAAATTGCTGGAAATAAGAATTTCTTCATGCTAAGACATCGTTTTTATGAATCTCCTACAAAAGCAAAAGCCAATGAAAACTACCACAAAGTTCTCTCGCTGTTGATAAGAGCAACAGATTTGGTCAATAATTATCAACTGCCGGCTTCGACTGGAAAGGTAAAAATCACTCCTTCAAAACTATCGAGCGATTTATGCGAAAAAGCAATTCCAATTTATTACAATGTAACCAACGATATGTTGCAAAATTGGAGTTATGAGAAAACTCTTAATTTGCGTCAAAGCTTCAATTTGAGCTATCATGTTCAAAATCTTGCAAATGATAGCACTGTGCGTGAGCCTCTTTTATTTAATTCTAAAGACTATGACTTTTACCGTATTGAAGGTCAGTTAAACAGAGATACTAAAGATGTGATGAACGAGATTTTAATNNGACTTGAAAAAGGCTAATGACTTGAAGAGGATTCAAAAAATGCATCTCTCTCTCGAACATCGAGCTGGTGTTCCAAAAGGTGGAACTTTTATTTTGATCTCAGAAAATAAAAAAGTAGTTGCAGACTTTTCACTCTCATATCGAATTAATACAGAAAATGAAGGAAGTTGCAGTCCTATAAAAGAGTGTTCTTTTCCTTGGATAAGTTCGCTGAAATATTTAAATAATTTATCTCGTAGTTTGAAGGGGCAGAAAAGTAAAAATATTGCAATACCCAAAGATTACCGGTTACAAATTTTTGAATACAGAATCAACAATCATCTTTTGGTGAATCAAGTTACCACTGTTTTAATCCCGATCAGTGAAATCTATTTGCGTAGGATGCATGCAATAACTGAGGCGTTGAACCAACATTTTCCCGAGGGATTGGTCTTTGATTTCAATGAAACTCAGAAACGTTTTTTGATTACTTTTGGAGCTAACGATCAATACGTTTTGCGTTTACGAGATGCAACTCAAAATCCAAACAGTCCTATCTATACATATTCTAACAAAGGAATGTTCAAAAACAATTTATTGTTGCGTAAAAATGCAATGATGTGTCGTGATATATTGCAGTATAATAAACAGTTCTATCAAAAGTTACAGTCCGAATTTGCGCCTATCAACAAAGACGATGATTATGGAATATTCAATGATAAGTGGCAAGCATGGTATCGTTTAGGTAATCAACTTAAAGCTGACTATGATAATAGATTGATTAGAAAAATGACAGATTTACCTGCAGATTTACAGAAAACAGTGCGTGATATTAAATCAACTCTCAATAGAATTGATTCTACAATAATATTAAAGCTGGATGGTGATTGGGTAAATGGGATGTGGGTGGACAGTAATATGTTGGACTACTATAGGGATAATAAAAACAAGACAGATGATCCTGTGGTGAAGTTTGTGAACTTACNNCGTAAATTCTTACATAATGAAACAGGCACAACAAAATTATCTCTTTATATTACAAATAAAAATTATTCGGAGGATTTTGATACATTGATTAAGGAGAATAAGTCTTCAGTTGATTTTTATTTCACGCTCCCGAAGGGGCAAAATGCTATTGTATTATGAAAATAATGAGCATAAAAAAAAAGGTGTCGGTTGTTTAATTTGCTTTTGACAACCGATACCTTTATGGGGTAAAAATCATTTTCCAACATTTATTGATCTGAGCTTCTCATTATTGTTAACGAAGTAAACTTCGCATATTACAATTTTGATTTTCAACATTTCAATTTTTGCTTTCCAATTTAATATTGACCCAGTAATACATCTCTGTATAATTGTCTCGAAATATACAACAATAAATGAGTAAGTCAAAAAAATATATCGTTAAAAGATTGTAATGAATAGCACTGATAATTATATTATTGAAAAAGTAGTTGTGGAAGTTCAAACAACAAACATGGAAACTGCTAATTATGTGAAAAACAATATAAGTAGTTTCTTACAAGAAAATGTGTTTCCTCAACTTGAAGTCTTATTGGATGATTATAAAAACTCTGATAAAACAATGCGTATTGATTCGTTACTTCTGAATATTGTCCCCGCCGTAGGTTTTAATTTAGATGATATTGGAGCTAAAATCATTCATCAGTTTTCTTTAGAACTCAATAAGAAAGTTGAATTGTCAAGAATGGAAGAGGGAAATGAATTTACAACAAATGGAGTAGATGTATTATCGATACAACAAAAACAAAAAGAGATGTTTCTGTTTTTTCTAGAAAATGGTTATCTACCTTGGAGCGGGAAGAAAGAAGATATAGTGATGTTAGTTCAATTTGACTCTTGGTTGAAGGCATTGGATGATACTGTTTTCACTTCTACACTATTTACTCTGCTAAATCAGAATAAAATTGCTTTTGATCGTTTTTTAGTTCAGTTCACCCCAGAGGTTATTTTTAGTTTTTTGTTTTCAGCTTCAAGCGATAAGAGTTTTCCTGCCACAACTAAACAATTAGCTGACTCTATAAAAAGAGTGATTTCGAATAGAAACAAAGAGAGGATTATTGAATTTCATGATAAGTTAATTGGTTTTTTGCAAAAAAACAATCTTTTTTTGGTTGATGTCAAAAGAGAGCTATTAGAGGTAACTGCAGAAGCATTTGAAAAAGGATTGGAAACATCATATNNTTTTAAAGAAAAGTACGTCGGGTGTTATTGATAGTTTAAGTGAAAAAGATTCAAAACAATTTGAAGATGAACCATTTTTTGAAACAAGAAAGAATGAAATTGCAATTCAAAATGCAGGTCTGATTCTATTGCATCCTTTTCTAAAAAGATTTTTCGAGAAACTTGGCATACTCGATGAAAAAGGAGGAATTAAAAAATCAGATTTGCAAGTTGCAGTGCAGAGCTTACATTATATGGCAACTGGTACAGAAGAGTTTTTTGAAGCCAATCTTGTTTTTGAAAAGTTTTTATGTGGAGTGCCTTTAAAAATGCCGATTGAAAGGGACAGCCTTCTAACGGATATGATTAAAGACGAAAGTCAATTGCTNNACTGAAGTTGTCAAGCATTGGCCAGCATTAAAAAACACCTCACCTGAAGGATTGCGACAACTCTTTATACAGCGTAACGGCAAACTGGTGCAGGAAAAAAGTAATTATAAACTTATAATAGAACGAAAAGCGCAGGATATTTTATTAGATCAATTAAATTGGAATATATCAATAATAAAATTGCCTTGGAGAAAGGAATTAATCACTGTAGAATGGTAACATTCTTACATTTAGAATCCAGTAAACATGAATTACAATAAGAGTTGAAGTGGATAGTTGAGAAGAGATATAATAAGATAAACTTGTAAAACAGTTTTAAACATAAAGACAATGCGTAAAGCTCAAACTATACTTAAGAACCCTAAAGCGAACAATCATTCCCCTTTTCAAAAGGGGAATGATGGGAATGCTTTTATTCAACCTAAACTAAATGCAGGTAAAGCTGATGATAAGTATGAGAAAGAAGCAGATCTGATGGCTGACACTATTGTTTCAAAGAAAGACAATCAATCGGCTCCATCTTTCAGTTCTGTGCAACAGATTCAAAAAGTATCAAGTGATTTTCATAAGCCAGAAGAGAAAGAAATTCAAGAAAAACCTTTAAGTTCAAACGAATCCATTGTTCCTCATAAGCAAGGAGAAGAAGATGAACAATTGATGAAAAAGGAAGGAGTAATAGATGAACTTCAAGAAAAAAAGATAGAAGAAGAGTCGATACAAGAAAAAAGCTTTCTACAGAAAAACGAGGAGCCTGATATGGATATCGATGATGAACCCTTAGCTGTACAAGCAAAAACTGATGGTAATAGAGTCGCTAATTCTTCCATTGAATCACAACTAAACAGCTCAAAGGGTGGTGGTTCTTCTTTACCTAAAGGAGTGAAGTCTCAAATGGAGTCGGGTTTTGGTACTGATTTTAGTAGTGTTCGATTACATACAGATTCTAATGCAGCTCAAATGAGTAAAAATATCGGTGCACAAGCCTTTACGCATGGAAATGATGTCTATTTTAACGAAGGGAAATACCAGCCTGAAAGCGATTCGGGGAAACATTTGTTAGCACATGAGTTGACACATACGGTGCAGCAAGGAGCTTCTATGCAAAAGAGTAGGGTGCAAAAGGTTGAAGATTCTATTGATTCTGTTGAAAGAGATTTTATCCAATCAGAGGATGGGTCTTTGGATTTAAGAGGCTTAAAAAAAGAAATTCACATTAAATCCTTAGAGATACCAAAGTTTAAACAAGAAGCAGGTTTTTATCCTTCTGTACCTTTTAGATTACCTCCAAAAGAAGAACGTAACACAAATCAGCGTCAAAAATGGGACACTTATGTGAAGAATAATGATGCTGGATTGGATGAAAAACTGGATGATATTTTTAAAAAACAAACGCATGACGAGGTTAGCTCAGATCCAAATCCAATCTATTACTTGAAATTAAAAAATGCAGCTTATAACTTAATAGGTACAAAAACTGAAATTAAAAATAGAGTGTTACGACCTTATTGGAATGAAAGCGGAACATTCCAATATTTTCATGTTGATCATCAAGTTGAATATCAGTTGGGTGGACCAGCAGTCGATGTAGAATCAAATTATTGGTTATTAGATGATAAATCTAATATAGGCTCAGNNCATTAAAATAAATAAGGACAAAAAGCTGAGTAATATTTTAAAAACTGCTCGGGAATCTGCTGTTTTTGAGAAAGCAGTTCCAGAAAATATTAATGATGTGCGTGGCACAGATTACACGATTATAGTGGATAATGTTACCAAGGATGAGACAGCTTTTGATATTAAAACACTTACACTGGATGAAGTTTCACAGGGAAAGACAACAGAAGGTCTTGATCTGGCAACAGAAGATTTGTTAACGTTAAGAGGTTCTCCCAATGAGATTGTGATTTATTTCAATAGGTTGGGTGGAATGTCTCGACGACTACCATGGAATCCAATGGAACCTACATTGACAGATCTTTCATCTATGTCTGGTGGACCAAATATTGGAGAAAATTTTGAACTGACAAGTGTTAATTATATTCATGGGTCTGGTGGTTCAATCTCTGGGTTGGCTCTTAAAAACAATAAATATATTAAGCAACAGGTTTTAACTATGGAGATGGAAGCTTCACCTATTGTTGAATATGGCGGAGTAGTATCTAAGCGTAGTTTAAAAGCTGAAGCAAATAAGTTAATTGCAAACTATTTTAGTCCTATAGCTTTCTCAGAAATAGATATTATTCCTGAAAAAGGTATATATGCTGAAGGTAAAATATATGTAACACTCCCTATAATTGAAGACACTGAAATAGATATACTTATAGATGGGAATACAGTAAGATTATTCAAAACATTTAATACAGGAGAATTTAATGTTCCTCCTCCATTTGAAATCAGCAATTCATCTTTAACTGTATTTGCTGGAACCGAAGGTCTCGGCATAGAAGGTCAGGTTGATTTCCGAATCAACAACGTTGGCGAAGGTTACATTGGTGCAGCAGCGTCCACTGGTGGTGGATTTGAATTGGAAGGTGCATTTAGTTTTGATTCAGAGCTATTTGATCCAGCAGAGATTAACGTTGAATACAAAGACGATATTTGGACGATTGGTGGAACAGTCGGTATTCCTGAAGACAAAGTCCGAGGAATTAAAAATGCTAACATAACTGCCACATACAGTGAAAACACTTTTACGGCAAATGGAGAAGCTGAACTTGATATTCCCGGTATTCAACGCGGACAAATGGAAGTTATTTACAGTGAGGAAGGATTCTCTATCAGTGGAGACTTCGAATTGAAGGATGATATTCCGGGTATAAAAGGTGGCAGTGTTTCTGCAATTGTATCCAAACAAGCCGGTGAAGAGGGGTACAATGTACAGGTAGAAGGTATTGCTCAACCTGATATACCAGGTGTTGATACTTTGCTCTCAGTGTCTTATGATAATGGTGCGCTCATCATCGAGGGAAGTGCTGCATACAATAGAGGAATGCTTAGTGGAAATGTAAACATTGGAGCAACAAATCGCACAATTGATTCAGAGGGGCTTGCAAATGGAGAACCTGATGATATTATGCGGGTTTATGGTGGTGGAGACTTAACATTGCAATTAACTCCATGGTTGCAAGCCACTGCAGGAGTTCAATTCCTGCCGAATGGTGAAATTGAAATTGTTGGACGAATCGCTCTTCCTGATACAGTCGATGTGTTCGATCGCAAAGAATTACGTCGAAATTTATTCAGCATTCCAACAATTGAAATCCCCTTGTTTGCAATTCCTTTAGGACCAAGAAGTATAGGATTGGTAGCACAAATAGATGGTGGGCTTACGTTCAGTGCCGGCTTTGGACCCGGACAATTGCGCGACGTGTATGCAGAAGTTACTTATAATCCCGATCGAGAAGATGAAACCGTCATACATGGACATGGGTTATTTGCAATTCCTGCCGATGCAGGACTCACATTAAGTGCAAGCTTGGGTTTAGGGGTAAGTATAGGTATTGCCAGTCTTTCAGGAGGAATTGAGTTGGCTGGAACATTAGGCTTGGAAGGAGAGGCAGCTGCAGAAGCTGACTTGTCTTGGAATCCAACAACAGGAGTTGTGCTCGATGCTGAAGGACGAATAACTGTCAATCCTAAATTCATTTTCGATGTGAATGCATTCGCTCGGGCTACATTAGGTGTAGGATGGTTTTCTATATCTGAAACATGGCGTCACAACTTAGCTTCATTTAGATGGGGTCCAGATATCCAATTCGGAATTATATTCCCTGTTCATTATGAGCAAAGTCAACCATTTGATATTGGATATAATGATATTGAAGTGATTTATCCTGATTTGAAAGTAGCAGATATGGCAATAGATATGGCGAGAGACATTAGAGAGCAAATTTTTTGAGAAACATGATAATTATGGAAGAAACTATTAAGATAAATAACAAAGGTGTTGAATTATTTTTAAACAAGAATTTAGATGAAGCAGAACAAGAGTTTTTGAAAGTCTTAGTAAAAGACGATTTTAATATTACAGCATTAAATAATCTGGGACTGTTATATCACCAAAAAGGTAACTATGAAGAAGCTGTTGTCTGTTATTCCAAAGCAATAGAAATTCAACCAAAAGACACCTATTATTTAAACAGGGCCAACTCGTTTGTTTTTCTTGAAAAACTCAATGAAGCTGAAGAGGATTATAAAGCTTGCTTACGAGTGAATCCTGACAACGTTAATGCAAAAGCTAGCTTGGCACGATTCTATGAAGTTATCAAAAAAACAGAAAGTGCCATACATATTTGGGAACATCTTGTCCACACATCTACAGAGGATTTTTATAAAATTGAATTGGCTAAAGCCTATATGTCAATCGGGAAATATAAAGATGCATTATCACTGTTTCACGCCCTTAATTCTACAAATGAAGAAATACTTATTAATTATTACATTGGTGTTTGTCACTTCAACTTGAAAAATTACGGCATAGCTGAAGATGCTTTCAAAAGTTGTTTAGCGGTAGAGCCTAACAATTATAATATTCGACATTACTTGGCCGTCAACTACCTTTCGAAAGAAGAGTTTGAGAGCGCTTTAACTGAGTTCGATTTCTTAACAAAAATGTATCCGGAAAACTTGAAAGTGAAACTTGATAAGATAGCTGTTTTATTAAACATGCATGATTTTAAAAAAGCAAGTGAGATTATTAAGAGTGTTTTGGCTGTAGATCCGAAAAATGAAAAAGCACTTTATTACAATAAAACAATTGATGAAATAGATAGATAAGATTAATAACAACTTAAAAAACAACTAACATGAAGACTATAAGATTTGGTTCGAGAGGAGAGGACGTTCATTTTTTGCAACAATTACTTAGAGGAAGTGGCTATAATGTTCAGCTTTCTAATTATTTTGGAAAGGAATTAGATTCTGCTGTAAGGAACTTTCAATTAAAGAATAGTTTGGTAGTCGATGGTATCGTGGGTGCTAAGACATGGTCCAAACTGATTGCTGCAAACAAAGAATTTCTACAATACAATGATAAGTTTCTTTCTGAAAAAGATTTAATTGATTTTTCAAGTCAATATAGTTTGGAACTGGCTGTAGTGAAAGCGGTAAACGAAGTAGAAAGTAGTGGTAAAGGATTCTTGTTGGATGGGAGACCGAAAATCTTGTTTGAAGGTCATGTTTTTTGGCGTGAACTAAAGAAAAGAGGCATAGACCCAAAAAGTATCTTGAAAGAAGAATTTAAAGATGTCTTGTATGAGAGATGGGAAAGGAAATATTACAAAGGAGGTATTGGAGAATATGATCGTCTTGAAAAAGCAACACGTATTTCCAATCTGCCTGGAGTGAAAGAAGCCGCATATTGTTCTGCATCGTGGGGTGCATTTCAAATAATGGGATATCACAACAAAATGTTAGGATATAAATCCATTGAAGAATTTGTAGAAAAGATGAAAATCCATGAACGTAATCACTTGGATGCTTTTGGAAGATTCATTTCCACAGTTAGTTCAAATGGTAAAAAACTTGTTGATTGGCTAAGAATAAAAAAATGGGATAGATTTGCATACGGATACAATGGCTCGGGTTACGAACAAAACATGTATGACAGGAAGCTGAAGACCGCTTTCGAAAAATACTCTTCTTAAAATTATGATTATATGACAATGGTAAATTCTCTCAACAACTTGTTGTCTTTTTTAAAAGAGATAATTCAGCAACGTCTGGCCTTTGAGTTGGAAGGCAAAACCTTTAAGTCTCCCCAATTAAATCTTAGTAAAGACACTTCTTATTTATCTCAGTTTATTGCACAGAATAAATTAACTGGGGAAGAATCCGTATTTTTACTTCTGGCTATGATTCCACATTTATCACCTGATTTTTTCAGCAATATAATTGCAGAGTTCTTACCAGATGGAGGAGAATTTCCCGCATTTGGTGGAGTAAAGGGCAAATATCATCGGGGTATTATACCAACAGGCGAAACTGCGTTTTATCTTCTGTATGGGGGCGATGTTGACAAACGACTTCAAGCAACACAACGGATAGTTGAAAATTCAATCCTATTTACGGAGCAAATTCTTCAAATAGAATCGACTCCATTCGGCGAACCAACGATGAGTGGTAAGTTGATGATAGACGAAGAGTATTTGAGCAAACTGACAACAGGCAATATTGTAAAACCCAAACTGAGCAGTGATTTTCCTGCCGAGTTAATTACTACTCAGTTAGAGTGGGAAGATTTAATACTGCAAGATAAGACAATGAAAGGCATCGCTGAAATTGAAACTTGGTTGAAGTACAATGANNGGGGGAAATACACCAATCGACATGTCTTTCGAGTCGATTTGTCCATGGTTGTTTCAAAATACATTGGTGAGACCGAGAAAAATCTTTCAAAATTATTTGACAAAGCAGCCAACAAAGATTGGATACTGTTTTTTGATGAGGCAGATTCTATTTTTGGCAAACGCACCAGTGTGCGCGATGCGCATGATAAATATGCCAATCAAGAAGTTTCGTATCTGTTGCAACGAATCGAATCTCATGCAGGATTAGTTATTTTAGCATCCAACATTAAGTCGAACATAAATTCATCATTCACTCGAAGATTCAATTCTATTATTGAATTTGACAATCCCGATAGTGCTGAACGTTTGTTGCTCTGGGAAAACTACTTTCCTTCAATCGCTCAGCTCGAGAAAGGAGTTAACTTAGATGACATTGCCCGAAAATATCATTTAACGGGTGCAAATATTGTAAATGTTATTCATTATGCTGGATTGCAGAC
>DENY01000064.1:0-436 GCA_002359825.1 Bacteroidales bacterium UBA2632
CACCTTTCACGCAAAGCAAATTAGAGCCAATGCCTTTTATGTTTGCACCCATGCTTACTAGCATTTTGCAGAGTTGCACCACATAGGGTTCGCATGCCGCATTAAAGATTGTTGTCTCTCCTTCAGCAAATACTGCAGTCATCAGTATGTTGGCTGTGCCCGTCACGGAGGCTTCGTCAAGTAGCATATAGTTTCCTGTCAGTTTTTTTGCAGTAAGGAGGAAGAGTTGTTTGTCTTCATCAAACTTGAGTGTGCCGCCTAACTTTATTATACCATTCAAGTGGGTGTCCAATCTCCGTCGTCCAATTTTATCTCCTCCAGGAGTTGGCACAATGGCTCTGCCAAAACGAGCAATCAATGGGCCAATTAACATGACTGATCCGCGAAGGGCTCCACACCGTTTTATAAAATCGGGAGATTTAGTATATTTAAAATC
>DENY01000064.1:494-6756 GCA_002359825.1 Bacteroidales bacterium UBA2632
ATGTTATGAATAACTACTTCCTCGTCGGTGAGTAAAGTGGCGCAGATTACTTGTAGGGCTTCGTTCTTGGCTCCTTGTGGGGTGATTTCTCCGTGTAGTTGGCGACCACCTTCTATAATAAATGAAGACATGTAAGGGTTGTTTGTTTAGTTTTAATAGATTCTCACCTCCGGTTCTAACCAAATATGGAATTGAGAGTGGACATCCTTTTGAATTTCCTTCATGAAATCTAAAATATCCTTCCCTCGCTTAGTGCCATAGTTAACAATAATGAGAGAATGGTGCTCATAAGTTCCCACCAATCCACTGCGCTTGTTGCGATATCCAGCTTTGTCAATCAAGAAAGCCGATGAGGTTTTGAAACAATCCTCGTTTACAAAGTGGACGGTTGCATTAGGCAACTGTTTGAGCAGATTTTCTTTCTCTTTGTAAGTGAGAAATGGGTTTTTGAAGAAACTTCCAGCATTGGGCAGCAAGTCGTAGTCGGGCATTTTGCGGGTTCTAATCTTCACAACTGCATTGCGGACATCCATCAATGTTGGATTTTCTACGCCCTCGAGTTCTTGTGCCACGTCAACATATTTTTCTTGATAGGTGAACGATTTGCTCAATCGAAACACAACCGATGTAATGATGTATTTCCCTGAGCGTTTGAAAATACTGTCGCGATAACCAAATTCGCACATCTCATTGGTGAAATCTTTCGTTTCTCCCGTTTCCAAGTGCACCGTTCTTACGAGTGTGATGATATCTTGCACCTCTGTTCCATAGGCTCCAATATTCTGTACTGGTGCTGCGCCCACCGTGCTGGGGATTAAAGAGAGATTCTCGACTTCTGCATAGTTGTTTGCTACGCAATAGGCGACAAAATCGTCCCAGCTTTCGGATGCATTGGACTCAATTTCTATCACATTTTCGTCTTCGTACCATATATTGTTACCTTTCATTTGAGGGTGGATAACCAAACCGTCGAAATCTTTTGTAAAGAAAAGATTAAATCCACCTCCTAATATCAGTTTATCTTCGGTGGGGTAGTGTCTCACTATGTTGGACAACTCCTCTACTGTCTTGGGTTCACAAAAAAGCTTTGCTACAGCTTCGGTGCGAAAAGAATTGTAGGGTTTGAGTTGTATGTTATGTTGAATGTTCATTAATGTTGTTTTGATCTGTTAGTTTTTATTTTTGTTACAGCCTATTTATAAAGGAGAAACACACACGGCTGCTTGTGCATATTGGGAAGATTATCTTTCCAAGCTCCCACTTTTTTTGTAGCAATCTGTTCATTGTCGCACGAAATATGCATAGCGATGCAAAGTTTCGTCTGAGGCTTGCAATGTAGGAGTATATCTTCTGCCAATTGGTTGTTTCGATAAGGCGTTTCGATGAAAATCTGGGTTTGCTCTTCATTATAGACCCGCGATTCCAATTGTTTTAGTTTCTTCACCCTCTCGTTGCCATCGATGGGGAGGTATCCGTGAAAGGCAAAGCTCTGCCCATTGAATCCTGATGCCATCAATGACATCAAGATGGACGATGGGCCCACCAACGGGACCACTTTGTAATTGCTGCGTTGCGCAATGGCAACGACATCTGCCCCAGGATCGGCAATGGCTGGGCAACCTGCTTCGGAAATTACGCCAACACTGTGGCCCGATTGCATCGGGTTCAGAAAGGAATTAATGTCTTTGGGCAATGTATGTTTGTTGAGTTCAAAGAATGTGAGACCATCTATATCAATTTCTGGATTGCACTTCTTGAGAAACCTTCGTGTTGATCGTACATTCTCTACAATGAAGTACGACAGAGTGTTGATAATTTCAGTGTTGTAGTGTGGCAATACCTTGTCAATGGGTGTATCGCCCATTGTTACGGGAATTAAATATAGGGTAGGAGTTTTCATTCTCTTTCTGACGTTTGTTTTATATCGCTATCTCATATTTGAACTAGCTTGCTATTATTGAAATACAAATGTACCAATTTTAAAGGAAATGGACAGGTGTATCAATTCTCTTTTTCTACAACGATGCATCCTCCTCCTTCTTTTTGGTGCGCTGTCGCATATTCGACACATATTTTTGCACCAACGTGTTCAAGAATAATTTCAACGTTGCATATTTCTCTTCGCCCTCCACAATGGCCAAGGCATTTATCAATGCCACCATTTCCATAAACTCCTGCTGAACATCCAATCGTGCATTTTTTGCAACGCCGGGCACAAATTCTGCTTTAAATCTACTGCGAGCGTGTAGTTCACGGTCAAAAATCTGGGTGTTCGTTTGCAGTGCCATCACTGCATCGGTCAAGTTGAGGGTGGCAATGTGTTGTTTTGGCAAGTCTTTGGCCAAATCTTGCAATAGATTGATGAGGATGGCTGCTTTGGTGGTTTGAGATTGGCGCGAAATTTCTCGACCACTTCCATAATATCTGAAAATCTTGAGCAACTCCTTCGATGCCTCCTCTTTTTGTGGCGAATACTTGTAGTTTTTGTAAGACCGCGCCATCTTATATAGTGTGAGAATAGCATAATTGCACTCCTCCTCCACATCGAGCAATAGCTTGTTGTCGTGTTGACGCTCTTGCACAATCTCAATGTCGTAGATATCGAATGCTGTGCGCAATTTTGTTAGCTTTTCTTGGAAAGATGCGGGCATTTCTGCTTCCTTTCGCTCCATTAACGACAACGCATCGGCTGTTAATTGGAAAAACTCCCAGCGGGTGAGGCGTTCTAGCTTGTATGTGACTATATTCATGGTCATATTTCTTTAGAAATGTATGAGTCTGATGCAAATATATACATTAATCTTGAAGTGTGGTGTTAAATTCAATTCAAAATGGTGCATTGTCACGTGACAATGTCTCATTGTAAAGTTACATGGTAGTATTGACAAGTGTTATAGTACTTATGTTATTTTACATAGCTACTTTGTCAATTGTCATAGTGCTTATGTTGTTTTACATGATAGCTTTGTCAACTGTCGATATAACATTGTGATATTACAACACAGCAATGTCAGTTGTCAAAGTGGCTATGTAAAGAAAAACTTGTGCATTTGTCTAAAGAATAGTGGCATTCTGGCAAAAATCAATTGCTTTTCGCGTGAGATATGAATGGAAAATATAAAAGGCCATCTCCCCATTTAAGAGAGACAGCCTTTTGTTTATCAAAACTACTGTTTTAATCAGAAGAATCCAGCAAGAGTCTTAATCATCCTCTTGACTTTCTTCATAAGCTTTCAATAGTTTGTCTTGAATATCCGAGGGAACAAGTTCGTAGTTAGACAACTTCATCGTGAAAGATCCACGGCCTCCCGTAAGAGAACTCAACGATGTGGAATAGTTTGACAATTCGGCTAGCGGAACTTTGGCTTTAATCTTCTCGAAACCTGCTTCGCTTTCCATTCCCATAATCATTGCTCGACGGCCTTGCAAGTCGCCCATGGCATCGCCCATGAAATCGCCTGGCACCGATACTTCAACATCATACACGGGTTCCAAAATTTTTGGACCTGCATTCTTAAATGCGGTGCTAAAAGCATTACGTCCGGCAAGCATAAACGAAATCTCGTTAGAGTCCACGGCATGCATTTTTCCGTCATACACAATCACACGCACATCTCGTGCATACGATCCTGTGAGCGGTCCTTGCTCCATGCGAGCTGTAATGCCCTTCATAATGGCTGGCAAGAAACGAGTGTCAATGGCTCCACCTACAATACTGTTCACCAGTACCAGCTTACCACCCCATTCCAGTTCAATAGTTTGTACATCGCGCGACTGAATCTTGAATTCCTGTCCGTTGAATTTATACATTGGAGGTACAGGTTCGCCTTCCACGTAAGGTTCTACAATGAGATGCACCTCGCCAAATTGTCCAGCACCGCCCGATTGTTTTTTGTGTCGGTACTCAGCACGAGCAACTTTTGTAATGGTTTCGCGATAGGGTATCCTTGGTTCTAAGTATTCAACTTCTATTTTATCGTTGTTCTCGAGTCTCCACTTCAGTGTTCTAAGGTGAAACTCACCTTGTCCCGAAACGATTGTTTGCTTCAATTCTTTCGATATCTCCACCAACCAGGTTGGGTCCTCTTCGCGCATTCGGTGGAGAGCTTCGCTCATTTTTTCTGCGTTTGCTTCGTTGAGCGGTCTTATTGCTCTGCGATAGCGAGGCTCTGGATACTTGATGATATCAAATTTTTGTTCAAGGCCTTTTGCATTTAAGGTGTTGCCCGTTCTCACGTTTTTCAATTTCACGGCAGCACCTATATCACCTGCTTCTAGTTGCTCTACTTTAGTGCGCAATTGGCCAGCTACAGAGTATATCTGTCCGAGTCTTTCTTTCGACAGGCGGTCAACATTCGTAAAGTCATCGCCTTCTTTCACTCTTCCCGACATCACTTTGAAGTAGGAGACTTCTCCAATATGGGGCTCAACTGTTGTTTTGAAAAAGAAAAGACTAGCGGGAGCTTCCGAATCTGGTTTTACCTCTTCGCCATCTGTGTTCATGGGAGATTTCATTTGATCGGGCGATGGAGCAACAATGCTCAGGAAGTTCATCACACGGTGAACCGCCATGTTCTTTTCTGCCGATGTGCAGAAAACGGGGAACAAGTCGCGGTTGATCATTCCTTTTTGAATACCATCGCGCATTTCCTCTTCGGTCAAAGTGCCTTGGTCGAAATATTTTTCCATCAGTCCTTCGTCGTTTTCGGCTGCAGCTTCCAATAGTGCTTGATAGTATCCTTCCGCTCTTTCGGTTTCGCTTTCGGGGATTTCCAACACTTCGGGTGCAGTGGCGCCGGGAGCCCATTTATACATTTTCCGTTTCAATACATCAACGATAGCATCAAACGAAGGTCCGCTTGTAATGGGGTATTGTACGGGTACAACTTTGTTTCCGTATATTTCTTGCAGATTGGTTAGTGCGTTTTCGTAGTCGGCTTTGTCGTGATCTAATTGGTTAATCACAAATACTACGGGGGTATTGTATCTTTTGGTATATCTAAATTGATTTAGAGTACCAACCTCCACACCGCTTGGAGCATCAATCAACATGATGGACATGTCGGCAACATTGAGAGCTGAAATTACGCCTCCCACAAAGTCATCCGACCCAGGGCAGTCAATAAAGTTCATCTTCTTGTCTTTCCATTCAATTGAGAGCACAGTTGAGAATACCGAATATTCGTATTCTTTCTCAACTGGATAGTAGTCGCTCACTGTGTTTCCGGCATCTATGGTGCCACGTCGTTTTATAAGACCACTCTCGAAAAGGATTGCCTCGGCGAAAGTGGTCTTACCTGTTCCCGAACCGCCTAAGATGGCAATGTTCTTAATTTCATTGGTTTTATAGACTTTCATGTGTAAATAGTTTATATAATTAAATCTAGAAACTACATATCAAAAAGACTTTGCTTTATGCAAAGCCTTTGTTTTATTGCTTGCGCAAGTTATCAAAAACTATTGAAAAGTGCGCTTCCTCATTATATGTTTTAAAACATATATTCGCTTTAGAATGACTTTTTGTGAAATGAGAGATTCAGTGAAACAATAATGATAATTTGATTGTTTATAATAAATCAAAACTCGCACTATACACATTTTCTTCACTATAAACAGTAATTCATGGAGCAATTTTATAAGCATTCAATTAAAGAAATAGAGCGTGAACTGGAAGTTGCGCTCGACACTGGGCTGTCGTCCACCGAAGTCGAGAAGCGACTCGAAGTGTATGGCAAAAACCGTCTGACATCTAAAAAGAAAAAATCACTGTTGGTCTTGTTCTTCGAGCAGTTCAAAAGCTTTATGGTCTTAATTTTGCTGATAGCTGCCGCTGTCTCTGGGGTCATTGGTGTGATGCATGGCGAAGGGCTGCTCGATACATATATTATATTGGGAATTCTATTGGTCAATGCCATCATTGGTGTTGTGCAAGAACGAAATGCAGAGTCATCCTTAGAGGCTTTGAACAAAATGAGTTCGCCCCATTCCAAAGTATTCAGAAACGGAGAGGTGTCCGAAATTTCTGCCGTGGATATTGTGCCTGGTGATATCGTTGTGCTCGACACGGGTGATATTATTCCTGCCGATATTCGATTGATAGAAACTTCTAATCTTAAAATACAGGAATCTGCACTAACGGGCGAATCTGTTCCTGTGATTAAAAACACCAAAGAGTTAGAAGGTGATGATATCCCATTGGGCGACCGAGAGAATATGGCTTTCTCAACTGGGATGGTAACTTACGGAAGAGGGCGAGGCATTG
>DENY01000064.1:6761-9980 GCA_002359825.1 Bacteroidales bacterium UBA2632
GACATGTTACAACATACCGAATCAACCGAAACGCCCATGAAGAAGCGTTTGGAAGAATTGGGTAAGATATTGGGTTATGCAGCTCTCGCTATTTGTGCATTGATATTTGTAGTAGGCATTCTATATGGGAATGATGTTTTAGACATGTTCATGATGGCGGTTAGTTTGGCCGTTGCAGCCATTCCCGAAGGATTGCAAGTTATTTCGACTGTGGTTTTGGCAATGGGGGTGCAACGTTTGGTGAAATCAAATGCCAATGTGCGCACTTTGCCCTCTGTAGAGTCATTGGGAAGTGCCACGGTTATCTGTTCAGACAAAACAGGCACACTCACACAAAACAAAATGCANNAGACCGTAGTAGAGGGTTGGACATCAGCGGGGGAAGTTGACTTTAAAAATGCATCACAATCGGGAACTTCTTATGACACGATGAATGAGCAGGAAAGAACGCTCCTTATGTCGGGATTGCTGTGCACTGATGCTCACTTAAAGTTATTGCCTGACGGAACGGCAGAGAATAGCGGCGACCCTACCGAGACTGCGATTGTAGATGTGGCACTTCAATATGGATTAAACAAGAACGAAGTAGAGGATAAATATAAGCGCATCGAGGAAGTCCCATTCGATTCTGAAAGAAAAAGAATGACCACAATTAATAAACATCCCGACGGAAATCTGATTGTAAACGTGAAAGGTGGTTTGGATGAAGTATTGAGTGTGACCACACAAATACTTGTTGATGGAGAAGTCCGTGCTATAACTGATGATGACGTTGAGGACATTACAGCGCAAAACAATCAAATGGCGCAAAAAGCACTCCGTGTGCTTGCAATTGCACAAAAAGAGATAAGCGATATTCCGTCAGATGTTAATGCCGAAACTATAGAGAAAGATCTCATCTTCGTTGGTCTGATGGGTATGATTGACCCTGCGCGCCCCGAAGTGATTGAGGCGGTGAAGAAGTGTCGCACCGCAGGTATTCGTCCCATTATGATAACGGGCGATCATAAAATCACTGCTGTTGCCATTGCACAAGAGATTGGCATGTTTAATGAAGGTGACACTGCACTTACTGGCTCCGAGTTGGAAGATATTAGTGATGAGGAATTGTATAGAGATGTGCATAAATATTCAGTGTATGCACGTGTTGCCCCTGAGCACAAGGTTCGCATTGTGAAAGCTTGGCAGTCTCATGGCGAAGTGGTGTCGATGACAGGCGACGGGGTGAATGACGCTCCCGCACTCAAACAAGCCGATATTGGCACAGCCATGGGTATAGTGGGAACTGAAGTGGCGAAAGATGCATCTGATATAATTCTGACCGACGACAATTTCGCCNNGACGGCGCATATATGACAATATATTGAAGTCGATACAGTTCTTGCTTTCATCAAATGTGGGTGAGGTGCTATTGATATTCATTGCTTCTATCTTTAATCTTGGCAATCCGCTTTTACCAATCCATATTCTTTGGATCAATTTGGTGACAGACAGCTTGCCTGCATTGGCTTTGAGTGTCGATCCAGCCGAGAAAGACATTATGACGCGTAATCCTCGTAATACTCAAGAAGGATTTTTTACTAAAGGCATGACGTGGCGTATTACTTATCAAGGTGCAACAATTGGATTGATATCTCTTGTAGCTTATCTTTTGGGTCGCCATGATGGTGGGCAACAATTGGGACAAACCATGGCTTTTGCTGTGTTAGCTTTTGCACAACTCTTTCATGTACGCAATTTACATTCCAATAGACTATCTTCATTCCAGACAAGCATATTCAAAAACAAAGCTCTTATAGGAGGTATGCTTATTTCCGCCGCTATGATGTTGGCGATTCTTCTATACCCACCCTTTATGAAAGCCTTCAAATTGGTTGAAATGGATACAATTCATTGGTTGTATGTTCTTGGGCTGTCATTGGTACCCATTGTAGTAGTCGAACTCTTCAAGTTGTTCAAGATTAATAGTTTCAAAGATGAGTATTGAGCAGCGTGTGTAGCACAAAAGTTTTCCGTCAACACCAAAAGAATGTGCACAAGGAGCATTGACAATGAGATTTGTGGGGTGAATAATCAGCATAATAGGGTTTTCTATGTAGCCTTTGTTTGCTGATTATTCTTTTTGTGTATAATATATGAATTATTTTTTGTATTTTTGGAGCTTATAATATCACTCTTGTGTTAAAATAGCCCTGGCGCTTTCATTTTGGTTTTGTCGGGCTATTCGCTTTGAGATAAATAACAATTGAATATGGAAAATTTGAATGAGGCATTAAGTCTTTTGGTAGTGGGAATGATTATGGTTTTCATTATTCTCTCTCTTGTTGTAGTAATAGGAAACTTGGTGATAAGACTCACCAACCGTTATGTGCCAGTGATACAAAAAACTGATCATGGGGGAGTAAACGCAAAGAGCACGCACCCTAAAAAACTAGCTGTTATTGCAGCAGTGGTGGATCTTATCACGCAGGGTGAGGGAAGAGTGGACTCAATTCTGAAAAAATAAATAAATCAAAAACAGTATATGAAAAAGGAGATTAAGTTTAGTCTTTTATATAGAGACATGTGGCAATCGTCGGGAAAGTATGTTCCGACAGTAGAACAGCTGACGGAGGTAGCTCCAGCAATAATAGATATGGGTTGTTTTGCCCGTGTAGAAACTAATGGTGGTGGTTTTGAGCAGATCAACCTTTTGTTTGGTGAGAATCCCAACAAGGCTGTTCGTGAATGGACACAATTTTTTAATGATGCAGGTAAACAAACACATATGTTGGAGCGTGGANNGATGGATTGAATGACCCACGCAATTTGAAAGATTCCATTGTGTTTGCCAAAGAGGCAGACATGATTTCTCAGGCAGCACTCAGTTTAACTGTTTCGCCCGTTCATACTGTGGAGTATTACACTGATTTGGCGGATACACTTATCGAAATGGGTGCCGATGAAATCTGTGTTAAAGATATGGCTGGAGTAGGTCGACCTGCTACAATAGGTAAGATCATCAAAAATATTAAAGCAAAACATGCTGATATCCCTATCAGTTATCATGGTCATGCAGGTCCTGGATTTCAAATGGCTTCTATTTTAGAGGCTGTTTATGCTGGTGCGGAGTATATTGATGTAGGTATGGAGCCACTCTCATGGGGTACAGGGCACGCCGACTTGTTGGCAGTGCAGTCTATGTTGAAGGATGCCGGTTTTAAAGTGCCCGAAATAAAC
>DENY01000064.1:10047-12301 GCA_002359825.1 Bacteroidales bacterium UBA2632
CGAATGGTCAGGATGAGTTAACCCAGGATGATTTGTTGATCAAGCTTTTCGATGAGGTATCTTATGTATGGCCCAAAGTGGGGTATCCGCCATTAGTGACACCTTTTAGTCAGTATGTAAAAAACTTGGCTTTGATGAATGTGTTACAACTTGAGAAGGGCAGAGAGCGTTGGTCTATGATTGCCGATAATATATGGGACATGATTCTTGGTAATTCGGGTAAGTTGCCTGGTGAACTTGCACCAGAAATCATTAAGATGGCAAAAGATCAGAATCGTGAGTTTTATAGGGGCAATCCGCAGGAACTTTACCCCGATAAGTTGGACGAGTTCCGAGCAGAAATGAAAGAGAATAATTGGGGGCTTGGGAAGGATGATGAGGAATTGTTTGAACTGGCCATGCATCCCGAAGAATATAGAGCCTTTAAGTCGGGCGAAGCCAAGAAGTCTTTCCAGGCAGATTTGGCGAAGAGAAAAGAGGAAAAGGATACTCCTGCTCCTTCATCAGCTCCCGCAGTTGTTGCAAATGGAAATAATTTTCGGCCAAAATCCATGGTAGTGAACGTAGACAACGAATCGTTTGTAGTGAATATCTCATATCCCGAAGCTGGATCAGAACCCGTTGCTCAAGGACAGAGCGTAGCTTCGCAGTCCTCGGTTGCAACACCCTCATCAGGAGGTCAGTACAAAGAGGTTCTTTCTCCTTTGGAAGGTAAGTTTTTCCTTACCAGGGAGCCTTCCGAAAAAGCATTAAAAGTGGGTGATACAATTAAAGAAGGTGACTTGATAGGCTATATCGAATCGATGAAGACCTACAATGCTGTGAGCTCCGAAGAGAGTGGAACTGTAACAGAAATCTGCTTTGCAAACGGAGATTCGGTAGATGAAGATGACATACTAATTAAAATAGGATAAAGAATGGATCATATCTTTTCTAATCTGACACAAATGACCGGATTCGGTTCCATAGGATGGGAGACTATCCTTATGTGGCTGATTGCATTTTTATTGCTTTATCTCGGTATCAAGAAACAGTATGAGCCTCTGCTGCTTGTTCCCATTGGTTTTGGTGTGCTACTGGCAAACCTTCCTGGTGCGGGACTTGGAGTGGTGGATAGTTCGTTGGTAATGAATCTTGATGGTACATATATGAGCTTGTTGGATATTGCTGACAAGCATGGCATCATGAACTTGCTCTATTTCTCACTGATTAAAACGGGACTCTTGCCACCAATTATCTTTTTGGGTGTGGGAGTTCTCACCGATTTTGGTCCCATGCTGAGAAACCTGAAGCTCTCCCTATTTGGTGGCGCAGCTCAGCTTGGTATCTTCTCCGTTTTGATTGGTGCTGTATTAATGGGGTTTACACTTCCTGAAGCTGCCTCACTAGGCATCATTGGGGGTGCCGACGGTCCTACAGCCATTTATACCACCAACAAGCTGGCTCCACATCTTCTCGGACCCATTGCCATTGCGGCATACTCCTATATGGCGTTAGTGCCTGTAATCATTCCTTTTATTGCAAAGTTGATGATGAGCGAGAAAGAGTTCAAGATACACATGAAGAAGATGGATCAGCAATACCCACCCAAGCATGAGATTAAGAATCTCAAGACGGTTAAGATTATCTTCCCTATAGTGTTGGGAGTAATCGTATCTGTATTAGTGCCTTCATCGGCTCCGCTTTTGGGGATGTTGCTCTTTGGTAACTTGATTAAAGAGATTGGAACCAGTACAAGTCGATTGGCTGATGCAGCTTCTGGTCCTATTATGAATACAGCCACCATTTTCCTTGGGCTTACAGTGGGTGCAACCATGAAGACCGATGTATTCTTAACTACTCAAACGTTAGGGATTATTGTAGGCGGACTGCTTGCTTTTGGTGTATCTGTGGCGGGAGGTATTTTGGCTGTCAAAGGCTATAATTTCTTTTCTAAGAAAAAAATCAACCCTCTTATTGGAGCTACAGGTCTAAGTGCTGTGCCCATGGCTTCACGTGTAGCAAATGAGTTGGTGTTGAAATATGACAAATCAAATCATATCTTGCAATACTGTATGGCGAGTAATGTCTCTGGCGTTATAGGTTCGGCAGTGGCCGCTGGAGTGTTGATATCCTTCTTGGGATAATGGGATAAGAGCATTCATTTTTAATAAATATATAAGGTGTGCGGCAAATATTTTGTCGCACACTTTGTGTTTAAGGGTTTCTTCTTTTCTGTAAATGTCAATTCGTAAATAATAGTCCGTTGTTTTTT
>DENY01000146.1:0-489 GCA_002359825.1 Bacteroidales bacterium UBA2632
CCGAGAAGATATCTTCTCGGACTTTTTTCATTCATCAACTCTACACTTTTATTCGCCGTCTCTTGAGCTCCTGTTCAATAAGCAGCAACTCCCTACTAGACTGTCCGGTTACAGAACTATTTTCTTCGGCACGTCGAATTAAATAAGGAACCATTGTTTTCACTTTACCGTAAGGAACATATTTCACAACATTGTATCCCGCTTTGGCCAAGTTATAAGTCAAATGATCGCTCATTCCATACAACTGAGAGAAATATACGTGTGGATGATTGCGTGGCACATTATGTTCTTCTATCAGTGTAGCCAACAACTGAGTACTCTCTTCATTGTGCGTTGCAACCATGAATGAAATTGTATTTACATTATCTACAAAATAACGAATGATATCGTTGAAGTCTCTATCAGTGGCTTCTTTATTGGATTGGATTGGTGAAGGATATCCCATTGCTTTTGCTCGCTCTCGCTCCTTTTCCATGTATGCTCCTCGCA
>DENY01000146.1:519-5336 GCA_002359825.1 Bacteroidales bacterium UBA2632
CATCATATCCAACACCAAATTGTCAAGCATCGGTTGTATCCAAGTCTCCTCGGCATCAATCAATACAGGTACATCCAGTTCGTGACTTAACTTACATATATCGTCGACTCTTTTAAGTAGCAGTTGGTAACTTTTAGTTTCAGATTCGGTTAAAGATTCATTGTTGCTGACTTTTGCCATCAAATCGAAAGATCCAATCCCACTTATCTTAAATGCGCTAAATGGTGTTTTCTTATTTTTGTGTGCAAAAGTAATAACGTTCAACAACTCCTGGCAAGTTGCTTCAAACATCTCTTCGCTTTCCTCACCCTCAACAGCATAATCTAAAATAGTTCCAACTTGGTTTGCATCCAGTTTATCAATCAGCATGGAACTATCCTTAATGGAAACTCCACCACAGAAATGTTTGTAAATAGTTCTTTTGACTATCCACTCCACTGGAAAATGAATGATAAAAGCTATGTTCACGAGTTTCTTTCCTACACTAACCCAGCGAGGACTATTCATAACTTTAAATAAAAGGTGCATTTCTCTTAAATCGTTGTTAGATTTGTCTTTAAATGCAATTTCAGTATTGTCGAAATTAATTAATTGTGCCTGTTTATTAATCATATAGGTATTGATGAAATAGAATTACACAAATTTAAAAATAAAAATGACATCTTGTATATTATACGAAGAAGTTAAGGTAATTAATTGTGCTTTCTACAAGAAATAACGAAATTACTTTTAATAATAAACAATTCAAAGAGTAGCTGTTTTACACATTAGTCAATTAAAATGTGAATATATCGAACAATTATGACTATTTTTACGGCATAAAAAAAACTGAGATAAATTTCTTCCCTCTACAATGATAAATAATTCTTTTTTTTGCACGAAATAATAATATTTCAAGCCACAAAAGTTAAACCAATTCAATTAAAAAACGTCTAATATAGAGTATTATGAAGAAAGTTTAGACTTATCGTGGAAATTGTACGGTAAATGTTAAACATTTATCGGATTCATTTGTTAAATTGGATGAGAAGAAACGTTCTTTAAAATATTTTTTTAAACGAGGAGGTAAGTAAAACAGAAAAGAATGAAAAAATCAACTATATGGTTGCTTGCCGGTGTAATGATTGTTGCATTTGTGGGATTGCTGTTTCTTCAAGTAAAGTATATACAGATTACATTGAAAACCAGAAGCGAGCAATTTGACGAAAGTGTCAAAAGAAGCCTATATCAGGTGTCACGCAATCTTGAGTTTGATCAAACTTTGCAGTTTATTGAGGAAGATATAGCTGAATCAGAAGAAAAGTATTCACAATACAATCAACCTCAACAAGGAAGTTCTAGTCCTTCATCGACTGTTACAAGAAAAAAAGAACGATGGATTACTAAAAACCCTGATGGGAGCGAAACGACAATTGATTATGACATAACAACAGAATCAACAGATAAACCTCAACATGGTGTGTTTATATCACCCGGTCACGGATTGAATACTATATCCAAGACCTCGTATGATTTACAACAAGCCTTTTCGAAACGTTATTTACATGAAAAAGCTTTGCAAAATGAGGTCATTTTAAAGATAATGTATCGTGCCAGTACCAAGCCAATTGAGGAGCGTGTAGATTTTCGTAAGATAAATGCATATATTCGATCAGAATTATTAAGCAATGCCGGTTTAAGTGTTCCGTTTAGCTTTCAGGTAGTGAATCCAAATAATCGAGTGGTATATTCGTCTCCGGGTTATCCAGAGAAAAATATCAAAGATGTATATACGCAAATACTTTTCCCTAATGATCCACCTGCAAAACTAAATTATCTTAGGGTATATTTCCCTACTAAAGATAAGAATGTAATTAGTGAAGTAACGTTCGTGGTGCCGTCTCTCATCTTTACGATTATCCTTTTGATAACGTTTGTTTTTACTGTAATCACACTTTTCAGACAAAAGCGTTTGTCTGAAATGAAAAACGATTTCATAAATAATATGACGCATGAATTGAAAACTCCGGTTTCAACAATTTCACTGGCAGCACAGATGCTTAAAGATACATCGATTGCTAAGTCGCCAGAAGTTTTTAAGCATGTAACAGGTGTGATAAATGACGAAACAAAACGATTGAGTTTTCAAGTAGAAAAAGTATTGCAAATGTCGCTCTTCGATAAACAAAGAGCTACACTGAAATTAAAAGAAAAAGATGCAAATGATTTAATAGTTAGCGTTGCCAATACACATGAACTTAAAGTTCAAAAGTTTGGAGGCACGTTAGATATTGATTTGCAAGCAGAGAAAGATACTGTAAATATAGATGAAATGCATTTCACAAATGTACTGTTCAATTTATTGGACAATGCATTGAAATATCGCAAGGAAGACGTTCCACTTGAACTTATGATGAGAACGTGGAATGAAGCTGGAAGACTATTTATATCAATTGAAGATAACGGCGTCGGAATTAAAAAAGAATACGTGAAAAAAATATTTGAACGATTCTACAGGATTCCAACCGGCAATGTTCACGATGTAAAAGGATTTGGATTAGGGTTGGCTTATGTACACAAAATCGTAACCGACCATAAAGGAACAATTCGCGCTGAAAGCGACTTAGGTAAAGGAACAAAGTTTATAATTAGTTTACCCTTAATAACGCAAAATTAAAATGGAAGAAAAATTAAAATTATTTTTATGCGAAGATGACGAGAATCTTGGCATGTTGCTCAGAGAATATCTCCAAGCAAAAGGTTTTGAAACAGATCTTTTCCCTGACGGAGAAGCTGGATTCAGAGGATTCGTAAAGACAAAATACGATCTATGTATCGTAGACGTAATGATGCCAAAAAAAGATGGTGTTACATTGGTAAAGGAAATCAGAACAATTAATACTGAAATTCCTGTAATCTTTTTAACTGCCAAGAATATGAAAGAAGATATTCTTGAAGGTTTTAAAGCTGGTGCCGATGATTATATTACCAAACCATTCAGCATGGAAGAACTAGTGCTTCGTATTGAAGCTATCATCCGCCGAGTGAAAGGTAAAAAAACCAAAGAACAACAAGTTTACAAGTTTGGCAACATGACTTTTGACACTCAAAAGCAAATTCTAACCATTGGTGATATTCAAACCAAGCTTACAACTAAAGAATCTGAATTGTTAACGCTTCTATCAGCTCACAGCAACGAAATTCTTGAACGTAATCATGCTTTGAAACAAATTTGGGAAGAAGACACGTACTTCAATGCGCGCAGTATGGATGTTTACATCACTAAGCTACGTAAGCTATTGAGACCAGAACCAAACATTGAAATCATTAACATTCACGGTAAAGGTTACAAGTTAATCGTACCTACTGAAGATAATGATAATGAAGAATAGTAAGTAATTTGTAGTAACAAATTATTCCTAGAACATGAAAAGCTGCCCTTTTGGGTGGCTTTTCATGTTTATAATAAGCAGTTAACAGTTAGACATCAAATCTATGACAACCGCATTTATTCTACAGAATCCTTCACCTTATATCTCTTTCCACACTTTTCCTAATCTAACTATCACAATACGACAGTTTTTCCTTACATTTGTATAAAAAAGAATATGATACATTCAATGACAGGATACGGTAAGGCTACTGCTGAGCTTCCAAGCAAGAAAATAACGGTTGAGATAAAATCACTCAACAGCAAACAATTCGATTTATACACACGTATTCCGCATGTTTATAAAGAGAAAGAGATNNACATCAATGTAGAAGAGTCAGACAAAAACTCAACTGTCATGATTGATGAAACACGACTCAAGAACTATCACACTGAGATGAAAAAACTTGCAGCCGTCCTCGAAATTGAAGAGCCAACCAATTGGTTTAATATTCTTTTTAAACTACCTGACGTGTTCAAACAAGAACCCGAGAAGCTTGACGAAGAGGAGTGGTNNAAGCTATTGATGGAGCAGTTGCTAATCTAATAACATTTCGACATCAAGAAGGCGAAGCACTGAAACAAACCATACTGACAAATATTTCCAATATCAAAAAGCTGACCCTCGAACTTGAGAAGTTTGAAGCAGAACGTATTGACAAAGTGAAAAGTCGCATAACTGAAGCACTCAACAATTTAGAAAACGTTACTTACGATGGCAATAGACTTGAACAAGAGCTTATCTATTATATTGAAAGATTAGATGTAAACGAAGAAAAAACACGATTACTTAATCATCTGGATTATTTTTTAGAAACAATTGAAGCCGACACTTCGCAAGGCAAGAAGCTGGGATTCATTGTTCAAGAAATTGGCCGGGAGGTAAACACTTTAGGTTCTAAAGCAAATCACTCAGATATGCAACGTATTGTGGTGCAAATGAAAGATGAGATGGAACAGATTAAAGAACAGATATTAAACGTTTTATAAACAATAAAGAAAGGGAAACTATTATGGGGAAGTTGATTATATTTTCAGCACCTTCCGGGACAGGCAAATCTACCATTGTACGCTACTTGATTGAAAAAGATTTGAGGCTTCAATTCTCAATCTCGGCAACAAGCAGATTGCCACGTGGAGAAGAAAAAGATGGAGTGGAATATTACTTTCTTACTCCTGACGAATTCAGGGCACGCATCAAAAAGGAGCACTTCGTGGAATACGAAGAAGTGTATGAAGACAATTTCTATGGTACGCTGAAAAGCGAAGTGGACAGAATATTGGCAAATGGTGACAATGTAGTCTTTGATGTTGATTGAGTTGGGGGATTGGCGATAAAGAAAATATATGGAGACCGTGCACTCGCAATATTCATTATGCCTCCTTCGGTGGATGAATTGCGCAATCG
>DENY01000146.1:5354-6853 GCA_002359825.1 Bacteroidales bacterium UBA2632
TCATGAACGACGACTTCGACAAGGCAAAAAGAGAAACTGTCAAACTAATTAGAGAATTCATTGGAAAAGAATAGCTCTCCTATAACTATCTTCAAAATAATCAACATCACCAAAATATGAAATTTCGCAATAAACTTATCCCTTTACTTATCTGGTTATTTCCCATTCTGCTTTTTGCAGCAACACCACAAAAACAAACTTACACATTCGCAAAGGGTGACTCACAAACATTACAAATGGATGTGTATTCAACAAACACAGATTCAACAACATCGCTACCACAACCCTGTTTACTATTTGTATTCGGTGGTGGTTTTAAAGAAGGAACCCGCGATGCAAAGTTATACGGTGACTATTTCAATTACTTTGCTAAGAAAGGTTTTACTGTTGTGTCCATCGACTATCGATTAGGCATGAAAGGAGCAAAAGCACCTTCTTTGTTCAACTATAAACCAATGGAGAGCTCGATTGCCTTGGCCGTAGAAGATTTATACGCTGCAACTGACTATTTATTGAAGAATGCTCAGAAGTTAAATATTGACACCACTCAAATTATTATCAGTGGATCGAGCGCCGGAGCAATAACAGTGTTGCAAGCGGATTACGAGAAACGGAACAACTTTGAGTCCACCAACATTCTCTCCTCTCCTTTTCAGTATGCAGGCGTAATTGCCTTTTCAGNNGCATACTCTAATGCACCGGCCCCTACACTGATGTTTCACGGCAGTGCCGATAAGTTAGTCCCTTACAACAATAATCGTTTCTTTCACATTGGGATGTTTGGTTCAAACACTTTGTCAAAACAATTCCGCAAAAAAGAATATCCCTATCTCTTCTATTCAATGGAGGGTGAGGGACACGATGTATCTGAATATCCGATGAGTGATTTTTTACCCGAGATTGAGCAGTTTATCAATGATTATGTGTTCGAAAAGAAACAGCTGCTCATCGATATCAATTATCGCGACAAGAATAGGATTCCTAAGAAATCAGATAGTCCTTCTGACTATTATAAAAAATAAATTGTGCAACAATTCTTACGTCAATACATGTTGCCAATAGCGATGGTTGCTGGTATCGTTTTCTACAAACAAATCGCAATATTTGCACCCCTTATCCCCTACTTCCTTTTTGTGATGCTCTTTATCACATATAGCCGTGTGCTATTGCGCGATATTCAACTAACAAAGTTTCACTACATTCTATTGGGCATTCAATATGGTGGTAGCATTCTAGTCTATCTTCTGTTTTACAAATTCAACACCACACTGGCACAAGCTGCCATGATTTGTGTGCTTGCACCCACAGCGGCATCTGCTCCAGTTATTACAGGAATTCTTGGTGGAAATATTTCATCGATTGCTGCCTTCTCATTCATCAGTAATTTGTCTATTGCTCTTTTGTCACCGCTATTTCTTGCAGTGGTTGGCGATGCTTCAATAGAATCAATATCCTTTGGGGCATCAGTACTAATTATACTCAAAAAGGTATTTCCAGTG
>DENY01000016.1:0-2024 GCA_002359825.1 Bacteroidales bacterium UBA2632
GGGATATCAGATATGAATATCTTTCAACCAACCATTGCCATTGTTGATGTGCAATTTCACCCATCTCATTCAACACCATACTCCCATTTTTGATTTCACCGAAACATCGAATATTGTCTTTGGTGCAATTTGTAACAAAATATAGATTATCACTACTATAATCAAAATTAATCAGCCTGTTTTTTTTTGCGTTCTNNTGTCTGAACCGTTGATTTATTTGATTAAATGATTAATATGATTCTGGCGCTTGTAGGGACAGGTTGCGACCTGTCCCTACAGTTTCAGACATTTTTCAACTCCTCCACCGTCCCCTCGCTCCTCACAATATAGGTCGTATTCCTCGCCCGTGTCATGCCCACATACAATATGATTTTCAATCTATCCTCCTTGCGCTTCATCTGTATAATATAATTAGACTCGTCAAATCCAAAGAGAATCACATTGTCAAACTGCAAACCTTCGGCATTAAATATGGAAATAAACAGCGGTGTGGTGGATGTGAAGTCATGATTTCTCAAATCTCCATTTATCTCGTAGTAGTGATGTGCTATACCGTGGGTTTTCAAATAAAATGAGAGTTCAGCAAATCTATTGTTATCTGGACATATTATCGCTACCCTACTATTCTCTCCCACCAGTGCTTTTATGGTATCTGCTATGGCCTTCAACTCATCGGCATATTTCACATCAATAGGGCTATATTTCACATCCGTTGCAAGGGGGTGCATCTCACAACAGTCGTCTCTTGTCTCCGCATATTCATTCTCATCAAAAAAGTAATTTCTAACCTTCAATAGCTTATTAGTCGCCACATCTTTGTTCAGACAGTTGAGTTGCTTATGTATACAATCATTTATGATAGTGTCTCTGCCCACTTTCTTATCATAGATAGCCTGCTTGAAATCACCATAACACACTATCTTTTGTGCTATTCGCTTTATCAGTGCCCACTCCTTGGGTAGATAGTCTTGCACCTCACTCACCACTATCACCGTATAATCTCTTTCCAACTCTTCTTCCAACAAGTTGGTCAGTATGTTATCGTAGTTCACATGGTAGTCCGCAGTTAAATTTAGACTTACTCTATAATCTCCAGCCATTTTCCAGAAAAACTTGTTCTTGCTATCAATATTTACCCGCTCCTCTATACCCAATTCTTTCAATGCCGTACTCATATAGCCATACATAGCATTGTTGGTTACCAAAAATAGCGCGTTCGCATCCTCTTTCTGTGCCATATTTTGCAGACTATACAGGCATGTCACAGCCTTTCCACTCCAAGGAGGTCCTTCCAGAAATATGTTTTCAGTGGCATTTGTACAAAAACTGATGAGTTCTCGCTGTTTCTCCGACAATTGTGCGTATGGTGTAAGTAATGACATGCTCGTTGGTTGTTGGTTGTTGTTTTTTAAATACATTTTCTAATTAAATGGTCTGAACCGTTTATTTTATTGATTCAATGATTTGTATGATGCTGTTGTGGTATGTGCAAAATGCCTTGTAGGCACAGTTAGCAATCTGCTCATTAATATATCCAATCATCATCATTTTTTTTCATCGATATATATATTAGGTAAATGATAAAAGCAAACTATGAGAAAAACAGTACCGCCACACTCGATGCTCTCTTCTCCTTCTGGGTGGTTCTTTCTGATAATGTTATAAAAAATAGAGGCACTCCCCACCATACAGCCATAATTGATACTATTACTATCAAAGTCAATATCATGTCGTTTAATTTTGCTGGTGCATTGTCTCCATATTTGGGCCTACCCATTCCTATTTCAAAATCATTGCCACTCTTTACCTCTTACTTCTCACCCTTCACTCAATATTCATCTATCTTTCCTCAAATCCTTCTCTATCACTTCACCCAAATGAAAAACAATTTGCCAAAGGGTGAAATTACCGTGCTCGTCTCTCACTGGCTTGCCGCCTTCATCAAAATTAAATAATGCAATATCTCCTTTTTTATCTTTGCTTGGATCAAAACTGATATCAACTACCTCCACAGACATCGTATC
>DENY01000016.1:2037-5569 GCA_002359825.1 Bacteroidales bacterium UBA2632
ATATAGTTTCAGCTTTTCCTCACTTATCAAATCGGGGTCGTAAAATAGCTGTAGCTCACCTTCTACTTTCTGAGTCTCTAAATATCTGGTAATTGTGTTGGGACTAATATTCCTGTACTCTTTGTCTTTTGTACCATTCAAAATCTGATCAAAATAGATTTGCTTGATTGGGAGGTAGAGGGTGTTTCCTTTGGTTTTTTTTGGTTTGGTTGTCATAGTTTGGTATAATGGTTTATATGGTACTGATATCAGTTTCAATATCTGTACCTCTATCAAATTCCTACAATAATCAATCAATGACTGGATGTTATCTATAGATTGCTGTAGAATATAATAGTCTTGAAATACTATTTATCATTTTCATATCTTCTCTTCACATACTCAGCAGTTTCGGCTATATCTAAGTCTTGTGATGAGTTGCCACTACGAACATAGAACTTCTTACTTCTCTGTCCACTCTTGTTAACTACATCTAAGAATAATGGTTTTGTGCCTGGTGTAATATCTATTTCACAAATCTCATCCTCTTCAATTGATGGAAATTTCACCTTTATATGTCTTGTTGCAAAATCTTTTCCAAAGGCATTGTTTACTATATTTCGCAAATGGAGTTCAAAGAAATCTTTATTGGCTTCTCTTAAAGTATTGTAGTCTTGTAGAAGTCCCAATATTTCGCCATTGTCATCTACACCAATAAGAAGTTTACCTCCTTCGCTATTACTAAAAGCAGCAATGGTTTTTAGTATTATCTCTTCCATTTTATTATCTTGCTTTGCCTCTCTCATATTCCATCTCATAGTAGATTTGAATTCAAGGTAAGTGTCTTCACCAGATTCGATTAACTCTTTAAGATCTATTTCTGTCTTTATATCCTCATCAGTAATTGAAATATTGTTTAGATAGTGATTAAGTTTATCTGCTAAAAGGTTTCTTCTAGCTTCAATGAAATTCTTATAATTCTCAATTTTCCATAGTTCTTCATCTTCTGGAATACATTGAAGCTTAAGAGCATTTGGAAAACGCTCTTTTACTTGTTCTAAATATACATCAGCATATTTTGCTGACTTTGTTCTATTTTCTACTGAGGTTAATATAGCTCTATTGGTTATTTCTTGTGCAAGTGCATAGTCAAATCTATCATCCATATCAAAATACTCTGAATCTCTAAGTACAGAATAAGCAAAAATATGATCTTTTTCCAATTCATATTTTTTACCCATAAGTTTTCTTAGCTGTAATCCAGTTCCAAGACAAACAGCACCTTGACTTTTAAAATACCAGTTCATCAAACTATAAAGAGGGTGACGTACATCACGACCAACAAACTCAGATGGTTTAATTTCGAGAGGTTTCTCTTCAGCTATTAGATTGACAAGTTCATCGAAAGGACTTTCCGAACTTTCGATAATTTTTAAGTCCTTATCAAGTTTTTGTTGCAATTGACCAGTATATCTAGTACGTATTTGAGAGTAATAAAACCATTTAACAGCTTTCTTTATCTCCTCCTCATTAAGCTTATTATCAGGCTTCAAATAGATATAAGTGATAATAGGAATAAGAGCATATACTGAGTTTATTTCACTTGTGTGGTCAATATAAGCTTGACTCTGCATTAAATTGAATGTGTAATCTAAAACACCCCCTTTATCGAGTCTTTCCCATGCTTTTTTAACTTTATGTTTATTATCAGCAGAGNNACCTTGTCTATGAACCGTTGCCAAGAGTGTATATACAATAAAATCAAGGTTAAACACCCAGCCTTTAGTTTTTAATTGTTCAAGTTTTATTTTAAAACTTTCTCTTGCTTTTGGCCAATAACCAGACATTTGAGCTAAAGCTAACTCTGCATCAGTAAGATTTACCCCACTTGAGTTTACTATATAAAATATATCGATGGCCTCTTTTATAGTTGCTTTAGCTGGTATAACCTGTTCTAAAAACTCACGTTCTCTAATTCTTTTTATGGCTTCAATATTATCATCAATATTATTTTCTATTTCTTTGGGTAGTCGTTCTCCTTCGTTTACTTCTTCAAGCGCATCAATTATATCACGTGTACGAATATTACCTTTGAATATTTCAGTAATATCTACCCATGTTGGATCATTACCCATTATTGTTTAACGATAATATTCAAGATTAAGTGTCTCTACATTGACATATAATCCGCGAATATCATTTTTAATTTCCTTCTCTGTATAATAGGGCGGTATTTCTCCAGTCATTAACATATATAAAGTAGTAATCCTCTGCTGTCCATCAAGTATTAGCTTTACTGCACCTTTATTAATTTCAAATACATAGTCCCCTTTCAATTCTGGAGGAGCAATTGTTTCCCACGTCAACATAGTTCCTGTAGGGTAGTCTTTTATTAAAGAATCTACTAAGTTTTTTGCGTCTGTTCTTTTCCAAACATATTCTCTTTGAAAAGCAGGAACAAATAAATGTTGTTCATCTATCTTGTCTATAATTTGACTAATTTTCATGTTGTTTGACTTTATTCGTTGTCATTACTTTTTTTCTTTTCTATAGCAAATATCAGTTGATTGGTTCATGGATACAAAACAGATTTTCTAAAACATCATCTTAATTGTATTACCTCACTCCCCTTATAATCCAACTTATCCCCATCCTCCCATTCAAATTCCATTTGCAAAGTGCTAGGTGAACCTATAAAAGCAGTTAGATAAATTTCCATTGAGTTCTGAGGATTAATATCTACAGGTGAAAGATATTCTCTTATATTTACATTTGGATCTCCTGGGAATGTAACCCTAACGTTTTTTGCTTTAGCTCTCCCTCTATTATATACTTTGATTATTCTCTTGCCTTTATCCCCTCTTATTAGATTGACTTCAACAATTGCTTTTTTATCTAATTCAGCTTCCTTTTCTAACTTATCTAATGTAAACTTATTTATTAAAGCATTCTGTTTTTTTATTTTATCATCATACTTAAAATGAGTGTATAGCGAAAAACCAAAAGCGAACACAGAAATAGCAATAGGAACAAATTGTATAACCGTCATTCTATCTATTTTTTCTATTCATTTCCTTCATAAATTTTTCAAGTTCAACATCGGCATATTTAAGTGCCTCTTTTTCCAATTTCTCCACCTCCCTATCTATCTCAGGTTGATTGAGAGTCACCAGTTCATCATACCCTCCAGGATACTCTCTACCGCATCTTTGGCATACTATAGTGGATTTATCTTCACTATATTTTAATTCGGTATCACCACAAGTGACACATCTTAAAGTAACCGATTTTTCATATTTATCTCTCATACTTATAAAATTTGATGTTTATATTAGAGCCAAATTCGCTAAAATAATAATATATCTGTTAACTGCTAACTATCCAGTATCACCCCCAACAAATCAGGACTCTTCTCTCTAAACATTCCTATGCGTTTTACAACTTCATTGTTACGGTCGTTCCAGATTGTATGCAGTTGGTTTATTATAAGTAATAGAAAATATTTACATGAACATTCTTGCACAACTCAGAAAATATTCGTATATTTACCTAA
>DENY01000023.1 GCA_002359825.1 Bacteroidales bacterium UBA2632
GAAATATGGAGATTTTGTGGCATTGTGGAGAGTTGAAAGTAGGAGAAGCAAAGATTATTATGGGATGTTGTAGATAAACTCTGTACATACAGAAACTTTCATCCTGTGAGCTTAGTAAGCATGGCCTACATACAAAAAAAGTGCGATTCTTTATTAAGAGAATCACACTTCACAAAGTTTTATATACTTCTATCTTATTCTTTATCGATATGCATTAAGTATTTATTGTTTGAGATATAGATGTCTTCATTATCCATTCTATAATATCTAAATTTAATACTTATTTTATTTTCAGAATCTGCTTCATCAGCCATCAACATTCGTAGTGCAGACAAGTTAACAACAATGTTGTCGCTTTCTATTTTCTCTGTTGCTCCACTATCAGGAGTCCCTGTTTTTTCTAATCTCACATCAATAAGAACATCAGTGTTGGCAGTTTTAGCATCATCATCGCTAGCTTTATAAAATCTAACGTTTACATCTTCTTTTTTGATATTTGCATAATATGTAAAGATCCAACGATCGCCAAAATAATCATTTTGAGCAAATAATGGATCCATTAAACTTTCAAACTTTACTGCAGGAACATTTGGAGCAAGAGATAACTCAAGCGTTGTTTGTTGCATCACGCTGGGTTCAGAGGCTAATTCTACCACATATGCAAATTGGTTCTCATCAACCATAACTGTTTGGTCTTCTTCAGTTTTAACTTGATAAGATATACGAGCCATTGAACCAGGCATTAATTGTTTTATTTTGGGAGATGTTATGGCGAATCCCGCAAGGGTTCTTGCATAAACTATTCCTGTAGTTTCTCCTATAGCAATATAAGAAATTTCATCATTTCCAATATAATGAGGACTACCTGAGTCTAAGCATGAACTTAGAAAGAGCACTCCGCTCAAGGCTAATAATAAGGTAATTTTTTTTGTAATTGATTTCATTTTTAGTTTAGTTTTATTTGTTAGAAATTAAATTTAATACCAAGTTGTATGTCTAAGCCAAACTTTTCGTCAGAATAGTAAGTTTTGTACTCATTGTTAGTATCAATATAGTATCGTCCACCCATTTTTCCAAACAGTTTTGCTCTATCATACAGAGGATACGTTACACCTAATCCTCCTGCAAGAGAGAATTGAGGGTTTTTTTGTTTTATTTTTGATGAGCTCTCATTAGTAAAACCACTGTTTAGTGTTGGTAGTTTTTTCTCATCGTTATATTTTATTTTTCCATATATATCTTTTTCAATCATTGCACCACCAGTTACATACAGGTTCAATTTGTTCACAGACAAGACTGTGTAGTTTACATTAAGGGGAATTCCCAAATAATGAAATTGCACCTTTTCGCTGTTATTGAAATCGCTTGATTTGTTTTTAGTTTCCGATGAAAGATAGGTATATAGTAAGCCAGTTTCTATTTGCAGCTTATTTGTTATATCAAAAGATGTAAGAAGTCCGAATGATATAGGTTGCATATGATTTGTTTCTGATTCAGGATTCACCTCTTCATCTACATTGTAGGCCACCATTTTACTTAATGTGTACTTTCCATATGAGTCACTCACAGACGAGCGCAATGTAGCTGGATCAGTATTGGTTTGTTGAGAAGAAGAGAGTCCACTATTTCCAAAAAGTGAAATTGAATGTCTGTTTCTTTTCTTCCCTTTGGGCGAATCTTCAGCAACGCTAAGCCCGCGATTTCCTTCGTTGATGAAATCTTGAATTAATTGTTGTTTCGTTTTTTCATCCACTTCCGTCAATTTATCTCTATCTTTTTCATTGTTTGTATTCATGGTTTCAAGATCATTTATATTTTCTGATTTATCCGAAGATTCATCATAGACAATTATATCTTTTGCAACATTTGAAGTTGAAATGTAGTCTGCCAATAATTTCTCAATAGGGGCTTCAACTTTAGTCCCATCCTGTTTTGCTTTTGAAGGTTTTTTCTTTTCAATCGGAAGTATTTTTAGATTTTCAGACGTTTTTATTGGCAACTCTCTGTTCATGTTTTGAAACACAAAGAATACACCAATCAAAGCAGCAGCAACAGCAAGCACAGAAGAAGCAAGTCTCTTTGTGCGCAAAACTTTTCTTTTTTGTGCAGCATAAAGCTTACTCTCCAGTTTTTCCCAACCAGAGGGCGGCACATCTTCTTTGTAATCGGCAAGTTTGCTTTTCACAAATTGTTTAAAAGGGTCGTTTATATTATTGTTATAGCTATCCATTATTATTAGCTAAATATTCAGTTATTTTATTTTTCAAATAAGACTTTGCTCTTGAATACTGCGAGCGTGATGCATTTTCTTTTATTCCGAGTTTTTTGCTAATTTCTCGGTGCGACATATCTTCAAAAATGTACAAACTGAAAACTGTTCTATATCCTACAGGCATTTCTTGTATCATACTTAGCAGAATTGCTTCGGTAATGTCATCATTAAACAATCGTTCAAAATTTTCGTCCTCTATTTCCATGTCTGCTTCATCTATGTCTGAAGTTATCAGATAGTTATTCTTTTCTTTGTTGAAATGTGCTAGAATAGTATTTACAAAAACTCTGTGCATCCATCCTTCGAATGAGCCACTGCCAGAGTATTTTTTTATTTGTGTGAATACCTTTATAAAACCATCGTGTAACATATCTTGTGCAGCATCGTAGTCTTTACAATACTTCATACACAAACCCATCATACGCGGAGCATATGTTTCGTAAAGCTCTCGTTGTGCATTTGTATCTTGTTTCTTACATGCTGCTATCAGTTGCTGATCTTCCATTCTTACCCGCGTTCTATATATAGATGATAAAATGTTGAAAACGTTGCATGGTATTCCATTTTTTTTCTAAAAGTACATTATTTAAAACTAATCACCTGCTTTATTGTTTGAATTTCAATGTTACTTAGTCATTTGACTGTGTGTAATTAAAAGTATATAACAATATGAAACTCTAACGTGAAAATTACTAAGTTATAATTGCTCAATGCAGTTTTTTTTCTTAATTTTGTTAGCTCAATATAACCTCTTAAATTTCAGCAAGTATGAAAGATTTTTTCAAAATTGTATTAGCGTCAGCATTAGGCTTTTTAATTGCTAATATTCTTTTTTCTATTGTTTCTATTATTCTCTTTTTCGGCTTTTTAGGGTCGATTGTTGGAGATATGGGCAAAAGTAGTTTTAATTTGAAAGACAACTCCGTTTTTCATTTAAAATTGTCAGGAACCATTAATGAACGTATTCCAGAAGACGATCCGTTTACTTCACTGCTTGGGTCGAATGTTCCCACACCAATGGGTCTGAACGACATTACAAATGCTATTAGAAAATCAAAAGACAATGATGCAATTAGAGGTATTTATATTGACTCTCGCATGTTCACAGCATCAACTGCATCGCTGGCTGAAATAAGAGATGAGCTCATGAGATTTAAAGAATCTGACAAGTTTATTGTAGCTTATTCTGATACTTACACGCAAGGGGGTTATTATATTGCATCGGTAGCTGACAAAGTTGTAGTTAATCCATATGGTATGTTAGACTTACATGGATTGGCAGCCACGCCAATGTTTTATAAAGATGCTTTAGATAAATTAGGTATCGAGATTCAGGTTTTCAAAGTTGGAACATATAAATCGGCTGTTGAGCCATTCATTTTAACTGGGATGAGCGATGCCAACCGTGAACAAGTTTCTTCTTATCTAAATGATTTGTGGAACACGATAGGTAAAGATATGGCTAAATCTCGTAACATTGATATTGAGCAATTTAATAGTTTAGTAAACCAGATGCCAATGATGAAAGATGCAGATTTTTTATTGCAATCTAATTTGGTGGACACATTGCTTTACGAATCGGATATGAAAAACTATTTGCGTTCGTTATTAGAAATAGACGAAGATGAAAAAATACCATCAGCAAGTGTGACTGATATGAAAACAGTGAAATCTAAAAACGCAAGGACCTCTAAAAATCATATTGCTTTATTGTATGCTGTTGGGGAAATAACCTCTGGCAGTGGGGCAAGCAACATCCAAGATAAATATTTGGTAAACGAAATTGAGAAGTTGCGTAAAAACGAAAGTGTAAAAGCAGTTGTTTTACGTGTTAATTCACCTGGTGGGAGTGCTTATGCTTCAGAGCAAATATGGAAAGCAATATCTGATTTAAAAGCAGAGAAACCAGTTGTTGTATCGATGGGTGATGTTGCTGCATCGGGTGGTTACTATATTTCCTGCAATGCAGATAAGATCGTAGCTCAACCAAGCACAATTACTGGATCGATTGGTATTTTTGGCATGTTTCCTAATATGAAAAAAACATCAGAAAAATTGGGTTTAGATGTAGATGTGGTTAAAACTCACGAATATGGTGATTTTGGTAATTTTGCCAGACCAATGACCGATGGAGAAAAAGCGATATTGCAATCATATGTAGAAAGTGGCTACGACTTGTTTCTTAGTCGTTGTGCCGAAGGAAGAAATATTCCAAAAGACACTCTCGCGTTATACGCCGAAGGAAGAGTATGGACGGGAAGCCAAGCGAAAGAAATTGGTTTGGTGGACGAATTGGGAAATCTGAAAAAAGCAATAGATATTGCTGCAGATTTAGCAAATATTGATGATGATTACCTCGTATATGAATATCCTAAAATGCGTACTTTTATTGAAGAGTTACTCGATAAGAAGCAAAAAGATATTGCGGCAGAAACAATCAAAGAATACTTGGGCGATCACTACCAAATTCTATCTCTTGTTAAGAACATCAAAGAGCAAGACTATGTGCAAGCACGCTTGCCTTACAATTTTAATGTAAACTAAAATGCAATATTGCGTTTAATTTTATGCTAAAGCCTCAAACAAAAATACATTCAGGATTGAAACCCTTATCATGGATTTATGGCTTTGCTGTGGAATTACGCAATACTCTTTTTGACAACGGTATCTTAAAACAAAGTGAATATTCTATTCCAATCATTTGTGTGGGTAATCTGACAGTTGGAGGAACAGGTAAAACGCCTCATATTGAACATATCATCCGAATACTGACAGACCGATATAAAGTAGCGGTCGTTAGCAGAGGTTATAAAAGAAAAAGTAAGAGATTGCAGGTTGTAGAAGTCAATTCAGATGTGAATAGGGTGGGTGACGAACCATTGCAAATTAAAAAAAAATTTCCCGAAACTACAGTAATTGTTGATAAAGATAGACGGAATGCGATAGCGTATCTTTTAGCACCAGAAAATGGTCTGCATCCCGATGTTATTTTATTGGATGATGGATATCAGCATAGATATGTGAAACCGTCAATGTCTATTTTACTGGTAGATAGTAATAGACCAATATTTGAAGATCAACTCTTGCCTGCAGGAAGATTGAGGGAACCTTTTAGAAGAAAAGACAGAGCTTCTATAGTGGTTGTTACAAAATGTAGTGATGAAATGCGTCCCATCAACTTTCGCATTTTTGCCAACGGGTTAAATCTTTTTCCCTTTCAATCTTTATTTTTTTCAAAGTTTGTTTATAATCAACTACAGCCCGTATTCCCAGATTTCAATCCAAACAGTTATGGATTGGACGAAATCAGAAAAAAACAAGTGTTGCTTGTTGCAGGTATTGCTTCTACAAAATCTTTAGAAGACAAAATGTCGAAAAAAACATATAACTTGCATACATTATTTTTTCCTGATCATCATTTTTATGGTAAGGACGATATAAAAGCTATCGAAAAAGAGTTTGCCGAGTTGTCGAGCGATAAAATAATAGTAACAACTGAGAAAGATGCCACAAGACTACAATCTTTGCATTACTTGAGCGATGAACTGAAAGAGAAACTATTCTTTTTGCCTATTAAAGTGTCATTTATAGAAAATGAAGAAAACGAATCATTTAATAAAAAAATAATTAATCATGTTAGAAACTATCAAAAAAACAGCCGACTTCCTGAAAAGTAAAATCGGCGAAATACCCAATACTGCTATTATTTTGGGTACAGGTTTAGGTGAATTGGTTCACGAAATTGAAGATAAAAACGAAATTCCATATCCCGAAATTCCCAACTTCCCAGTTTCTACTGTAGAAGGACATAGCGGAAAGTTAATTATCGGAACACTTGGAGGAAAAAAAGTGCTTGCAATGCAAGGCCGCTTCCACTACTATGAAGGATACACCATGAAAGAAGTTACTTTCCCCATTCGTGTTTTTCAAGCATTGGGAATTGAGTATCTTTTTGTTTCAAACGCTGCGGGCGGCATGAACTCAAGCTTCAATGTTGGGGATATCATGCTTATTGAGGATCATATTAATTTGTTTCCAGAGCACCCGTTGCATGGCAAAAACTTTAATGAATTGGGGACACGCTTTCCTGATATGAGTGAAGCATACAACAAAGAGCTTCGATTGCTTGCTATGAAAGTTGCAGACGAAAATAATATTAAATTACAACACGGTGTTTATATTGGTTTGACAGGACCAACTTTTGAAACTCCTGCAGAATACAATTATCTTCGTATTATAGGAGGCGATGCTGTAGGCATGTCAACAGTTCCCGAAGTAATCGTGGCCAATCATGCAAAAATGAAAGTATTGGCTTTTTCAATTATTACAGATTTAGGTGTGATAGGTAAAATTGTTGAAGTATCTCACGAAGAGGTGCAGGAAGCAGCAAAAATAGCTCAACCAAAGATGGCGCAAATTATGCGTGAAATTATTCAGAAAATATAATTGAAGAGTAATAAGGTACAACGGGTAAATAGGGTGTGGAATGATATACTCTATTTACTCGTTTTTTCTTTTGTCCCTCTATAAAAATAAATCATATGATGGACACATATACAAATCGAATAAAACAACAATCATGAGAACAGAAATATCTACTTTAGGAGAATTCGGACTTATTGAAAGACTTACAGAGGATATAAAGCTCACTCAACCTACATCAATAAAAGGAGTGGGAGACGATGCGGCCGTAATTAATAACAAGACGATGCGTACACTCGTTACTACGGATTTGTTATTAGAAGGTATTCATTTTGACCTGACTTATTTTCCACTCAAACATTTAGGATACAAAGCAGCAATTGTCAACTTTTCGGACATCTATGCTATGAACGGAAAGCCACAACAGATAACTGTTTCACTGGGAATATCAAAACGCTTCTCTGTGGAGGATTTAGAGGATTTCTATGATGGGGTTAAGTTGGCCTGTCTTACCTACAATGTAGATATTATTGGTGGAGACACAACCTCGTCTTTAACTGGCTTCACAATTAGTATTACCTGTATTGGAGTTGCTGAAGAAAATGCTATCATATATCGAAATGGTGCAAAAGAGACCGACTTAATTTGTGTGTCGGGCGATTTGGGCGCTGCATATATGGGGTTGCAGCTGTTGGAACGGGAGAAAGCTGTATTTGAGGGTCAAAAAGATTTCAATCCTGATTTTGCAGGAAAAGAATATCTGTTGGAGCGACAACTAAAGCCTGAAGCACGAAAGGATGTGATGCAAGAGCTAAACAAGCTGGGTATACTGCCCACCTCTATGATTGATATTTCGGACGGACTTTCATCAGACCTTTTACATATTTGCTTTCAAAGTAAAGTAGGTTGTCGTGTGTTCGAAGAACGATTACCTATAGATTATCAAACCGCTTTGATGGCTGAAACATTTAACTTAAATATTTCCACTGTGGCTTTGAATGGAGGTGAGGACTACGAATTACTCTTTACTGTTCCTGTTTCATTGTATGAGCAGATAAAGTTAGTTCCTGGAATACATATTATTGGACATATTAGCGATGCCAGCGAAGAGTGTAAACTAGTCACTCGCGATGGGCAGGAAATGATACTTCAAGCACAGGGTTGGAATCCTATAAAGGAATAAATATTAAGTTTATTCACTTTTTCTATTGATTTTATTTTGTAATTGCAAAAAACAAGCTATCTTTGCAATCGAAATTAAAACAAGGCGTTGGTGCCATAGCTCAGTCGGTAGAGCAAAGGACTGAAAATCCTTGTGTCCCTGGTTCGATTCCAGGTGGCACCACGAAAATTAAAAATCTCTGAATACTATATGTGTTCAGAGATTTTTTTTGTCTTTTTTCTAAAATAGTTGTAAAAGCATCTCTACATTCTCTCAATTATTGACGAAGTTATGTTTAAGTTATAAAGAAGAGTTATAGATTATTTTTCAGGAGTATCAATTTGTAAGTAATAGTGTGTTCTTTCTTGTAATTCAATAGAAGATGCTTCATAAATTAGATGGAAATCAAATCCACGGCCGTGGATGAGACATTCATCTGATGAAAACGCAATCCACCACCGTGAAAATGTTTTGTATCACTAAAATGGTGCTTATTAGATTAGAAATGGTGAGAAAATACCTTGAGAAAAGAAAAAGCAGCAAAAGATTGAAGATTCAAGTGATGAAAATAAGATTCTATGTCAAGAATCGAATTTTAACAGCATAAATGGTGTATATTTGGACAATAAAATGACAATATTCAGTTTCCAAACATTTCCACGACGGTGGATGCAATTTTCATCTATTTTAAACATTTTCACAGGACAGAAAATGTTTTGCAAAACACACCATAGAATACCATTCATGTCCCTTCAATTTAGCTAGTGCTCCAAAGGAGATAGAAATATAAGATCGTTTTTCCCTCCGATTTATTATCACTCTGTATAAGAGAGAATCTCATTTTCAAACAAAGAGAAGTTATTTGTTTTTAATCTTATAGGATATAGATTTGATCAAATATAATTACATGAAGCAATGCAAATTGTTTAACTTTGCATACATTTGTTCACGCGAGACTGTTTTTTGTTAAATAAAAGACAGCGTTATAGATAGGCAGATCACGTATAAATAAACTTATTATGGAAAAATATTTCACCTTTGAATTTTGGAAGCAATTTGCAAATATATTCACTCACTGGTTAGTAACAGACTTGCTATCAATTTTTATTTTATTTATATTATTAATTATTGTTTTACGAGTGTCATCCGCTTTGATTAATAATCTAAGAAGTGTTTTGCTAAAACGTATGGCCTATCGAAATGAAGAGCCTGATCTTGAAGTTGAGAAAAGGCTGAACACTCTGATGGGAATTTTACGAAAAACATTGCGTGTGGTAATTTGGTCAATTTTTGGGATGATATTTTTGGGGAAAATCAATATTAATATAGCACCCATTTTGACTGGGGCGGGTATTGTTGGCTTGGCTGTTGGTTTTGGTTCGCAAGAACTGGTGCGTGATTTTCTTGCTGGTTTTTTCATTCTTCTCGAAGATGGTATTCGTACAGGAGATGTAGTTACACTAAATGGTACAAGTGGTAAGGTAGAGAAAATAGAGTTGCGCACCATCACTTTGCGTGATTCGTCGGGTGTAGTTCATATATTCCAAAATGGGAAAATAACTACAATTTCCAACATGACTAAGGGTTGGTCAGCAATGGTGTTTAATATAGGTGTTGCCTACAAAGAGGATATTTCGCAAGTGATGCAATTAATGCAAGAGGTAGGCGATACTATGTTTGCAGAAGATGAATATAAGAGTAAAATGTTGGACACAATGGAGGTGTCAGGTCTTAACGATTTTGGCGATAGTGCTTTGGTTATAAGAGGTCGCATTAGAACAAAACCTGGTCAACAGTGGAGTATAGGGCGTGAATACCGCAAACGTTTGAAAGAAGCCTTTGACTTGCACAATATAGAGATTCCTTTTCCCCACCATACAGTTTATTGGGGAGAAAAAATGAATCCTCTTAAATTACAAAGCGATAAAGAAAACCAAAAGGTAACATAAAGGTTCTTAATTTTGTGAAGCGTTTCTATTTACGTATTACTTCAAAATAGACAAATAAGCTTAATGACTATATCTCCACAAAGTTCAATGGGATGAAGTGTAATAAAAAAGAAAGAGTGCAATCTGATATTTCAGGTTGCACTCTTTCTGCTTGTATATCTATTTGTAATTAATCGAACATATCGTCAATTCCAATGGTAGGCTTTTTGGTTCTAAACTCATCATAATCGATGGCTGATTGAGATGAATCACTACATGGGTTTTGGAATTCTTCGGGAACTTCAAAAACTCCATTGTCCTTAATCTTAAGATTGGGATCTGCGTATATTTTTTGATAAAACAGTCCATGAATGGGGAGTGCCATACTCGCACCTTGTCCTTGTGCCATGTTATCAAAATGTATTGCTCGCTCTTCGCCACCTACCCAAGCACCTACTACTATTTCTGGTGAAAATGACATGAACCAGCCATCCGAATTGTTTTGTGTTGTACCTGTTTTACCACCCATTTGTCCTTTCAGATTGTAGCGAAATCTTAGTCGACCACCTGTTCCTCCATCTACAACAGAACGTAACATATCTAACATCTTGAAAGAAGCTGATTCGCTAAAAACCTCTTTCATTTGTGGAACAAATGTTGAGATAATATTGCCATAAGAATCTTCGATACGTGCTACATAAAGCGGGTCGATACGAATGCCCCTATTGACAAATGCAGAATATCCTTTCACCATTTCTTCTACAGAAGCATCACAAGGACCAAGGGCCAATGAAACAACGGGGTCTATTGGTGATTCAAGTCCGAAAGAATGAAGTAATCTCGCAAATGCGTAAGGTGAAAAAAGCTTCATGAGGTAGGCAGTGACCCAGTTGCTGGAGTTTTGTAATCCCCACTTGATGCTTACGCTCTCTCCTACAAGCTTTGCTCCCGGATTTCGGGGTGTCCATA
>DENY01000196.1:0-818 GCA_002359825.1 Bacteroidales bacterium UBA2632
CTTCTACTTCCTTTGGGGAAACATTCTCTCCTCCCCTTATAATCATATCTTTTATGCGACCCGTGATGCGATAGTTACCATTCTCATCTTTCACTCCTAGGTCACCCGAGTGCATAAAACCTTTAGAATCTATTACCTCTGCCGTTGCCTCAGGATTTTTGTAGTAGCCCTTCATCACATTATATCCTCTACAGCACATCTCTCCAGCAACACCCACCGGACACTCTTCTCCAGTTTCGGGATCGATCACCTTCACCTCAGTGAACTCATAATCGCTTCCAACTGTAGTCAGGCGCACTTCAAACGGGTCATCCACACGACTCTGAGTCATTCCAGGCGATGTCTCCGTCATTCCGTAAACACTGGTAAGATCCATGAACATCTTTTCGTTTACCTCCCTCATCAATGCTTCTGGACAGAGTGCCCCAGCCATGATGCCTGTACGCAGTGAACGAACATCAAACATATCAAACATAGGGTGGTTTAGCTGCGCAATGAACATAGTAGGCACGCCATGTAATACTGTACACCGCTCCCTGTCTATAGAGGCCAGCGTTACAAGTGGGTCGAATCGCTCTATCATCACCTGCGTACTTCCGTGAGTGAGGCAACACATGGTGGCAAGCACCACACCAAAACAGTGGAATAGGGGTACGCAGACGCAACATTTATCGTCACGAGTGAACTGCATATGCAACCCCGTCAGGTAACCGTTATTGACGATGTTATGATGAGTAAGCATCACCCCTTTGGGAAATCCAGTTGTGCCTGAGGTGTACTGCATATTCACCACATCATGAGGGGCAGAAAGTGCACGT
>DENY01000196.1:967-6948 GCA_002359825.1 Bacteroidales bacterium UBA2632
CCGCAGCTCTTCAGATCTGTAGTTCGTGTTGACCGTTACAGCCACAGCACCAATCTTCGCAGTGGCGTAGAGAAAAGTGAGCCAATCTGGCACGTTCTGTGCCCAAACTCCCACGTTGGTGCCACGTGTCACGCCTATGGCAATCAGTCCCTTGGCCATATGATCTACTCTTTCATTGAATTTCTCCCAAGTAAAACGGAGATCGCGGTCAGAGTAAACAATGTACTCCCTGTCGGGTGTCTTTTCGGCCCAATATTCAAGCCAGTCGCCTAAAGTTCGGTCGGATAGTGTGATTGTTGATTCGTTGGTCATCTTAAATATAGGAAGATTGGGTGTTCTATGATGAATTAATACTTTGTCTTTCCCTGTATATATATTTATTTCCAGGGAGCTTATTTATGCATTGCTGTTCATAGCTTATGCGGGAGCATAAACTACACCTAATATTTTTGCTTCGGATTGATNNGGATGAGTTAATCTTTGTCTTTACCTGTTTTGTATTATTTTTAGAGGCTTATTAACGCAGCTCTGTGTTTAAGCCAAAGCTTATGCAGGAGAATAAACAACACCTATAATTTTTGCTTCGGATTGTTCGTTGGCTGTCACCAAGTGATCAACAATAGAGTCGTAATAGATACTGTCACCCTGATTCAGAGTATACTTCTCGGTTCCGTAATGCACCACGATGGATCCCTCCAATACAAAGAGGAACTCTTCACCCTCATGCGATGAAGGATTTTCTTTTCCTGTACCAGATTGAAGATTGATTAAAAACGGTTCCATATTTCGTCCCGCTTTCCTAGCAGCTAGGGAGAAAAAATCCATATGTGAGTTGTTGTTGGTCTGATGACTGGTAAAAGTAACTGATTGTTGCGAGTCGGTGTGTCTGTTAATCACGGGTCCCATCTCTTCACTGTCATCTAGAAAAGTGCCCAATCGCACACCTAAAGCACGGGCAATTTTTATCAGTGAAGAGAGCGAGGGTATAATGTCGCTCGTACAGATTCTATTTACCTGATCTACCGTAAGTCCTGCCCCTACAGCAAGTTCCTCTGCGGACATATTCCTGTCGGCAGTTATCATTTTAATTTTTTCCGTTATAGCACTCATAAATATATGTTTTAAAGTTGCAAAACTAACAGAATTAAACTAAAACAGCAAATATTATTACTATATGTTTGTTTGTGGTCCTATTTTATAATAATTTTATCACTTATTCCGCACTATTCATCACATTATTAATAATACATATATATTGACTGAAAAGAAAGTTTGCCCAATCATTACATTTTTGTAAATGCTGGTGGATATTAAAAAACCCAAGGATCTATACCTTGGGTTTAATATATTATGGATAAAAAGTGGAGTTTTAGAATTTATTTGAAGCTTTAATAAAATCCAATTAAACAGATTTAAGTTTTAATTTTGCTAAGTACTTTGCTTCCGCATACTCCTGCATAATCTGACTAATTGTTTCTTTCACTGACATGATTCTATCCGCCAAATAAGCTTTGCTTCCTGCAAAAGAAAACCCTTCGTCCAAGTTACCTTGTGCAGCATTGAATAGTGCTGAGGCTATACAGAAAGGAGCTTTTTTATAATCGCAAGTTTTCAGACATTTCCATGGACAGTTTACGGGCATTGTTTCGCCTGCTTGTATCTTTTTTACGAAAGAGCTAGTGATTACTCTTCCAGGTAGTCCAACTGGACTATCAATTAAAACAATATCTTCGGAAGTAGCTTTAAGATAATTCTGTTTGAAAGCATCAGATACATCACACTCGGTTGTAGTAACAAAACGTGAGCCCATTTTTACTGCACTTGCGCCTGCTTCGAGTGCTTCGTACATATCATTTCCTGAATACACTCCCCCGGCTGCAATAACGGGTATTTCTATATTAAATCGTTCTTCAAAGGGTTTCATTACTTCAACGGTCTCTTCTATCAGTTGGTGTAGAGGTTTTTGAACATTCAGCAATTCATTCTTTTTGAAACCAACATGCCCTCCAGCCATAGGCCCTTCAATTACAATAGCATCTGGAACCCAATTATATTTATCGGCCCAATAATTAAAAATAACACGAGCTGCTCGGGCAGAAGATACTTTTGGAACAAACTTTGTTGTGCATCCTTCTGGCATCTCTGGTCTTTTAAGGAATAAACCCGCACCAATAAAAACTACATCTACTTTTTCTTCTAATGCAATATTAAGTAGGTCGTCAAAATCTGAAATAGCCATCATGATATTCACACCAATGACACCATCTGATTTTTCACGTGCTTTTCTAATCTCTTTTCTCAAAGAAATTTTGTTGGATTCACGAAATTTTCTTCTGTAATTAGGCTCCAACATTCCAATTCCCACAGCAGATATTACTCCGAAACCTCCTTCGTTGGCAACAGCTGAAGCCAATCCTGAAAGTGATACGGCAATACCCATCCCCCCTTGTATGATGGGTAATCTTGGAATTAACCCACCTATATTTAATCTTTTCATTTTGAGTAGTTTTTTTAAAAGTGTTGCTATTAATTTCTCTTATTAATTGGGATTTTTATAAGCAATCCCTTACTTAATTTATGCAGTCTTATTTTTCTTTCAAAGACTCTTAGAGTAATCACTCTCTTTTAAAACAGCAATTATAACAACCTTTCCTAAGGGAAGAATATAATATGTAGCGCAGTTTAATATTTTACTAACAGTTTGTCGTTAATAATAAAACAAAGGTAACACAATGTTTGTTCTCACTTCTCGTTTTAATATAAAATATTACTCTAAATCAAGGTTTTTGGTTAAAGTGCTGAAAATTAACCTGCTTTCAAATTGTCAAAATGGATAAAAGAGATACTTGCTATAATATTTTTTGATAAAAAGAAGAAAAACATTACTTTTACCACTTCTTGAAAGATTGGAGAGTAATAATGAACGACGAAGAGAAAAGAATAGTAAATAAAATGATTACTTTGTATTGCAATTCAAATCACAATACAAAGCATGACTTATGCGATAGTTGCANNGTTGCAGAGAATTAAACGAATATGCTTTTGCACGATTGGAGCGTTGTCCATTCGGGGAGAAAAAACCAACATGTGGGAGTTGCTCTATTCATTGTTACAAACCTGCAATGAAAGAGCAAATCAAAAAAGTAATGCGTTTCTCAGGACCTCGAATGTTAGTGAGAAGTCCTATCTATACCTTGCAGCATTTTTATAAAGAATATAAGCGTAAAAGACTCTACGGATAAGCTACTACAAACATCTATATTATATCTATTTTTACACACATCACAGAATGATACAACAATGTCAATTATAANNGTGCTTTCTCAAGTTCTTGCTCAACACCACATTCTAATTCCAATCGTCAACAGATTTGGAATTCGATTGGGAGTAGGGGATAAAACCATTGAAACTATTTGCAATGAGCAAGACTTGAATGTTGATTTTATATTGACAATTCTGAATGTTTATTTGGATGATAAATACGTATCAGATAAACAGTTGGCACAGTTTGATTTAGAACCTATAGCTAACTACTTCAACGAAACCATACAAAACTACTTACATTCGCTTGTGCCCAATATCGAGAAGCATTTACATGCATTTATTGCGTTGAGTGGTTCTGGGAATGAGGAGCTGAAAGCGTTGCAAAAAGTGTTTTTTCAGTTTAAAGAAGAACTTCTATTGCATTTAGAAAAAGGATTGAAGCATAATGGACCCTATCCACACGAATTGTTGAGAGATATAAAAAGCATTTTGATCAAACATGTTTCAGGCAATTTTAATCAAAACCTTTGCTATGCCGTTATCTTTTCGGTTGGAAGTTTAGAGGACGATCTGATTATTCACAATCGTCTAAAGAACAGTATTCTGAAGCCTAAATTAGCTAAATTAACTAGCGTAGATATAGGCTCTTTGCAACAAAACATTGACTCTTTCAATCATCAACCTACAAAAAAGAAGCTTTTGACAAAACGCGAAACAGAAATTTTAAGGTTGATTGTGCGTGGTAACTTAAATAAACAAATTGCAGCCCAGTTAAATATAAGTTTAAATACTGTTCTTACACATCGAAAAAATATACTTTCTAAAACAGGAATTAAAACTGTTTCTGGGCTCACGCTTTATTGTATTTCAAATGGATTGTTATCTCCCGATGAGTCAAGGATTAATTAAGCAATCAATTAGGTAATCTAGGTTAAAGATTAAATCAATGGAAAGTGGAACTGTACCGCTCCTAAAAAACAATGATTATATATGAAAAGTAGAACAATCACATTTGTTTCTGTCTTTGTAGGGATTCTATTGTTTGGAATCTCCATGGTAATGATTGGCTCTGTACTACCCCTTTTGAAGCTGAGATTGGGAATCTCTGATATTATTGTTGGAGGACTTTTCTCTATTTTACCTTTAGGATTACTCATTGGCTCTATCTATTTTGGCCCTGTGAGCGACAAGTATGGTTATCGGTGGGTACTCGCTACTGCCTCCTTGTGATTAGCAATTGGTTTCATCGGTATTGCACACTCATCGTCACTATGGTTGTTACGAGTGTGTATATTGTTTTTTGGTGTTGGTGGTGGTGTTATCAATGGAGCTACCAGTGCATTAATATCAGATATGAGTAACGATGACAAAAAGATAGCCAATCTAAACTTATTAGGTGTATTTTTTGGATTAGGTGCATTTTGTATGCCAATTATTTTAAGTACTGTAGACCAAATTCATTACGTGAAGGTTATCAACGTTGTTGCTTTTTTATGTATTCTACTCGCAGGGATATTCCTTTTGATATCCTATCCAATAACAGTGGAAAAAGAGAAGATATCTATCCAACTTATTCCTCGCTTTTTCAAGAATAGAATCTTTTTGATAATATGTTTCTTTTTATTTTTCCAATCTGCTTTTGAGGCAATCATGAATAATTGGACTGTCTCTTACTTTATTCAACACTTACAAGTAGATCAAAAACAAGCACTTGTTGCTCTATCCTTTCTTGTCTTGGGAATGACACTGATGAGAATACTGACAGGGGGAGTTTTCAGAAAGCTTTCTCCGAAAGCTTTATTGCACATTGCTTTTGTTCTTTTATTTTTGGGTGGTACTTGCTTGTATATTAAACAACCTTCACCCTATTACATGAATACATTTGGACTGTTTCTCATCGGAGCTGGTCTTTCTCCTGGTTTCCCAGTAATGCTTGGCCTCACGAGTAATATGTTTAAAGAAACATCGGGCACAGCATTTAGCTTTGTTATGTTTATTGCTTTAACGGGTAATATTATTATCAATTATCTTACTGGTATATTGATTGAATTCTTTGGTGTGACAGTATTTGTGTATATTATCTTTGCAATGATCATTTTTATGATTGCTTTATACTCATATATCAAAAATGAAAAGAAAGTATTGACTTAGCTCTTATACTGATTTTCTAGTATTTCTACTGATTTTCTAGTATTTCTTTGATTGTCAGAAAAACATTGTTATTGTGTTTTTAAGGCTACAGCTATTTCGCATTCAAAATATAAAATATACATTCATAAAATTAGATTAATATGATAGATATCACACAGCTAACTTGGGGAGAAGTCAAAGAACGCATNNCTCTTGTCCTAGTTCATTCAGAATTGATAAAACATTGACTTTACAATAAAATATTCATTCATTCAAAAATTAAAATTAATATGATAGATATCACAAAACTAACTTGGGGAGAGGTCAAAGAACGCAACTATCAAGTTGTAGTGTTGCCTTGGGGCGCAATCGAACCGCACAATTATCACCTGCCTTATTTAACAGACGCTTATCTTTCGCACGAAATTGCAAAAGCAAGTGCACAGCTGGCTTTGGAAAAAGCCAATAAACTTTGTATGGTGATGCCTCCCATATATTTAGGTTCGCAAAATCCGGGTCAATGGGATCTATCTTTCTGTATTCATACTAATTACGAAACACAGAAAGCAATTCTTGCTGATATTGTC
>DENY01000196.1:7006-13711 GCA_002359825.1 Bacteroidales bacterium UBA2632
CTTTCAAGTCTATGATTCGTGATTTGGCAATGAAATTTCCCGATTTCTTTGTTCTTATTTCTAATTGGTTTGATATTGTTTCAAAAGAAGGTTACTTCGATGCAGAAATTGATGACCATGCTGGTGAGCAAGAAACATCGGTATTGATGCATTTTCTCCCCGATTTGGTGAAGCTTGAAACTGCTGGTAAAGGAACTTTGCATCCTTGGGACATTCAAGCGATAAACGATAAAACGGCTTGGGCTCCTCGAAACTGGGGTAAAGCAACCGACGACACTGGGGTGGGAAATCCTGAAAAATCAACCGCGGAAAAAGGTAAAAGATATGCTGAAGAGGTGACCAAAAGAATTGCGGATTTGTTGATTGAAATGGCTGATACTACTATATAAAACTCTCATAATGAGTAGTCAAAATCTTCAAGGAGTATGTGATGGCAACGTGTTTGCGTAGTTAGTTGCGTGTTTGAGCAACTAATTTAGCAAATAAATGACGAATAGAATATTCTACAGGAGTACTCGTAAGTAGGCGAGAACTAGCAATTAATTATTCACGTTGTTGTTGACAACAATTATTTTTTGTCTGTGCTAAATTTAAGTTGTCTCTCGTATTCTTTATTGTCAAAATAGCCTTTTGATTCTTGGATTAACCCTTCCTCGTTTATAGTCCATTCTTCAAATCCGTTAATGCTTACTTTGCTCCCATTTCCATCTGGCCCAATATTAGTTCCAGTAAATGTCCAATGAAACTTTGTTTTGTCCTTGTTTGTATGTGGAACACCATATTTTTTTAGCGTAGCATCAGCCCAAACAAAAGCAATTTGGCCCTTATTTATAAGAGTTTTGTATTCATTCACGGGTTCGTAAAAGGGTTTCCGTTCTCGTTTTTTTTTGTGACTCAAAATATTCTCCAATTGTCATGACGGAATTTTCCGAGACTCCATCTCTAATTATTGCACTTGCCAGGTTTGCCTTGTTTGAAACTATGGAATCCAAAGTCTGCCAATCAGAATTACCTACAGCAAACAATAGCTTTTCTACAAAAGCTTTTAATTCTTTTTCGTCTGGATTTAGTGTTTTAACTTCTTCAATAAAATAATACTCAATGTTCTATTCATAATTGGATTTTTTAATTGCTTTCAACGTTTCGGGTATTGCCGAAGGCGGGGTTTTTAGCACAAAAGTTCAATAGAATTACTGCTGTTGAATCTTGCACATATGTCCAATCGAAGCCGTTCAGCCCCGCTTTTGGCAATACCTTGTTAGCGGTTTGGGCACTGTTAATTGTATGTTGTCTGGAATGCTCTCAGTTTATTTTTAAATGTGTCTTTCCAAGTTGAATAATTGCTTATATCTTGTGCAATTTCTGCCTTGTTTGGTAATTGCGAAATTGTTGAAGTTCCTCCATCGTGTTCGGTAACTGAATATTTGCCAAACAAATTTAAAAGAAAATCAACGTCTGTTTGTTCAGTGACGATGTAACTTGATAAATTCCCTTTCTTCAAATGAATGTTTTTATTGAAACGTTCGTATGTTTTGTTTGATAAAACTTCTTCAACGGAACGTTCTAACAACATTCTAAATCTTTTTCTCGCAGAATCAAGTTTTGTTTCACGTCCGTGTGCATCAGTTAATGCAAGTCCATCGTGTTCAGTTAGTATTCTTCTGATAGAATCAACTCTTTCTTGAACGTTTTTTGCTAAATATGGAATTTCGTCTGTTACGATACCACTTATTCCATTGTATTTGTCAATTCCGATTACGGTACATTCTGTTTTAGTGATGGTTTTGTGTGTGTCTATGAGCAAACGTAAGAACGATAAGTCGTGAGTAAACACAACTATTTGTCGATTTTGAGATAGTTGAACGATTTTAGTTGCAATTAAGTCTCTATAATCCATATCTAAAGACGTAACAGGGTCGTCAAAAATTATTGTGTTTAGGCGATTGTCAATTGTGCTTTCAGCTAAAAAATTTGATAATGCAATAATTTTTTGTTCACCTTCACTTAGGATTGAGTTTATTGAATCATTTATTCCGTTTAAACCACATCTTTGATACGTGTTTCCTTGACTTGTTCTCGTTTTTGAAATCAAAACTTTACTAGCTAAATCTCGATTGAAGAAATTGAGATGAGAAATAAATTCTTGATGTTGTAAACTTACGGCTTGGTTTTCCATTAATTCGCCAATTTTACGTGAAATTGCATTGGTAGCAAGTTGTGATTGACAAGTGTTTATCCAAGATTTGTATTTGTGTTCGTCATAATACTGAAGAATTGCCGTTTTGTTATTATACAAAAATTCTTTTGCCGTTAGTTCATTAAGTTCGAAAACTAAGGCATTTCTATTTTGCATAAGTTGATTGTTCTGTTCTATTTCTGTATCAATTATTGGAATTATGTTTCCTATACTTGGTGTCAGAGTTTGTAAACTTATATTTAGCTCACCACCATTTTGCAAGAATGAAACGATTGAATCTCGGAATGTGCCGACTGAATTAGCAAACAGGTTATAACTATCTCTAAAATTTGGTATTAACTGCTCTAACTCTGCAAGGTTTTCAATTGGTGGGATGACAAATGAATTATATACGGTTATTTTTCTCTGAATTGTTGAGTTAATTGTATTTAGACGTGTAGAAACATCATTTAACACAAATTGATTGAACGTTGTCAATCTTTGTTGTGCTGTTTCGTCAAGTTCTTGTTGGCACAACACACATTTTTCTAATGAAATTGAGGACGGGAAATTTTGACCGTCTGAAAGATGTGAACTATGGGCGTAATTTCTTGCGGCTTCCCACAAAGTTCGCCAAGGACTTGTTCCAAATCCTTCCAACGTATTTACGTTTTGTAGTTCTGTTGTCGCAATTTGATACGCTTGATTTATGCTTTCAAAAGAATTTCTATTTTCTCTTAACTCATTTAAGTTTTGCTCGTTGAATAATGTTTCAATTTTAGAAAACTGTTGTATATAGCCGTTAATTCGTGTTCGCTGATTAGTTAAGTTTGTAACGTTCTGTTGAGGATTTTGTGCTGTGGTTAATGCTGTAAGCTCTTGCTTTCTATTGGTATTTGTTTGAGTAAATTGGATAGATGAATCAACGTTAGTGCGCTGTGAATTTTCTATTGTACCGTACCATAGTGCTGTGGAGGTTTGAAGTAAGTTTTGTGGTAACTCTGGTTTTCGTGAGTTATATGTAGCAACAGACACACTAAAGGCTTGCGAAATGCTTCCAAGAGTTGAAACTAATTTTTCTAGAATATCAATTCCAACAGGTTTATATTCTGTTGGATTTTCATTGTTGATGTAAATATTCCCGCACTCATTGTCAAAAACAAAAATCGAATTAAGAATAGGATTACTCGGATTATTTTCTGTCCAAGAAAAACTAACGGTTGAGCCGTTGCTTTCTACAATAAAATCAACTTGTTGTAAATTAGAAGACGGATTAAAAACATTCTTTTTTAGTGTAACACTTGGATTTCTGCTCCAGCAAAGTTTTCTTAAAATACGTGAATAGCTTGATTTACCTGAACCATTGTTGCCATAAACAACATTCAAACCTGTATTTGAAAATTGTAAATCTCCTTGACTGTGCAAAGCACAAATATTAATTGGATTTCTAAGACTAATTAATTTTGGATAATTTCCACTTGGCGTTGTTGCTGTCGGAATGTGAGTGCTGTCAAGCAGAACCGCGTTTAAAGTGATTGAAGTGTCACCACATTCTTTTTTGACTAATTGAACAAGTTCGTCAATATCAGTTTGCGTAAGTGTTGTTGATGTTACAAGTCTTCGTAAGGCATCTTGAATGAATGCTGGTCTTCCTTGCGACCAGTTTAAAATATCTTGATATATTGACATTGTTCAAAGTCTGTGTTTATAGTTTTCCGTGTGTGTCGTTTTTGCCTGACCGCTAACGGTCAAGTATAAGCGTAGTGCGGGTTTTCGGAGCAATACACTGTCCGCCAACACGAACTTTGATAGATGGCAAAATACTAAATTTTAGCCACTTCGCCCGCATTACGCTTATACAATGTTGGCGGTAGTTTATTTATTCAATTCTCCTTAATACCCCCTTTAATTTTGCTTCAACTCCAAGATTATCAAAAAGTTTTTCAGTCAATGTTAATGTCTTCTTGAAAGCTGTTTTAATATCTGTCGGATCTAATTCTGATGTTGTCTGCTGAAATAACGAATACCAATCTGGATCTATGTCATTTTCCAAGCTTTTTGTTGGACTTTCCCAATGTTTGGTTTGGTATGTTTCAATTCTTATTAACCAAAGTAAATATTTTTGAACATTTGATAAGCTTTGGTAAGCGTGAGCAAATTCCTGTCGTTTAATTAAGTTGCTTGTTGTAAGTAAAACATTCAACAATGATTGGCTCAACCACAGGATATTTTCATTTGTTGTTCGATCAGATACTTTAGTTTTTATTTCTTTGAGCGTGTTAGTCAATAAATCTTCTTTATCTACTAAAATCATCTTGTCAAAGTCGCTAAACTCTACCAATCCGTCCCACGATTTGATAACTTCCATTTGGTCGTTTGTCAAAAAATGAAACTCCCCCCTTATCATATTTTCAAAAATGGCAGCTTCACTTCCAAACTCGTTGGTAAAATATAATGCCAAAGGATGAATTTGGCTTACCCAATTTTCAGCGGAAAATTTTTCTTTATCCTTCAAGAAGATGTAGAATTCAATATCTGAATATTTGTCCCCTTCATTTTTGGTAAATGACCCATACATAAATACGGCAGAAATATTTTTATCATTTTGAGCTATTGACTTTGTTTTGTCAATCATCTGTAACTGTATCATTTTCTAATTTTTTAATATTAACAATCGTCCTTTCTACTTAGCGTAGTAAAGGATATTTCAATTCTTATTCTATCTTACAGTTACTTATAGCTTCATTTTCTTGAATGTTTTTCGTTGTTAATCGTTTCTTCAAATTACCGCCAACGTTTGTATTTACGCAACAAATATACAACATTCGTAAACATAAAGTTTATAACATTCGTAAATCATTCAACATTGAATATATGCAGATCATTCATAAGCCCATTATTTATACCAGAATAATCAAAGAAAAAATCGAAAAAAGAATAGAGTATACGAATGTTTTGTTATTTTTGTGTATAAAGCTAAATACAATAAAATGGATATTGAAAAATTACTTATACAATTTGAGCAAAAACTCATATTGCAGCGCTATAGTCCCAACTCTATAAGGAATTATAAAAGCTCAATAAAGAGTTTTCTTGAAGTTGCAGAAAAGAAATTCTCTCATCCTAGTGAGTTGGACGAAGTGTCAATTGAAAAGTATATTTTGTGGAAAGTTCAAAGGCACAAGATTGGTAGTTCACAACAGCGGATGATTGTAGCTTCAATAGATAAGTTTTACGCTTCGATATACAATAAGAAGCTAAATATTAAACATCTCTATCCTGCTCGTAAATCGTACTCACTGCCAAATTATCTGACAATAAATGAAGTGAAAACACTGACTAAAAGCTCGGAGAACATCAAACACAGGTGTATAATTAAATTGCTGTATGGATCGGGCTTGCGACTAAGTGAACTCCTTCACCTGAAGGTGACTGACATTGATGCTGAAAGTATGATCATACATATAAAAAACTCAAAAGGCAATAAAGATAGAGTTGTGATGTTGTCTAAATCTTTATTGGAAGAATTGCGCATTTACTATATAAAATACAAACCAGTCGACTTTTTATTTGAAGGTCAGTCCGGCGGGATGTATTCCCCTAAATCTGTACAAGTGATTGTAAAGAATGCGGCATCAAAAGCTGGAATCAAGAAAAAAGTAACTCCCCATACCTTGAGACACAGTTTTGCAACTCATCTGTTGGAAGCTGGAACTGACATACGTTTTATTCAACAACTGTTAGGACATGGTTCCATAAAAACCACTGAAATTTATACCCACATTGCGGATGTGACTAAATCTAAAATAAAGAGTCCACTCGATTTGCTTTAATCCTATAATCAAAAAAGTCAAACACATTTACAGTGTTTTACATATATAATATGTGAACCATTGGCAACAGAATAACAATCTTTTCTAAAAGCTTTTTAAAATGAAGTTTTTATATTATTTTTGTGTGCATTGTTTTGGAACCAAACGTAGTTAGTGAAACAGTTGGTCTCCTTTTTTTTATGACATAACAAAACAGAATGAAGATATTAACCCAACAATATAAATAATAAAAACAAATTATGAGTAAATCGAAAGAGAAACTTTTCTCCGATTTTCCACCGGTAACCACTGAGCAATGGATGGAAAGAGTAACCGCCGACCTCAAAGGTGCCGATTTTGAAAGGAGATTGGTATGGAAAACAAACGAAGGTTTTAATCTGAACCCTTTTTATCGTAGCGAAGACATTCAAGATTTTGAATGGACTGACAACTTGCCAGGGGAATTCCCTTATGTGCGTGGCACAAAAACGGACAACGATTGGTATGTGCGTCAAGAAATAGATGTGACAGATTTTGCGGAAGCAAACAAACACGCACTATTGCTACTTGAGAAAAAAGGAGTGACTTCTTTAGGCTTCAGCCTTTCTGGCGATGGTCTTACTGCCGACAACATGGCGACATTGCCGAATGGCATACATCCTGAAATGGTAGAACTCAACTTTAAAACTTGCATCAACTCTACTCTAAAAGTAACTA
>DENY01000196.1:13721-22639 GCA_002359825.1 Bacteroidales bacterium UBA2632
ATATATTACTAGTCTTGGTGTTGACGTAATGAAGTGTTTTGGCTCTATTGAGCATGACCCATTTCGTAAGATTTTCATGTTAGGCGTGGATGTTCCAAATTGGAAAGAGGAAGCAGCTGAAATTGTAAAAGCATCGGCTCGACTACCTCGCTATCGCGTAATTTCTATCACGGGAGATCAATTTTCAAATGCAGGTGCTTATCTTTTTCAAGAACTTGGCTATAGCTTGGCTTATGGTAATCAAGTGTTGAGTGCACTCATTGAACAAGGTATAGATCCAACAATGGCTGCTAAAAAAATCAAGTTCAACTTGGGAGTAGGAACTAACTACTTTATGGAAATTGCTAAATTTCGTGCAGCACGTTGGTTGTGGGCCGAAATTGTGAATGCATACAAAGCGCCTTGTCCCCATGAGTGTGACTATACTGCTGAAGACGGAACTAGTCGTTGTGCTGCAAAAATAAATGTGCACGCAATCACAACTACTTTCAATGCAACTGTTTACGACCCTTATGTAAACGTCCNNAGCAATGTCTGCTACATTAGGAGGTGTTGATTCATTGACAGTACGTCCGTTCAATCATGCGTATCAAAACGCAACCGATTTCACCAACCGTCTTGCTGTGAACCAGCAACTATTATTGAAAGAAGAATCGCATTTCGACAAAGTAACTGATCCAGGTGCAGGTTCATATTATATAGAGCAACTAACAAGCTCTTTGGGCGAAGAAGCATGGAAATTATTCATCGAAACNNGAACAAGGATTTTATGCAGCACTGAAAGCGGGAACTGTTCAAGACAACATCAATGCTTCAGCCGATGCACGTTTCAAAGATGCAGCACGCAGAAAAGAAGTATTATTAGGAACCAACCAATTCCCAAGCTTTGGAGAAAAGGTGAGCCACAAGTTTGAAGAAACATATAATACTCTAAATGAGTGTGACTGTGGAGTAGAAAAAGAAACTCCGTTGAAGCGATTGAATAAAAAACGTTTGGCGCAGCCTTATGAAGAGTTACGTCTTGCAACAGAACGCAGTGGAAGAATACCCAAAGTGTTTATGTTGACTATTGGCAATTTAGCCATGAGATTGGCTCGTTCACAATTCTCGGGCAACTTTATGGCAAGTGCTGGATACGAAATAATCGACAACTTAGGTTTCGACACTGTAGAAGAAGGTGTGAAAGCAGCTCGTGAGAAAGATGCTGACATCATAGTGCTCTGTTCAAGTGACGATGAGTATGTGAAATTTGCTCCTGAAGCTTACAAATTAATCAAAGGCAAAGAAGTATTTGTGGTTGCAGGTGCTCCTAAATGTGCAGATGATTTGAAAGCACAAGGAATTGAATATTTTATAAACGTTAGGAGCAACGTATTGGATATGTTGACTCAGTTTAATTCTCTTATGGGCATCAAATAGTCTTTGCTATTTATAAACAAAGACGATTAGAGCAATAAAAATATAACGTAAACGCATGAGCAAAAAACAACATATAAAGAACTATTTAATTGCAACACACCCCTGGTCATTTCCGGCTTCGGGTATGCCCGCACTGATTGCCTTTGTTTTTGTCTTTTATTCCTACCACACTGGTGTTTTTACAACCGTTAATTGGGTAAATGGAGCATTGGCAGTTGTAGGAGCAGTTATTTTTCATGCGGCAGGTAATTTAATTGGAGATTATTACGACTTTATTTATGAAGTCGATGGAAAGGAAAAGACAGGTCCTGTTCGCTTATTAGTAACAGGATACTTTAAACCAAAGACTATTCTGATTTATTCACTAATAGTATTAGTAGTAGGAATAATTTTGGGTATATACCTAATTACTCAATCTGGTTTTTCTCTTTTCTATATTGGTTTAATAGGTATACTATGTGTGTTTTTCTACTTTAAACTAAAATACATCGCACTGGGCGAAGTGGTTATTTTCATATCTTTCAGTCAGATTATAGCGCTGGGAGTTGTGTATGTAATGACCACCCAAATTATTTGGAGTAGCCTTTTAGTTGTAGCACCCGTTGGGTTGTTGATTGTTGGCATTTTACATGCCAATAACACCCGCGATTTAGTTTTAGACAAAGCCGCAGGCATACAAACTCAAGCAATTAAATTAGGAATAGAAGGTTCAAAAATACTTTATCAATCATTAATATTATCAACTTATATTTTGGTTGCTATCATTGTAATGGCTGAACTACTGCATTCATTTAGTTTTCTTGTATTGCTCTCGTTANNAATGAAACGAGCACGCTTAGATTCGTTGCACGAAATAGATACACTAGACGTAGATACTTCTAAATTGGTAGCTATATTTAGCCTGTTACTTATTGTGGGCAATGTAATTGGCAGTCTTGTTTAAACAAAAATATTCAATAAAAATCATAAGCTCTTTATCCTAAGCTGATAACTTGAATGTATCAATTACGATAAGAAAAGCTTAAAGAAAATCTATAAATAATGAAACCAAATTTTAAAGAAATAGACATAAAAACTGACAGCTTTGCAGACAAAACAAATGTTGCAGACTGGACAGAGAAAAATGAATTAAATCCCGACTGGTTGACAGCTGAACAGATTCCTGTGAAGCCAGTCTACACGAAAGAGNNCATCTAGAATATGCTGCTGGAGTTCCTCCATTCTTGCGTGGACCATATTCTACTATGTACGCTATGCGTCCATGGACAATACGTCAGTACGCTGGTTTTTCAACAGCCGAAGAATCAAACGCGTTCTACCGTCGTAACTTGGCAGCTGGACAAAAAGGATTGTCAGTTGCTTTTGACCTTCCTACTCATCGTGGCTATGATGCCGATCACGAGCGAGTGACTGGTGATGTGGGGAAAGCTGGAGTATCTATCTGCTCTGTAGAAGATATGAAAATTCTTTTCGATCAGATTCCTCTAAACGAAATGTCAGTATCTATGACAATGAATGGCGCGGTACTTCCTATTCTTGCATTCTACATTGTAGCTGCTCAAGAACAAGGTGCTGAATTGCATGAGATGCAAGGAACTATTCAAAACGATATTCTGAAAGAGTTTATGGTGCGTAATACATATATATACCCACCCGCATTTTCAATGCAAATTATCGCTGATATTTTTGAGTTTACTTCTCAAAAAATGCCCCGATTCAACTCTATTTCAATTTCGGGATATCACATGCAAGAAGCGGGCGCTACTGCCGATATTGAGTTGGCATACACCTTGGCCGACGGTATGGAATATCTGCGTGCTGGTATTGCAGCAGGTATCGATGTGGATGCCTTTGCACCTCGTCTATCGTTTTTCTGGGGTATTGGTATGAATCACTTTATGGAGATAGCCAAGATGCGTGCTGCTCGTTTGCTATGGGCTAAGATTGTGAAAAGCTTCAACCCTAAAAATCCAAAGTCATTAGCACTGCGTACACACAGTCAAACTTCGGGATGGTCGCTTACTGAGCAAGATCCGTATAACAATGTTGGTCGTACTTGTATCGAAGCAATGGCTGCCGTGTTAGGTCATACCCAATCGTTGCACACCAACGCATTGGATGAGGCTATTGCATTGCCAACAGATTTCTCAGCACGTATTGCACGTAACACTCAGATTTATATTCAAGAAGAAACTTCTGTAACCAAACATGTTGATCCATGGGCAGGTTCTTATTACGTAGAATCGCTTACAAATGAGATTGTGAATAAAGCATGGGCTCACATCCAAGAAGTTGAAAGTTTGGGTGGAATGGCAAAAGCTATTGAAACCGGAATTCCTAAAATGCGTATTGAAGAAGCTGCTGCTCGCACACAAGCAAAAGTGGATGCAGGTAAACAAACTATTATAGGTATTAACAAATATCGTCTGGAAAAAGAAGATCCAATTGATATTCTTGAGGTTGATAACACGGAGGTGCGCAAACAACAAATTTCTCGTTTAGAGAAGTTAAGAGCCAATCGTGATGACAATGCTGTGAAAGAAGCATTAACCGCAATTACTAAATGTGCAGAAACAGGCGAAGGCAATTTATTGGAACTTGCAGTGGAAGCTGCTCGTGTACGTGCATCATTGGGTGAAATATCCGATGCATGTGAAGAAGTAGCCGGACGTTACAAAGCAGTAATTAGAACAATATCAGGAGTGTATTCATCAGAAACTAAATCAGATGCCACTTTCCAAGAGGCAAGTGCTCTGGCAGAAAAATTCTCTAAGAAAGAAGGAAGACAACCACGTATCATGATTGCCAAAATGGGGCAAGACGGACACGACCGTGGTGCAAAAGTAGTTGCAACTGGATATGCAGATTGCGGATTTGACGTGGACATGGGTCCTTTGTTCCAAACTCCTGCAGAAGCTGCTCGTCAAGCTGTTGAAAATGATGTGCATGTATTAAGTGTATCTTCACTTGCTGCAGGACACAAAACATTGATACCTGAAGTAATGGCAGAACTAGTTAAATTGGGTCGCCCCGATATTCTAGTTATTGCAGGTGGAGTTATCCCAGCTCAGGACTACGACTTCTTGTACAAAGAAGGTGTAGCAGCCATATTTGGCCCAGGAACATCTGTTACTAAAGCTGCAGTCGATATTTTGAATATATTGATGAAAGATTAATTAGTTCCGAATAATGAATTAATTCTTTATATAAACCGCTCTGCTTTCACAGTGAAAGTAGGGCGGTTTTTTACTAACCAATCGTGTAGATTTATTACCTACATGTTGATAAGATCTCTTATTGACAAGGAAATGATTAATGTAAAAAACAAATTGTAAAGATTTTTGTTAATGAGTTTATGATTCAACATTAATGAATCTGTATATGAAATAGTCAAAAAGACAAACGATCTTATGGCTTAAAACAATTGAACACAATTGACATCAGTTATACGAAACAATTTAATAGACAATTTTATAACAATCACAGACTTACAAGTGTAAATTATCTATATAATTTATTGTATCTTTAGTATTATAATTTCTATCTTTGCAATTAAACTATAAGGTAATTTGAAAATAAACAAAACATGAAGAAAATATACAGTGTTATTACCGGAACAGGAAGTTTTGTTCCTGAGAAAAAAGTTAAAAACAGCGATTTCTTATCGCATGAGTTTTATGATTCATCTGGTGTTAAACTACCTAACCCGAATCAAGAGATTGTAGATAAGTTTCTTGAAATTACTACTATTTCTGAACGCAGACACGTTGATGATGACCACACTACTTCAGATTTGGGTTTCTTTGCTGCTCAAAAAGCTATTGAAGATGCTGGAATCGACAAGGAAGAGTTGGACTACATCATATTTGCTCACAATTTTGGTGACACGTATGCCGACAACAATAGCATAGATATTTGCCCAAGCTTGGCAGCAAGAGTAAAGCAAAAGTTGGGTATCAAAAACCCTTATTCAGTTTCATACGATATCTTATTTGGTTGTCCAGGATGGGTGCAGGGTGTTATTCAAGCAGATTATTACATCAAATCAGGTGATGCCAAAAAGATTTTAGTTATAGGAGGCGAAGTGCTTTCACGTATTTCAGATCCACACGATCGCGATAGTCTTATCTATGCTGATGGAGCTGGTGCATGTATATTGGAAGCACGCGAGAGCGATGTTCCGGTGGGAATCCTTGGGCACAATTCAAGAACTGATGCTTTACATTATGCACAAATGTTGCACATGGAGAAATCATATGAGAAAGAAGAGTCAGAAAAAAACAATCTTTACTTGAAGATGAATGGTCGCAGACTTTACATGTATGCATTAGAAAATGTACCTAAGACTATTAAAGCTGGATTAGATAAACTGAATATTTCAATTGACGATATTAAGAAAGTACTTATCCATCAAGCAAACGGTAAGATGGATGATGCAATTCTCAAACGTCTCTACAATCTATATGGATATGAAGAAGCTCCCGATGATGTGATGCCCATGACTATTTCATGGCTGGGCAACTCTTCTGTGGCTACACTTCCAACATTGTTCGATTTAGTGTTGCGTGAAGAAGTTACACCTCACCAAATAGATGATGGAGATACTATCATTTTTGCGTCAGTGGGTGCCGGAATGAATATCAACAGCATTGTGTATAAAATGCCGTAACAGATTTATGATATAAAATATTCTACCACAAAAAAAGAGTGCCTTTTGATAGACACTCTTTTTTTTTGCACAAACTATTATCTCTACTGCTCTTCGAGATAGGGAGCATTGGAATATCCTTCCAAGCCACCCTCTGTACGAATGCGCCACCAAGCATCGCTTGTTTTCTCCACCAGAGTCAGGGTTTCACCATGATCCACCACCGCAATAACGAGCTCTTGCACACCAGGTTTGTTGTGAACATTCAATTTTCCTTTTCGGGTAGCAACAATCAGCTGATCGCTCTTTTTCTCTACAACAGGCTCCACATATACTGGAGCAGGCGGAGTAAGCTGTATATTGTTTATCACTCATTCAATTCCATCGATTGCTAGCACCGACGCTTCAATTTTAAGTTTTGTAGCGTCATTTTCTAAATTTCCACTCAGAGTCGCAACTTTGTCTGTCACACTAACTTTGATGTTGCCTGTATTCTGAATATTAGCGACAATTTGTGAAGCTGTGGCTTGAAGATCCGAATCTTTTACATTGTCACACGCTATTTGCCCAGCACCCAGCAATAATACTAGTGTTAGCATTGACATTAATTTAAACTTTTTCATGATTTCGTGGAATTAAATATTTGTTATGTAATTGCTATATAATTAATTGCATTATTGAAACATTTTTTCAATCATAATTGTTTATCAATTATTAATAAATATTTGTCCTAAGAGTCAGGATTGATATAACAGATATATAAGAAAAATAATCTCTAACTAATCACCTTTAAATTTATAAGATGGACATTCAACAATTACAAGGAACTTATAATTGGCTTATACCAAGTCTTATTATCTTGTTTATTTGGGAAACCATTTGGAAGTTATTTGCGATGTGGAAAGCAGGTCGCAACAATCATCTTGCTTGGTTTATCTGTATTGCCCTTATTAATACTATAGGGATCTTGCCTTTTATTTAATTTATTTATATTTTAATGCACAGGAAAAAATCAAACAATTTGAATAAAATATAGAGTATATCAGAAAAAAAATGCTGTTATTGAAAATGGATAAATTCTTTTTATATCTATCAATGTCAATATTCCATCTTTTTGAGACACTCATACAAACTAATTGATCAAAAACCATTTATCTTTGTTATCATTAGCGAGAGTATAGAAAGTGCTTTTTTACATCTACTTTCAATATTTTACTTACAAAAAATCATTATGAACTTATTTATCAACGATGAAGCAATAACGGTGTTTAATGGTGCAACTGTGAAAGATGCCATCCGAGCATTCTATGTGCAGCACAATAAAAAACTCCCTAATTCGTTGCCAATTATTACTGACGGATATGGAAACAATGTTGCACCCGATGGTGAGCTAACAGAGGGAAATCATTTATATCTAAAGATTTAAAAACAAAAAGAAAGATGAAATCAGTTTTAAGCATACACAAATTTATCTATGCAGTTTTGCTGTTGGGCACTTCATTAATAATAAGTTGCGGAACAAGCCGTAAAGTTGCGGAGATACCCAAAGCAAAAACAATCGAAATATTGGCTGTGAATGATATGCATGCCGCACTTGATAATTTCCCCCGACTTGCTTTCATGGCAGATAGTTTAAGGAAAATATACCCTGATTTGTTACTGGTTTCAGCTGGCGATAATCAAACAGGCAATCCTGTGAATGATCAATACCCCGAAAAAGGAATGCCAATAATTGAACTCATGAATGCCTTACATTTCGACATGTCTGCAGTGGGTAATCACGAGTTTGATTCTCGTTTGAAGGGCTTCGAATNNACAAAGCCAATTTCGATTTTCTTGGTGCAAATATAGGATTGCCCAAAGATGCTGATTTTCGCATCAAACCCTATAAGATTGTCAAATCTCCTAATGGAATTAAAACGGTGTCTCTTACGTTATTGCAAGTTAACAGCACAGGTATTCCAGACACGCACCCCGATAATGTGAAAGGATTTACGTTTGACGATCCCGTTAAAACAGCAAATGATTATCTCTTTCTAAAAGACAGCAGTGATGTGTTTGTAATGTTAAATCATCTGGGTTTTGAAAACGATGTACTATTGGCCAATCAACTGCCTGTAAACGTGGTGGATTTAATAATTGGCGGACATTCACATACCAAGATTGATAGTGATCAAATCCACAATGGCATTATGATTACACAAGCCGAGCGCAGACTCAAATATGCCACGCTCATTAAACTTACCATCCATGCAGATGGAAAAGTTTCCAAGGAAATGCAGTTGCTAACAATAGGAAATAAAGGAAGCATTCGTCCCGATATTCAGGCAATGGTGGATAAGTATAATAGCAACCCAGCCATGACAGAAGTTGTTGCAATAGCTGAAGATAATTTCTCTACAAAAAAAGAAGTAGGATATTTGATGACCGATGCGCTACGTAATGCATTGGGAAAAGACATTGCTTTAGTTAATCCCGGTGGTGTGCGTACTTCTACTATTGACAAAGGACCAGTCCTTACCAAAAACGTGTATGAAATGGATCCGTTCGGTAACGAGATTGTACAGTTCAACCTCTCCGGACACGAATTACGCAATCTTTTTCTGAGTGCATTCTCTCTTGATGATGATTCTCCTATTATCCCTTCGGGAATAACTACTCGGTATATTCTCACCCAAAATGGTAAACTGAAAGATGTGGAACTTTTTACGGCTGAGGGGCAACCATTAGATATGGACAAGGTATATTCGGTAGTAATGAATGATTATATGGCAACCGTATACAAGTACGACCACAAAGATCCAGGTCAAGGATTATTTCGCCCTACGGCAGAGACCACCATCGAATACCT
>DENY01000196.1:22694-22880 GCA_002359825.1 Bacteroidales bacterium UBA2632
AGGGTGGAAATGGTGAAAGAATTAAGTGAAAAGTGAAAATTTCGCGCACATTATTTGACTCCCATAATCCCGAAGGGATGTCATTATTGTAGTAATCATCATAATATCAGTGCTAAAACCCCGAAGGAGGTGACATTATAAAATATGAACTAAGAATCCCGAAGTGATTACATGTTTATAGCAATC
>DENY01000196.1:23081-23426 GCA_002359825.1 Bacteroidales bacterium UBA2632
CCTCGCAAAGAATAATACGGAACGGGAGCTCTGTATATCCCTAGACCACGAAGTGGTTAAACGTGAATAGCCACGGGTTGCAACCCGTGGAGACTATTCACACAACCCCGCATTTCATGCGAGGCTATTCACATTTGACCCTTTTAGGGTCGGATGGAACACAAAAAAATCTCTCGCCAAGACGCTAAGGCGCAAAGAAGGCTGTGCTCAATATTCGTGGGTTGCTTTAGCGAGAGGAAGGTTTACCAAGAAGGATTGAAACACGGATGACACTGATGGGACGGATGAACACTGATAACGCAATTTTTAAAACCTTATTTGTATTTCAACCTTAGTAACTGAGAA
>DENY01000196.1:23485-23770 GCA_002359825.1 Bacteroidales bacterium UBA2632
AGACGCTAAGGCGCAAAGAAGACTGTACTCACTACCATACCGAATGTTGCTTTTATGAGAAGTGTATTTACCAACCTGCTTAATCCAGAGGGGGGTGACATTATTAATGATGAATCCAGAATTTCTTGTTCTTTGCAACCCCCGTTAGGGATACGCAATTCTTGTATCCATACTAATACAATTACTTTTTCTCTTCAAACACGCTTCATTTTATGAGGTAGACGATATTTTCATGACTTATCTATTGCTTCTATCCCTTAAAACACAATTTATGACTCTTATTTG
>DENY01000224.1:0-416 GCA_002359825.1 Bacteroidales bacterium UBA2632
TTTTTAGTTTCGCTCGACTCTATTTCAATAATTACTCTTACTCTTTCATCTACTAAGTCTGGAATTTTCCCCCAATTAATATTCTTGTAAATGAAAATTCTAAGACTATCTTGATTTTTAGAGAATACTGATTCGTATGACTTAGAATTATCATATTCTTTCTGGTGGGTCAATATTCCGTCTTTAAAGATTAGAACAAGTTCAGTTTCATAAAAAGACTGATATCCACTATGTACATAATGAAAAAGTTTTCCTATTGGTAATAATATTTTTCCAGTTATCCACGAAGCTTTTACTTTCCCATTCTTATACTCTGCTCCAAAAACAGTTTTCAAATCAGATTTAATACTCTTAATACTATCTGCATAATAATTGCAACTTAAGATATTAGTTAAGTAAATTTCATTTTCAATAAG
>DENY01000224.1:506-2870 GCA_002359825.1 Bacteroidales bacterium UBA2632
TCCTTCTTGTGCAGTTGAAAAAACTGTAAGTGGAAAAATTATAGCTGCCAATAAGTAAAAGAGTTTTTTCATAATATACCTCCTAACTTGTTTATATCAGCAAATATATAAAAAATCCATATAACATGCTGTTTATCTGCTTCAATTAAAGTGTCTTTATTGGCACAAGTCGGATCACCTGCAAAATCGTTTGTTTAACTATTGCAATCTGATTTATAAAAACCTCTTTGATTTAACTTTCTTACAGGTCCCCTCCTATCGGAGCTTTTTTAGTGTGTTTGTATGTTTTTCTACAGACATAGCTACTCCTACGGAGTGCTGGTGACCAGTGTATTTAAAGATTTACTCATTATTGTTTTTTATGTGTTTTGTTTATTAGTAAAAAAATGGTGACTAAGCAGATTTTAGCTCCTCGGAGCGGACTGTCTGTAGTATGTCTATTAGAATACAAACAAGAGCTCCTTTAGGTTCGAACTGTAATCTTTGTGTTAGTAAATAATATAAGTAAAACACTTAGTATTACAACTGTTCCGTCTAAAGACTTCCAACCATCAACCCAAAAAAAATCGCAGCAAAACACTTCGTGNNCCCGCAAACCCAAAAAAAAAACCGCAGCAAAACACTTCCGTGTTCCACTGCGATTTCATAATTATATTGAGTTATTGTTTCTTTTTTGTGAGTTCTTATTTCACTTCTTCAAAATCAACATCCGTTACATCGTCATCAGACTTTCCTTGACCTTGGTCGGGTCCTTGTTGACCTTGGTCAGTTGCTCCACCTTGTGCACCAGCGTCTTGAGCATTGTACATCTCTTGAGAAGCTGCTTGGAACACTGTGTTCAATTCTGCCGAAGCAGCATCAATAGCCGCAATGTCTTGTCCTTTGTGTGCTTCTTTCAATTTAGCCAAAGCTTCTTCGATAGGTGCTTTTTTGTCAGCAGGAATTTTATCTCCCAAATCTTTCAATTGCTTTTCAGTTTGGAAAATGGTTGCATCAGCTTGATTCAGCTTGTCTATTCTTTCTTTCTCTTTTTGGTCAGATTCAGCATTAGCTGCCGCTTCGTCTTTCATACGTTTGATCTCTTCATCGCTCAATCCTGAGGATGCTTCAATGCGTATACGTTGCTCTTTGCCCGATGCTTTGTCTTTGGCCGTAACATTAAGAATACCGTTTGCGTCAATATCGAATGTTACTTCAATTTGAGGCACTCCGCGTGGTGCAGGTGGTATTCCGTCGAGGTTAAACACTCCAATTTGTTTGTTGTCGCGTGCCATGCTTCGCTCACCTTGCAATACATTAATTTGTACTGATGGTTGATTGTCGGATGCAGTTGAGAAAATTTCGCTCTTCTTAGTTGGGATAGTCGTATTAGCTTCAATAAGCTTAGTTGTAACGCCACCCATTGTTTCAATACCCAATGAAAGAGGTGTAACATCCAGTAGCAATACATCTTTTACATCTCCACTCAAAACAGCACCTTGAATAGCGGCACCTACAGCAACAACTTCGTCGGGGTTTACACCTTTTGAAGGAGTTTTGCCAAATAGTTTTTCTACCATATCTTGTACTGCAGGTATACGTGTAGAACCTCCTACAAGAATCACCTCGTCAATGTCAGACACTGAAATGCCTGCATCTTTAATGGCAGCCTCGCTTGGACCAACGCATTTTTGCAATAGTCCGTCAACAAGTTGTTCAAATTTTGCACGAGTCAATGTTTTTACCAAGTGCTTTGGAATTCCATCAACTGGCATTATATAAGGTAGATTGATCTCGGTGCTTGTTGCACTCGACAATTCTACTTTTGCTTTCTCGGCAGCTTCTTTCAAGCGTTGCAAAGCCATTGGGTCTTTACGCAGGTCGACGCGTTCTTCTTTCAAGAACTCTTCGGCCAACCAGTCAATGATTTTGTGGTCAAAATCGTCACCACCCAAGTGAGTATCACCATTGGTAGATTTTACTTCAAAAACACCATCACCCAATTCAAGAATAGAAATATCAAAAGTTCCACCACCAAGGTCGAACACAGCGATTTTCATGTCTTTGTGTTTCTTATCCAATCCATAAGCCAATGATGCAGCCGTTGGCTCATTCACAATACGACGCACGGTAAGTCCAGCAATTTCGCCAGCCTCTTTTGTAGCCTGACGTTGTGCATCGCTAAAGTAGGCTGGTACTGTAATCACGGCTTCTGTAACCTCTTGTCCTAAATAGTCTTCGGCAGTTTTTTTCATTTTCTGCAAGATGATAGCAGAAATCTCTTGGGGAGTATATAAACGACCGTCAATATCAACACGTGGAGTGTTATTGTCACCCTTCACTACTTTGTATGACACACGTCCAATTTCTTTTTGCACTTGATCA
>DENY01000224.1:2942-3331 GCA_002359825.1 Bacteroidales bacterium UBA2632
TGTTCCTAAGTCAATTCCTATTATTTTTCCCATAATTATTAATTATATATTTATTGTTGTTTTATTTGTCTTCACTTCTATAACTTCAAAATTTGTGCCAAACGTTATTTTGCCAAAAAGACTGCCGATATGTCAGAGTATGTTCTCTCATGTTGCACTGTTGGCAAAAACACCGGAACATTCAACTTCCAAAAATCTATCAAGTGAGATGATTTGTTTTAATTATATTTTGATTAACTTTGGTAGCGACATTTAAAATGCACTTATTTAATCTCACATCATAAAACTTATATTATTATGGCTTTTACCTATTCGACCGAAGATAAGCGTCAACTCAATGAAAAAGGAATCTCGGAAGAGAAAATCAATGAGCAGTTGCACTATTTCGA
>DENY01000112.1:0-220 GCA_002359825.1 Bacteroidales bacterium UBA2632
GACTTTTCCCATTAAAGCCTTTATAAAATAATCCACTTGAGCTGAATACTCTTCACCCCTTAAATAGAAATCAACTTGTTTAGTTAGGTCAGTAACATATTTCACATTCCAACCTTTGGTATAACCCGAAGGAAAATTATCTTCCTTAAAATAGACTTTCATTTCCGTGGAATCAGAAATAATTTTCCCATGAGTTCCAATGATAGTAATAGAAGTAGAC
>DENY01000112.1:288-2459 GCA_002359825.1 Bacteroidales bacterium UBA2632
CTTGCATCATCTACATTATTAGAGTAGACTGACTTGATAGTTGAACCTCTTGCACCTACAATCGGAGAAAGGATGTCATTAATTAAATCTATTACATGAGAAGCATAATCCATCAAACAACCACCACCTTCAGTAGGTTTCGAACGCCAAGTATCCTGTTTCTTTTTTAATACTACAGGTCCGTAAGCTTCTCCAGTAAAATGATATATTTCTCCTAAAAAGCCACCATTAATAATTCTCTTCACTTCTTGAAAAGTACCCAGAAATTTATTGTGGTAACCAACTTGATTTATCAAATTATGTGCGTCAGCTAAAGCGACTAATTCCTCACCTTCATCTGTTGACAAGCAAAAAGGTTTTTCTGCAAAAACATGAATATTTTTCTCCAACAATTTCTTTATTATTTCAAAATGGAACCGAGTAGGAACAGCTACAAAAACTGCATCTGGTTTCATCTCGTCAACCATTTTCATATAATCTGTATAACAAGGAAATTGAGTGTATTTACGAAGCATCCCTAGAACAACTTTTGAAGTATCAGAAACCCCGACAAGTTGAACGTCAGGGTGAGCACCAAGGATTGACAAATGAGAGATTCCCATTTTTCCAGCACCAATTAAAGCGACTTTAACCATAACTAAATATTTTTATTAAAATGAGTGTAATCAACAAAACAGAAACACTGAAATATATTACATAGCATTATTATAAGTATCTTTACCAAACAGAGTAAGGTNNAATCCCATAAGAAACTCCAATTTTTCAGATATTCCATATCGAAATCTACCCTTTTTTCCATTTTCCATAACTCGTCGGTCAATCCTCTATATCCATTAACTTGTGCCCAACCTGATACACCAGGCTTAACATAATGTCTCACTTTATAATGATTAATTAATGCTGAATACTGATCTGTATGCTTAAGCATATGAGGGCGTGGACCTACCACAGACATTTCTCCGAAGAGGACATTGAAAAACTGTGGAAGTTCATCAATGTTGTACTTACGTAATATTGATCCAACACGACTAATCCGCATATCGTTAGCTACTGCTTGTTTAGTATCTGCATCTTCGTTGACCTGCATGGTACGAAACTTCAGACAATTGAATACTTTATTATCTATCCCAGTTCTGTTTTGCTGAAAAAACACAGGACCCTTTGAGTCCAACTTTATAAAAAGAGCTATGATTGGAAATAACCAACTAAATAAAAATAAAATAATCAGTGACGAGAACACAATATCAAATATGCGTTTAAATAATCGATTTGAAAAATTGTCTAATGGTATTTCCTGTGGATTANNATTTAAACTCCTTTCGTTCCAGAATGTATTCATCATTACATATCTAGCTTTTAGTCCGACTTTGTTGCAAACTCCTAATAATTTTCTAGCATTGTCCACTTCAAAGTATTTAGACGGTGTGACAAATAATTTTTGGATGTGATGTTGATTGGTTAAAGTTTCAATTTCGTCTAATTTACCTAAGATTGTTTTGTCTTTTCTATCATAGTCATCTGAATCCGCAATATAACCAACTAAATTAAAACCAAGTGTTGGGTTTTTTTCAATCAAATAACCAAATAAAACATCAGATTCTCTTAATCCTAATATAGCAATGTTACGTAAAAACTTGCCTTTACTCCTAGCATAATCTAAGTATTTATACACAATATAAAACGAAGTTATTTTAAGTATATAAAACAATCCCACATATTGCAACAAAAATCGAGCTGAATAATCATTTGGTAATAATGGCTGAGCTAAAATAAAAAGTGTAAGAACAAACACTATCATCCTTAATGAAATATGTTTCAGACGGCTTTTATAGTTATCTAAAAAATAATAATTTCTTTTTGAATAAAGTGTAAAAGCAATTATCTCAGCGATTGTAGCGTGAAACAAATACAAATTATTATCAGAACTAATTATGGCTGAGTTGAAATAATTAATTATGGAAATTGATATAAATAATAAGGACAAGTCTAATATAAGGAATAGAAACCTCAAACCTTTATTTTTGGGTTGCATAATTGTAAATCTTTAAAATACATGATAGAGTTTCAAACAATCTTAAAACATGTTTTACTGATATTATAAAACACTAACTACTAGTATACTCTAAATCGTTTAATAGAAAAAGTCTTCTAAAATAAAACAGCTCTTATTT
>DENY01000112.1:2482-9962 GCA_002359825.1 Bacteroidales bacterium UBA2632
AGAGTGCTAAATTCCAACATAAAACCTTTTATAAAAGCAGGAATTTAATATTCAGAATCAATAACAATAACAATCTTTCAAATACTTTGTTTAGTTAAATTTAGTATTTAACTAGCTTAATCTAAATAGTAATTATAATGCATACTTTACTCCCTCATCAGTTGTTATCCATTCGGCAAATCCTATACCATACCATGGTAAACCTCTTTCAAAATTGTAAGGCCATGGATAGTGAGGCCTCTTATAGTCTTTAGACCAAATATAATTTACTTTTCCGACCTTAACTGCCGGATTACCTGCATAAAACTCAAAATCCAAAACATTCTTATTTACAAGGGAGTTTGCGCCAATCAAACAATGCTTCCCAAAGGATAAACCTGGTAAAATAATTGAACCTGCTGCAATCTGAGAGAAATTATCTACAGACGACCCTATTAAATTATTAGAAGGAGGCAATGGGTCATTTGTAAAAACGACCATTGGATAGACAAAGACAAAACTTCCAAACTTGCATTTACTAGCTACTTGTACATGGCTATTTAAGCGACAGTAATCACCAAATTCAAGATCCCCTTGAATATCACTAAAAGTTCCAACTATACAATGTTTTCCAAAACTAGATTTTTCTCTGATAGAGACCATGTTTCCAGTTGTGTAAAAGTCGCCAAATACACTCCCCGAATAAATAATAGACCCACTTCTTATCAGAGAATTTGATCCAATTATTGTTGCAGGATTCAGATAATTATCATTTATATAAGATTCAGCATTCGGCTCTCCAATAATGCAATTTTCACAGATTACTGTGTTGTCTTTAATTTCCACATTATCGTGTATAATAGTATTTCTTCCTATTCTCACATTTTCTCCAATAATCGCAGATTTACTTATAGTACAGTTGATATCAAATCTCATTACAAATCTCGTTTATTATTATATTTCGATAAATATTTAATAGTATGCAAAATCAAACTGGTACTTTTTTGCCACTTAAATTTACACCCATTTTTAATGTAAAGTCTATTAATTGTGGAATTTTGATAGGAGATAATTTCTGCTTACAAAGCATTAAAATTTCACTATGCAATTTTTTTTGATTACATGCTTTCCTAACAACCACTTTAGCCATTATAGCTTCTCCCAACAATTCATCGTCAACAGAAACAACCGTACAATCTATCACTTCTGGAAGTGTTACAATCACCTCTTCAATCTCTTTTGGACTTACTCGATGACCTCCAACTTTAATGATTGCTTTCTTACGATTGGTTAAAAAAATAAATCCATCCTCATCCATTTCACCTAAATCACCTGTATAGAGCCATCCGTTTTTTAATGTCTCTTTCGTTCCAATGGGGTCATCAAAATATCCCCTCATAATATTATCGCCTTTAGCAATAATTTCACCTTCTTCACCAACTCCTACCAATTCATTATTTACATCCACAATACTCAATGTAACTCCCGGTATTGCTTTACCAATAGAACCAATCTTAGCTCTCAACAACGATGGATCTAAATACGTCAATCGTGCTGTAGCCTCAGTTTGACCATACATAACAAAGAAATTAATTTCGGGAAAAGCTGTAAAAAACTCTTCAATAAAAGCATCGTGAAGTTTTCCCCCTGCTTGAGTAACATACCTTAATTGTGGAAACTCTGTTTTTTTAAAAGTTTGCGATTTTCGCAACAACATCTGAAAATGACTTGGGACACCAGCAAAACCAGTGCATTTATATCTATTCAAGTTCTCAATAACTGATCCCAACAAAAAGAAATTATTGTTTAACACCACTGATGCACCTATTCTTAAATGAGTATGAAGAACAGACAATCCATAGCAATAAAACAATGGAAGTACCAACAGAATTGAATCATCAGATGTGAGTTTCAAATAAGATAGAATTGATTCTGTATTGGTTCGAAGGTTCAAGTGAGTTAACATTACCCCTTTTGGAGTTCCCNNAGTTCCCGTAGATCCGGAAGTAAATAAAATCTCAGCTAAGCGATTTTTATCAAATACATTTTCAGAATAAAAGTCATTCTTTACTTTATCCTTATCTACATCTTGCATCAATTGAATATATTTTTCCTCGTTCACAATCTCACCTTTTACTAAAAAAGTTGGTCGTACTTTCGATGAGATAAATGATAATTTGCAATCTGTTACATCTTGAATATAATTAAAATTGTTTTGCTCAATTGTTGGGTTCAATGGTACACAAACATTGCCCGATTTTATAATCGCTAAATAACAAGTTACAAAAAACAGAGAGTTTGAACTTAACAAAATGACCTTATTATTCTCTCCTAATTGTGTGAAAAGATAATGAGCTAAGGACAAACATCTCCTATGCAACTCTTCAAAAGAAATACTTTCTCCTTCATTCAAAATGAATTTTTTATCCATTTCTTTAGTATGGGTGAAAAAATAGTCAAATACATTCATTACAATATTAGTTTTGTTTTTCAATTTAAAAGTAAATAGAAGCAGCCCTCAAGTAGGCTGTAGTTTTTCTTTTTCTATCCAAGTTAGTTAGTATTCTACTTACCTCAGCTTCCGATTTTTCTACTGAAACAGCTATTTCCTGAATAGAATAATTATTTTCAAACCCATATGAAATTAAGTCCATTATTTTATATGGCATTTGAAAAAAGAATTCTTCTTGCGTTTGTTCTGCACTGTACGTATCTGTTGTTGGTGTTCTATCAATTATCTCTTGTGGTACACTAAGATAATTTGCAAACTGGTAAACTTGAGTTTTATATAAGCTAGCTATTGGCATCACATCGGCTCCACCATCACCATACTTTACAAAAAAACCTTGCTCAACTTCATGTTTGTTAGGTGTGCCTATCACTGCATAATGAAGACTCTCTGCATAGTAATATAGCATAGACATTCTTGTTCTCTGCTTAAAATTGGAAGATGCAACTATCTGCAAATAATCTTTTGCGGGTAACACTTTAGTTTTTTCTTCACCTTTTGGCGATACTATTGTTATAGAAAATACTGGTGGAATATTTTTATCAACTCTTTGATTAATCCCAATTTTAGATTTATCAATATCAGGATTAAACTCTGGAAACACATTCAATATTGCCTCATCTCGACGTGAGTAACACCCTAGTCCTTTGAGTGCAGAAGTAATATCTTCCACAACTACTCTCACTCCAAATTTATTAGCTAAAGCTTTCGCCATTACCTCACTATCTTGGCTTGATTCAGATTCAGGTAATATTAANNACCACCTCTACGATTCAATTGCTTGAAAACCGTTTGCTTCAGTTTTTCAACCATCACATTGCTAACACTCTCAATATCTTCTATCTGTAAAAGATTATGAGATAATCTTTCTTTAAAATCCTCCACGGTAAATCACTTTATGCATAATTAATTTTTTTGTCATAAACAATATTATCTAATACTATTAGTTCGGAATCCATTAATGGTGGAATTGTTTTTTCAACAAAACATGAATATAAAACTTGAGTTGATAAAATAGCTGTGAGTGCCATATTATCAATTTCAGAAATCCGATTAGTGTATTTTATTTTTTCAAAAAGACTGTTTACTTTTTCGTAATCAAAAAGGCCTATTGAATTTATTTTTTCTTTTGAAAGCATATCATTCAAATAATGATGAGTAGAATCTGATAGCAAAGAAGATGCTATTGGTGCCCTATAAGGTTGCTTTTGCCTAGCTATTATCTCGTTAGGAACCCTATTCTTCATCATGGTTTTTAAAATATATTTCTCATCCAAACCTTTCAATTTAAATTCAGGTCTCAACTTCATGCCCAATTCAATAATTCTGTGGTCTAGAAAAGGATATTTTACTTCTACAGAGTTCGCCATCGCCATTCGCTCACCTTGAGAAGACAACAAATAACCTGACATTAAAATTGTTGATTCCAGCCATTGGGCACGTAACAAAAGATCAACCCCTTCAAACTTTGATTTTAATTGTTCTGATAATTCATCAATAGGATCATAGTCACTGNNTTTTAAATCTGAGGAGAAAAATTTCTTTATGCGTGAAGTATTGTTCCATCGCAATAGATGAGAATAGACTGGAGAAGATGTTTCAGTTAATTTATAACCAAAAAACATTTTCAGGGCCATGTCATTACTGATTCCCATTTGTGCTAAATACGGGTAAAGTTTTTTAAGCAACAAAGGTCTATATTTAGATGTAGGTTCTTTAGCCCAAAATGCTCTTATTGTAGCCTCTTTAAAAATGTTGTAGCCTCCTAATATTTCATCAGCACCTTCGCCACTGATAACTGTTTTTACATTACTCCGGTTTGCTAGCTTAGACAGCAAAAACATGGGCATTGGAGCAGTGCGTAATAGTGGAGTCTCTGCGTACCATACAACTTTTGTAAAGTTGCTAGCAATANNCTGTGCTATGATTGGTTTTAAAATAATCAATAGCTACTTTTTGATAACTAGACTCATCATACTCCAAATTGTCAAAACTTATAGAAAAGGTATCTAAGTTGACATCTGGGTGGATCTTTCTAATATATGATGTTGTGACAGATGAATCTAATCCTCCACTTAAATAAGCACCATATGTCTCATCCGTTTGTGTTCTGATACTTATCGCATCATTAAAAACTGCATCCAATTTTTCAATAGAGTCATTGAGACTATATGATTCATAATCATGGGGTTTGAAAATTGGGAACGTCCAATAAGCATTAGTTTTTAGACCCGAAGAGTTTAATATGAGATAGTGCCCAGGAGAAAGTTCATAAACGTCTTCAAAAATAGTTTTTGGTGTTATGGTTGTCCAAAAAGTTATAACTTGCGAGAGCGATTTAGCAGAGATTTTTGGAGTTATTTTTGGATATTCGAAAATTGCTTTCATTTCTGATCCAAACACAAATATATTGGCTGTTGAGCTATAAAATAATGGACATATACCTACTCTATCTCGTGCAAGAAAGAGTTCGTTTTTTTTAGTATTCCAAATTGAAAATGCAAATTGTCCATTAATCATATTAAGACAACTTGCTCCATATTCTTCATATAAGTGAAGAATGAGTTCATCGTCTCTATTTGTTTTAAACATATGGTCCAGCTTTACTAGTTTTGCCATTAATTCAACCTGATTAAAGACTTTACCACTCCACACAATCCATAATGTTTCATCTTCATTTGAGAAAGGTGAACTGTCTATTTTAAAGGTTGATATTTTTTTCGTAACTCCCAGACCTACCTGTCTAGACACATATACACCATTATAGTCAGATCCTCTGTGTTTTATTCGCGTAAGCATACGTTTTAAAACACCTAAAGTATCCACATTTTCTTTTTTTGAGAAAAAACCTACTATTCCCGACATATGTAGCTAGTTAATAGTGAATGTATTTATAATACCTGTTCCGATTTCAATATATTCACTCTTACTTTTTCAAGCAAATACTCTGATATATTATTAATTGATTTGAAATTGTCATCCACTAAATCGTCGTCTTCAATTTCTATTTTGAACTCTTCTTTTAAAAAGTCAATTAAAAAAAGAAAACCCATAGAGTCTAATAAACTATTCTCAAATATCAAGGTATCATTATTAATATCTTCTTTTTGTGAAAAGGAGGTATTGATAATATAAAGTTTCACTTTTTCTATAATTTCACTTCTGGACATCATCTAAATTTGTTTTTTTGGATTTTAAACAAGAACAAGTATGGACACATTAAGTTTAATATTATTAAGATTTAACGTCATTCAATAAAAAAGTATAGCCTAGAGTCGAAGTGCAATTATGAATCTCTTTAAAACGAACAAGTCCAACATTAGGTTCTCCGTCAGAACTAGATTTTCCAAGGTCGATGAAGTCAAAACCTTTTTCTTTATAATAATTGAAAACACTTAAAAACAAAAAATCCATAGTACCCAATTTACGTGAAGATAATACGTCACCCACAAAAATACCTTGAACTATCTTTTCATGTCCTCTGTAAAACACGCCTGATCCTATATTACCACCTTCTCTGTTTTTCACTAAAAAGAAATCTACTGGAATTACCTTATTTACATCAAGAATATCTTGTAACGACATATGAATATGACGTTTTTGGTCCGTACGATTGGCTGAAATTATATCATAAGCTGCTTGAATGGATTCTTTATCGGTAACATGACTAAACGAAAGACCATTACGTATTGCCTTGCTGCAGTTTTGTCNNTCTCCTTCAAAATGTCTCAAATCCATACAATTTATAATATCAGGAGTTTCCATAGTGTAGCCAAGTCTTATAAAAGCATTTACCAATTTTGCATTAATACTAGGATTGTAAATATTAGGAGATAAGGTGATCTTGATTCTATCAATATTCTCAGTAGAGAGGTATTGTTTTAAATTGAAAATAAAATCATATATTCTGTCATAAAAAATAGCCTCATATTTATAGTGAAACCCTCCAAATGGAGCCGAAAAAGGTGCCAATAATGCTTTATCTTTAATGCCTCCAATCAATCCGATACTTACATCTTTACCATCATCAACTAACCTCACAATCTTATCTACCTTATGTTTTGTAAGATGGATGAATCCCTCAGAAACAAATGGATGAGGATCTTGTGGAAAATAGTTTTTAAAATCTTTTTCTGAAATATCAATTAACATAGTATTAGTAATTTATTTATTTTTGCTCTCTTTCTCTTTTAACAAAATCTCTTCAAGTATTCCTTGTAACCTAGTTTCAAAAGCTTGTAAGGTAAATTTCTCTTCATACCTTGCTCTAGCAGCTCTACCCATCTTTTTACGTAAGATATCGTTATTCATTAAAACCTCCAATTTATCAGCTAAATCAACAGGATTATTTTGATCCACCATAAACCCAGTTACATTATTTTCAACTATATCAGGTATTCCACCTTCGACAGTCGAAATAGCTGGCAATCCATATTGCATTGCTTCCAATAAAACCAAAGGGAAACAATCATTCATAGTAGGCAGTACAAAAATATCTGCACTTTGATAAACTTTATTTTTATCTTCACCATACCGTTTTCCGAGATACTTTATAGTTTCGGTGAGCCCTCTTTTTTCTACTTCTTTCTTAAATTGATGTGAACTCACATCCCCCTCTCCGCCAACAAAATCACACGAAAAGTTGTAACCTCTCCTCCGAAGTATTTCACAGGCTTCAATAAGTATAAAAACGCCCTTTAATACAATGAGATTAGAAAGAAATAAAATCTTCATGTATCCAAGTTTATTCTCAGGTTTTGGCACATTATTTTTAATGATGTCTTTTACACCATTTGGGCAAACATACACTTGCTCCATAGAAACAAAAGTTTTTATATCATCATACAGATATTTCGAAAGAATTATGACACTACTTTCTTTAAAAACATACTTATATAGTGAATTATTAATGCTACTTGATTCATTTTTTTTGATCCCCTTGCTATGAATATGGAAAACAGTCTTAACTCTAAACAGTTTAAGTAAAGAAAC
>DENY01000112.1:9986-10312 GCA_002359825.1 Bacteroidales bacterium UBA2632
AACTTAAACCATGAAACAAAAAATCGCCAAAGCTTTAAAAATTTGGTTTTACCTGTCTCGTCTATTGATCGCGAGACAAGCAAATTAATATATCTCGCTTCGAAAGAATTATTAATTATCTTACTCTTCTTAATTAACTCTCCTACTATAGATACACCATGCACAGCTGGAGGAAGATGGAGCAAAAATAATATATTGTTGTTTCTCTTCATTGTTAAAATTATTTCTTAAATTTCTCCCACATAGAAGGAAAAAGTGTTTTTAACCAAAGCATAACAAAAGAATACGGTACGTAAAGAGGAAAATGTCTCCGTATATAAAAAAGA
>DENY01000112.1:10352-11378 GCA_002359825.1 Bacteroidales bacterium UBA2632
AAATATACAGGGATTTCTTTTCTGACGGCTTGCATTGAATAGTCAAAATCTGCAATTCCATGTGTATAATACTCATCAAATATACCAATAGCATCTACTGTTTCTTTACTTATCCACAATATATTGGCATTTGTCAATTCACATTGTTGAGGAACCTCTTTTGGAGTTAATAAATGACTCCTAACAACTAAGTGATTTGTTTTTATCTTATATCCTCCATAAGTTGTTTTATTTGTTGCATCGTCAATCGTTGCTCCAGAATATATTCCTGTTTTATTATGTGTTCTTAGAGCATGCATGTCAGTTTCAATTAAATTGTGAAGGAAGTCATTAAATAAAACAACATCATCATTCAATAGAAGAAAAGCATCATACTCTTTACGTTTTAATGCAGTTTTCCAGGCCAAACGCATTCCTCCAGCCCAAAACAAGTTACCTGCACCTTTGATAATATTTACATCAGGGAAAATATCCATAACAGAGCCACTTGTCCCATCAGTGGATCCATCATCTACTAAATAAATATCAAAAATGTAACCATCTGGTTTACTTGCTTCAACAAAAGAATGTAAGCATGCCAAAGTTTTTTCTTTACGATTGTAACAAGTAAGTAAAACTGCAACTTCTTTATTTTTCATTCTCTTCTTTTTTTCTATATTTCTCATAATTTAGATATCTATTATCAAAAATGCCTCTAACCCAAATAGTAACTTCATTATCTGTCATAGATCTAAATGAATAAGAAAAACAGATACCAATAATGAGCCAAAGCGTAAAATAATTTAATGAGAAATTGTTNNTGCCCCTAACCCAAATGGTAACCTCCTTGTCACTCATCATTCTAAAAGAATAAGAAAAACATAGACCAATCATTATCCAAAGCATAAAATAGTTCAAAGAAACAATATTAATATCTTCAACCCAAGAATATATCCACCGAAAAGCTACGAACACACCTAACATTTTTGAATATATATTATTAGATCGATTAATAGCTAAATAACTTGCTCTATAAAAAATAAAAAA
>DENY01000107.1:0-8511 GCA_002359825.1 Bacteroidales bacterium UBA2632
TAACTGGTGGGCACTAACAGCTTGGACTGTATCAGGAATGACTATAATTTTTGTTTCAAGCTATATTAAGACCAAAATAAATTATTTTTTTGGAGTAACAATACCTTGGCTCATATATCTTATTCTACTTTTTGCAGTTGAATACATTGCTTACCACCTATTGTCGTTGAGAGAAGTATCGGAAGGAGCAACCCCCTTGATTTTTGATATTGTGCATGGAAGTAGAATCATGCATATTTATTATACTACTGCGCCTTTGTATTTTATAGGTCTATTCTTTTTGCTCAACTATTTATTTAAGAAAATAAAACTGGGCACATCTAAAGAATCTACATTGCAAACAGCTTATACAAATGGCAAGGTAAGCAAACCATAATACAACACTATCAATCGAATCTCAATATTCTTACTCACGCATAACCACCCCCTCATATCTGCAAATCTCCCCATCTTTGGTGAGACCTTCCAGAATAACTGAATAATCATTACTCGGATCAGCAGTATAGAACTCCACGTTTACCATCCCTGAACTGTCAGAAGACAAAGAGGGATTCCAGTAAATCGTTGTACGAAGGTCTGGATTGGGATTTTTACGTGTGCTTTCAACTTCATATTTTGGGACATAAAACTGTTCGGGCTTTTGACAACCAAGAGGTGTTACAATGGCCATACTGATGGGTGTTTTCACGGCAGAGGTCACCCCTCTCTTAGTAGTGATGGATATCACTCCATTACTACTGCCTGCACCAAAGAACGAAGCCGTCGCTCCTTTGAAAACTTGTATGTTAGCAATATCATCTGTTATCAGAAATTCTATCTCTTCAACTCCTCCAAATAATGACACTCCATCCATCATTATAAGGGGTGGACCCGGATTGTTTCTAATGGTTACCTGATTGCCAGTGACGATGACTCCAGGGATTGTACTCAATATGGTCAACATATTGCGTCCTCGTATTTTATCCAACTGTTCCGATGTTACCTCACTATCAGCCATTCCTGAGAAGTAAGCCTCACTGGAGTTACTCGACTTTTTCTTTGCTTTCACTGTAAATTCATCGGATAGGATATGCCTTATCCCTCCTTCACTGAAAAATCTCAATTTGCTTTGATCGAAATAATCCTCGTAAGCACTACGTTGTTCACTACTTCTTCTAAAGAAATGAGTGTTACCCTCGGGGAAAGTTTCAATATCAGGCACTATTTCAACGTCAACAAGACCTTTATTCTTTTGAGCTCTCAACACAAAGCTCACACTATCTTGAAACCCCATTCCATCGAAAACATATCTTCCCAGACTATCTGTCTTTGTGGATATAACAGTACCACTGACAATACCATACACATCTCGATTCTTTGCAGGTTTCCCAAAGAAGTTCACCACTTTGCCAGTGAGCGTTTGGCCTGCTTCCATCAGGAAATCACCATGAGATAGCTTATCTTTCAAAAGATCAGAGGTGTTGTACCTTGTCCATCCTTGAGTAAGCATCAATAAGTCGAGCTTTTCAGAACTGGTAATAGAATCGTTTGTAAAGTAACTTGTTGGATTCTCGATGTGACCTTTAATATCGGATGAAAGTAATAAATAACTAATGATATTATCGTTGATAGTGTCTTGCTTCACAAAGCGACTGTCCGTAACACTCAGTGAATAAAACCCTTCGGGTGTATTGTTTAATTCCGATTGAACCTTAAATTTCAAATTCACCAACTCTCTTTTACCATAAACAGCTTGATTGGTTTGCATAGAAATTTGTGGTAGCGAGGGTGCCTCTTTGAAAAAAAGGCGTTCACAATATACATTACCCAACGAATCAACAATAGCGAAAGAGTGTATTCCTGGATCGAGATTAGACTCCAATACTTGACCCATTAAGTTCTTGAATGGTGCAACTACAAATGGTTTCCCATTTGAATGAATCAACAAATAGAGTTGTTTAGTTTGATCGGCAAGTTTGTTGATGATACTATAGTTGATTTTGCCACGAAAGAAATTCAGGCGCAATGCGACCCCTTCTTTTTCCATTGGAGGCAATTCAAAACGCTTCTCAACTCCTTTATCCGATTGAAGAATAACATAAAAGCTCTCTTCGGGAACAGTGTAGAGCATAAATTTCCCCATGCCGCTGTGTTGTGTCTTAATTTCGGCAAGCTCTTCTCCTTTCTGTGAATATAGTTTGCCCGAAACTTCCCTCGACAAACCATCAGTACCAATTGCTTTAAATGCCACATATTGCAATCCATCATTGAGAAGAATTCCACTCTCTGGAAAAAACTGGACATCATAATCATTGCTAAAGTCAGGTAGAATAAGTTTGGTTTCAAATTTATAATTCTCCATCTCCAATAAAACATCCAACTCTTTCGGCATATTGCTGACAGTATCGATAGGTAATTCAAAAAAGATATTGCCTTGTGAATTAGTTGTCAACGACATTTTTTTTCTTCTCGAACCGGACCATCGTCCCAATATCTGTACACTTTTATCTGAAACGGGGAGTTTATGTTCATCAGAAAAATTTATATTAACTTCAACAAGACCATCTATAACATCACCAAACGATGTTTGCAAATTAACCAGTTCTTCAATTCGATTGCCGATATGAATGTTTTTAGTGAAAAAGAAATCAGGAGAGTTATTGCGCATCCATTGAGAATATGCCCTTAAGTTATAATCTCCTGTCGGAATGGTTTGTTCTAATGGTATATGCCCTGCAAAACCAGTTGAATCTCTCCTGATTTTAACCCTTGAAATAAGAGAATCTTCACGATTAAACAGTTCCACATATACGAAACCAGTAAAAGATTCAGGTTTCAATGTTGCAGCATTTACCAAATGGCCTTTGAACCAAATATTCTCACCTGCACTGTAATAGGGTTTATCTGTTTGTAGGTATACTTTCTCTTCGCGAAAATTATCGAGAAAGGTGTAAAAACGTGAAGTAGCTTCAGTAGGGAAGTCAGGTGTTTGTGGTGTACCGGAAAATGAACCCAATGTGACAAGCAGTAGAGATAGTGCTCCAAAACACAATAAGTTTGTTCTCATATTCAAAGTTAGAATTAGAATTAGTCTTGTAATTAGATTGTTGTTGGCTCAAACGAAATAAAACACTTCGCTAGTATTTAAAATTCACANNAGGTTCGGGCGTAATAAAACACTTCGCAAGTATTTTAATTTATACGACCTTTATGATTCTTACAAAAATAGACAATTTATCTAAATAATACTATGAGATGTAAAAATAAACGCTCCAACATCAAGAGAGTGAGACATAATTATTGATACGGACGGACAGGCATTTGAAAACTTATAGAATGTCTATGAATTCTTTGCATCATTTTTCAAAACAAAACCTACCCATTCTCTTTTATCAAATCTACAAGTTCATTGAGCGACATTTTAGCCGATTGGTCACTACCTTCAAGTAGCGATTCTGCTAAGTTGCGTTTGGTGTTGTGCAGTTGGATGATTTTTTCTTCTATGGTGTTTTCTGCAACAAGTCGGTAAATGGTCACAGGGCGCTTTTGACCTATGCGATGCGCTCTGTCGGATGCTTGATCTTCAATAGCTGGATTCCACCATGGATCGAGATGAATTACAAAATCGGCTGCTGTCAAATTAAGGCCCAATCCTCCAGCCTTCAAACTAATAAGAAACAGATCACCCTCACCCTTTTGAAACTTTTCTACACTACGTTCACGCTCGGACATAGGAGAAGAGCCATCTAAATATTGGTAATGCACCTTTTTTTCGTCCAATGCTTTACGCACAATGTCAAGATGTGTAACAAACTGACTAAAAACCAAAGCTCTGTGTTTATTCTCCTTCAACTCATCAATTATTTCAAGAAAAACAGCCAATTTAGATGATTTTATATCAATATTGGCATCGACCAATAGAGGGTTACAACTTGCTTGTCTCAATTTGGTAATTTCTGCCAAAGCTCGCAAATGTTTGGTTCCTTGGTTGCCTTCGCCCGTCTCAAGGTTAAGCAACGCTTGACGACGTAAGGCTTCATAAAAAGCCATCTCTGTGTCGGATAGTTGAACTTTTCTCACAATTTCAGTTTTGGGAGGTAATTCATCAAGAACGGCAGATTTTGTGCGTCTAAGAATAAAGGGTTTAATCAGTTTTCGTAACAGTTTTCTTGAATAATCATTGTCAGGTTTTATAAAAGTATCGGTGAAATGATTTAGACTACCTAAGAGCCCGGGGTTTATAAAATTGAACAAATTCCATATTTCACCCAAATGGTTTTGAAGGGGAGTACCAGTTAATGCCAAACGAAACTTCCCTTGTAACTGCATGATGGCTTTTGATGTTTTGGTGGTATTATTTTTAATAATATGTGCTTCATCGAGCACAATAGTTGCGAACTCTTTCTCGACAAACATTTTTTCTTCCGATTGTAACAAGCCATAAGAGGTAACTAATACATCGCCAGAGCTTAACTCTTTGATGACTTGTTCACGGGTCGAATTGCCCAACATTTTCACATTGAGAGAAGGAGCAAACCGCTGAGTTTCACTTATCCAATTACCTATCACTGATACAGGACAAACCACCAAGGCAGGTCCCTCAGAGGCACGTTGTAAAAGCACAGTCAATGTCTGAATAGTTTTCCCAAGACCCATATCATCTGCCAAGCAAGCCCCACCTTCAAGCTCAGCCAATCGTGTCATCCACCTAAAACCATCTTCCTGATAGGGACGCAAATCTGCATGAAGTGAGCTGGGTATTTTCTCTTCACGACTTTTAGGCGAGGTGATACGTTTTTTAAAACTCTTCCAAGCTTTGTCAGATTTTAAGTCACCCACCTCATCAAAAAGATCACCCATGGCAATAGAAGCAAACTTATTGAGTTGAAGTCCATTCTTCTCTTTAGTTGAAAAAGAGTAAAGCTCCTCCAAACGTTTTTTCAATTCTTGTGAAAGTGCAATAAATTCTCCCTCCTTAAGTTCGATAAAGCGATCGTGCCCTTTTTTCATCAAACCCATCAATTGTTGGAGAGAGATAACAGTATCCTCGTCTACACGCAACTCTCCATCCAGCTCAAACCAATTTGTTTTAGATTTAATACGCATTTTCAAATCTGCAAAATTTGCCATTGAACGAATCTTAAAACGCTCCCCCTCTGGCCACTCAACCACACATTTATCTTTGTGTAAAGCTAACACATCAAGTAGGTGCAATGAATCCATTGGATCGTCAAAAGCAATGAGATCGACACTCATATCTACACTTTCAAGCATCTGAATATCATTTAAAACAGCATTAGAAAACTCTATTTCTTTTTCGAAATCTCTTTTCACTTGCCACTGCTCTCCACCCACATTAGTTATTAAGACTTTGCCTCCCATACCTGGCTTGGAGTACGGCGGAATTTCGTTGAATGGTTTTACAAATAGTTCAGCTTTTAATCCATCTCCGAACGGCAACAGTTGCACACGAATGCGATTGTCAGGCTCAACGCTCTTCACTGTAAAATGAGAGTTGGTAGCTGTGGTCAGCAAATCAGACTGAACAGTAACGTGCTTACTAATTTCGCCTAACAATCGTACTAACTTATCTTTACCCTCTTCGGGTACAGCAACTTGTTGAGTAGAAAGAATGCTAATGAGCTCTGAGACATTTTTGTCAAGATTATACACTCTGTAACGTGTGTTGGTTTCTTTCTTCAAAAAAATATCTGAATCATGTTCTTTAATATCAGATTCAAGTATATAGCCTTTTTTTTTCTTTGATACTTTTACCTCAGGTTTAGCTGCCACAAATTCTACTGGAACATCTTTTGTATTGGCCAAGAATAGATAAGGGTGACCAATTAATTCCACAGCAACTTGCTTAGAAAACTCATACCAATCAGAACCATAATATCCTCCTTTGTAGTAATTGATGCATCTGGCAATTCGCAAATCTTTATCAGTCATGCCATTTGCTTTACCTTCATAAAAAGTTTTCATTGCCACATTGCGTCCCCCACTCCACACTCCCTTTGCATTTCGTGTTTGTAAAATGGGTTTGATTTCAAAGTTATTGGGATCAAACGTATAAACGATACGATATTTGTTTTCTGCAGCTACCCCCACATTCGACTTGTTATTGACAGTCCCCAATGCATTAAAAATCAGATTAAGCGATTTTTCCCAATGTTCTACTTTATTTATAAGAGAAGCTACAGGTTTGTAAGACATTTTTGAGGCAATTTGCGCATAACACCTCTCTGTNNCGAGCTGCCTCATAAGCCATTAAATAATTTCCTGCCAGATATGATTTTTGAATAGTATTTACAACGTGTTTTTTAATAGATATAGGTGGGGTAAGTTCGGCCATATAAGCAACACCAATTAGAGGAAAAGTATAAAAATTGGAGGTAGACTTTATACGTTCAAACAGCTCACTTGCCAAAGAGTCTCTCTCTTTTTTCTTATTTAGAATGTTATATATTACTGATTTAAAGAAATAATTCAAATTGGTACTATCCAATTGATTATAATTATTCAATATTTTCTGTGCACGAGCAGCAGTTTTAATTGGATCAATACACAATAAAAGTGTTGTGTAGAAATAGTTTTGATAAACCAAAGGTAGATAATGAAAGCCTTTATATACTTTTCTTAAATGTTTAAGCTCCTCATCAAAAAGCTTAAGAGAAGCGTCAAACTCACGTTGTGTAAGATGATGTATTGCATTTATTGCTACAGCATCTTTTTTATCTATGCGATTGAAAACAAAATCAAAATCTCCCTCAAATAACTTGATATTAGTCATTAAATTTGGTAGGTTAATAGCCTTTTCAGGTGATAGCAACTTTTCAAGTTGAGATCTTATACTTTCAAGTTTTATAAGTGGATATAAATTCGAAATAGCAGTAGATATTTTACTTGCGAAGATTTGGCTAATAACATCACTATCCAACTTATTGAAACTATTTATATATACGGGATAGCTTAATAAGTCCATATAGGTAAATACCCAAACATTGTCTAACAGTTTATCGTTAATCTTTTCAGAGATTTTATTTTCATACAATAATGCTAACAAAAACTCTTTGACTTCGCTTATTTCTATAGTATCTGAATCTAAAAAATATCTGTTATAATGTACAACCTTTTTTGCCACAGTCTTTTCATGATTAGTCAAATTAGAATAAAGATAGGTCATAAAAGGGATTGTGACTTTATATTTCTCATAATATCTGCTATAGCTGTCAATATTCAACTCTAACACTCCAGCATTGAGCGAACTCACCATGATTTTACTAATCTGGGAGGAAGAATATTTTGCAGAATCTTTTAAAATAGCTTTAATATCAGATGCATTATTAAAGCTACCCACAACAGCAAAAGCTCTCACAACGGGTTTCTCGAAGTCTGAGAGTTGATTGTAAAAATGTAATGTATTTTCTAATGAGTTCATATCTTATGTGCAAGTCTGTTTTTTATTTCACTCTAATATACACCAATATTTATACTGCAAAAGTACTTTTTTATATAGTACATTGCAAACAATCTAAAGAATCTTGCTATTTGAGCAGTGAATGCCCCCTGCACTGTGTAACCATTGGTTGATACAAAGTTGCTTTTAATATTTGCGGGTGGAATGCTGATTCTTTTACACCATCGTTTTGCCCTACAAAGATTAAAAAAAAAGAAAGGTTATAACGTTTCACTTTGTTGTGCATAACTTAAACTAAACACCAATAAGAATCTTTGATTCGACAAACAAGATGTTATTTTATGCGAGAGATTTACTGATGATGATTTTTGCGCGTGGAGTCAAATAGAAGATGTAAGAGACCATTAACTCTATTTGCAATTCCTATAAAATAATTCTCATATGTCTCTCCAGGCTCCAAGGGAATAGTGTTGACAGCTAACGAAAAGCTATCCATTAAATCGTTATACTGTTTAAATTTATGCTCCAATATTTTGTCGTCACCTGTCTCCCAATATTCTCCCTCATCAATAAGGTTCAACTCTGAAAAATAGCCCCGTTTATTTAAATAACGAAACAATTCGATTATTATTTTATGAACAGCCGATCCCGCATATTGAGTTTTAGTAGCAAGCATGTAAAGGAGATCACTCTCAGTTTGAAGCTCCGAATTTCCATGGAACTTTAAATGGATATGACTTGACATTCGATAATTGGATAAGAAACAAATAAATATTGCTTCGCATTCTGGAGGTGAAAAACTAATCCCATATATATTTCCGTCATAAGAACTCTCATCTTTACTATATGATGGAAATTCTTCGTGGTATAATTCGTAGTTCCATTTGAACACTTCTGCAATTTCCTTAACTTCAGTTATTAAATCAGCAAGATTTGCATTTTTGTTGAACTTCCCATTATAATGAATGCTTAATCCCATGTTATGTCCTCTAAATGTTTTGAGTTATATCTTACTATTTTTTTGGTGTACAACATCACGGGCTTGCAACCCGTTGCTATTCACGTTAAACCACTTAGTGTTTGGTAAACTACAGGCGTAAAGCAGGAGATTC
>DENY01000107.1:8534-8736 GCA_002359825.1 Bacteroidales bacterium UBA2632
CTTGATGGATGCTTCATACTCCTGTAATGGATTCTCTTTCTTATCATTATTGCTTATGCTAATTATCGCAGTAGTTGGTTCTTCTACTGTAGTTTCCTCTAGGGTAACAGTTTCTTGGTAAATGTTTTCTGACTCATCGACTATTTCATTATCTACCACCTTTTTTATAACAGAATCGCTCTGTTGTTCCTTTTCAAGCTTG
>DENY01000150.1 GCA_002359825.1 Bacteroidales bacterium UBA2632
TTACAAAATCCTCCATTTCTTCTACGTCTAAGTTCCTACATGTATGCATCTCTCTGGAAATAGCTGCTACATACTTCAGTCTTTTTTTATGTAGCGAGTCTATTCTTGCAGACAGTCTATGACGACCGTAGGGAGGTTTTAGTTGGTTAGTTTTCTTATACTGCTCTTGCAGGAGAGCAAGTACATGTTCCAGTTTGAGACTAATAGTATTATGGTTTTCAATTAATCCTATTACTTGATCAATAAACTCTGGTAGCTCTAGCTTTAGTAGCTTTGTCAGTGCAATGTTTTCTATCTTGTCCATCAATATTCTAGACTTTAAGGGGTTGTATTAATTCTTTATTCACACAAAGATAACTAAAACAATCTTAAAATAAAGCATTCACCCATTTCTTTGCCCTATCGCACGTGCATTTATTGCAAAACAGTGCTGTTTATTGATGACTAATGGGTCATCACACACTTTCATTCTCTATTTCCCACCTAAGCACCCTTCCTTTATAGCTTTCTTTCGCATGGGAGAATCAACTTTGGGTGCTGTGACAACAAACAACCGCATTGAAAGATAGACCAAAGGTTGGATTTGTCCTTTTGTGCTGTTTGAAGAGCTCACTCACTATGCGTATACAACAACATTTGGCACCGAAAGAACGCCTAACATATAGGAAACTACTTTTTCGAGAACTGTTTTATCAAAAAAGACTTTTTATATAGCTTCATTCAGTAGGGGGTTGCTTATAGATGCTTTTTTGGTTTGTCAATAGTGAATTGCATAATAAACATTCTACTTTTTCAATCATTCTGTCCACTAGTAGTTTATTAGTAGAAGCTTTTCCAGTAAAGTCATATGTATAGACCTATCTAAATGCAATTTTTTAATTAATCAGTTCACTATTGACTTGTATATAAAGATGTTTTATAGTCGGTCACTACAGTATTGACCGACTAAAAAAGGCATTTCTAGCAATCTTATATTATAAAAAGTATAAATGTAAGTGTCCGATATCATTTCGGAGCAGTATAGAGTGTTTGCTGAGGGTGCAGTAAGCAATTCAACGAGATGGAAAGGTATGTCTCACCTTAATGTATGTCGAACAGAGTCAAAGAATACATTTAAGGAGCAGTAGCTCCACACAAATCATTGAGAAGAAGTGGTGTGTTAAATCAAAGTTATTAGAAACAATGCGTAGGAGGTAGGAAGTGGGGGATCATTCTGCATCTCCGTGCTGTTTGAGCTTGTGGGTGATGGTAGCTCTGTAAATTATATGAGAAAAGGTTGAAGTAAGAGCAGTGCGCTTATTTCAACCTTTTCATGTATATATATATTCCTTCTCGTTAGACTATTTCTTTGCTTTGCCTAGAGTCAATCCCAATTCATCCAGTTGTTCTTTCTCAATAGTAGATGGTGCATCAATCATAACATCACGTCCCGAGTTGTTTTTGGGGAATGCTATACAATCGCGGATGCTATCCAATCCTACAAAGAGCGAAACCAATCTGTCCAGTCCAAAAGCTACACCACCATGAGGAGGAGCGCCAAATTGGAAGGCATCCATTAAGAAACCAAATTGCTCTTCTGCGCGTTCTTGCGAGAATCCTAATACAGAGAGAGCTTTCTTTTGAAATTCACTGTCATGGATACGAATGGAGCCACCACCTACTTCTACTCCATTTATCACCATGTCATACGCATTGGCACGTACAGCACCTGGATTAGTGTCCAATAGGTGAATGTCTTCGGGCTTGGGAGCTGTGAACGGATGATGCTTAGCGAAATATCTATTCAGCTCTTCATCTTTTTCCAGTAATGGGAAATCAACTACCCACAAGCACTTGTAGTTGTTTTTGTCTTTCAGTCCCAATCGAGAAGCCATTTCCAGACGAAGGTCCGAAAGTTGTTTCTGTGTCTTTTCTGTTTCTCCTGCCATAACTAAGATTAAATCTCCTGGTTTGGCATTGCATCTCTCTGCCCATAATTTCAAGTCTTCTTCCGAATAGAATTTATCAACAGAGGATTTGAGCGAACCATCCTCGTTGTAACGAAGGTATATCAATCCTTTTGCACCTACTTGTGGACGTTTCACAAAGTTGGTCAATTCGTCCAATTGTTTTCTTGTATATACTGCGCAACCTTCCACACAAATGGCTCCGACATAAGGAGCAGAGTCAAATACCACGAAATCACGATCAACTATGAGGTCTTTCATCTCCACAAGTTTCATTTCAAAGCGGATATCGGGTTTGTCTGATCCATAATATTTCATTGCATCAGCATAACTCATGCGTGGGAAATCTGGAACATCTATTCCTTTCAATGTTTTAAACAAATGTTTGGCAAGTCCCTCAAATGTATTCAACACATCTTCTTGTTCTACAAATGACATTTCGCAGTCAATTTGAGTGAATTCGGGTTGACGGTCTGCTCTCAGGTCTTCGTCTCTGAAGCATTTCACTATCTGGAAATATCTGTCGAAGCCAGACACCATCAGCAGTTGCTTGAACAATTGTGGTGATTGAGGCAATGCATAAAATTCACCTTGATTCATGCGAGAGGGGACAACGAAATCTCTGGCACCTTCTGGTGTTGAGCCTATTAACATAGGAGTTTCTATTTCCAGAAAATTGAGGTTGTCTAAATATTTTCGTGTCTCAATGGTCATCTTGTGACGCAATTCCAAGTTTTTACGTACAACGCTGCGGCGTAAATCGAGGTAGCGATATTTCATCCGAAGGTCTTCTCCACCATCTGTATCTGTTTCAATGGTGAAAGGTGGGTTTTTCGACTCGTTCAGTACAGTGAGCTTGTTGGCAATGATCTCTATTTCCCCTGTAGCAATGTGTATGTTTTTGCTTGAGCGTTCTTTTACCACACCCTCAACCTTTATTACCCACTCTCTGCCAAGCTTATTAGCTTGATTATACAATTCAAGGTTGACCTCTTGATTGAAAGACAATTGTGTTACACCATATCTATCCCTTACATCAATGAAAGTCATCCCTCCCATTTTTCTTATTTTGTGTACCCAGCCAGATAACACAATTTTTTGATCTACATTCGTCAGATTTAGTTCGCCGCACGTATTAGTTCTGTACATAGTTTTTGTATAAGCTTATTATTTCAAGCACAAAGATACAAATAAATCAGTTTTAGGGAAGTAAGATTTATTTAATAAGAGAAAAGTGATAAGAAATTATTGGATTGTTGGACATAAAAAAACATCAGCAAT
>DENY01000043.1:0-195 GCA_002359825.1 Bacteroidales bacterium UBA2632
CTGATATCCTCGAAGTGCAATCCAGTTGTTGGTTCGTCCAATACATACAAGGTTTGTCCTGTATCTCGCTTTGATAATTCAGCAGCTAGTTTGATGCGTTGCGATTCTCCTCCCGATAAAGTGGTGGAAGATTGGCCCAAGCGTATATATCCTAAGCCTACCTCTTGCAACATTTTTATTTTAATGAGTATAGAA
>DENY01000043.1:281-3366 GCA_002359825.1 Bacteroidales bacterium UBA2632
GCGTTTCTCTATTGTATCGTTTGCCAGCGCATGTTTCGCAAGGAACCATTACATCGGGTAGGAAGTTCATCTCAATTGTTTTGTGACCGTTGCCACCACAAGTCTCACATCGTCCACCTTTCACATTGAAAGAGAACCGACCCGCTTTGTATCCACGTATTTTAGCTTCAGGCATTCCTGCAAACAAATTGCGAATCTCTGTGAAGACACCCGTATAGGTGGCAGGGTTGGAGCGAGGTGTTCTACCAATGGGCGATTGATCAACACTGATAACTTTATCAATGTTGTCTATTCCCTCAATAGATTTGTAAGCAAGGGGTTCTTTGTTCGATTTGTAAAAGTGTTGACTGAGTATAGGTTGGAGAGTTGCATTCAGCAATGTTGACTTGCCACTACCCGAAACACCAGTCATACAAATAAATGTTCCTAGAGGAAACTTTGCCGAAACATTCTTCAAGTTGTTACCCGTTGCACCTTTCAGTTCTATGAATTTACCATTGCCTTTGCGTCTCTCTTTGGGAATGCTTATCTCCAAACTTCCATTCAGATAATTTGAAGTTAGTGTGTTCTTTTTCAACATCTCTTCGGGGGTTCCTTCAAACACAACCTCTCCACCTTTTCGTCCTGCAAAGGGACCCAAGTCCACAATGTAGTCTGAAGCTAACATCATATCTTTGTCGTGTTCCACCACAATGATGGAGTTGCCCGTGTCGCGCAACTTCTTCAATGAGTTAATCAATCGGTCATTGTCTCGCTGATGCAACCCTATGCTGGGCTCATCGAGGATATATAACACATTCACCAGTTGTGATCCTATTTGTGTAGCCAGTCTAATTCGCTGACTCTCTCCACCCGATAAAGATGCCGATGCACGGGAAAGAGAAAGGTATCCCAATCCAACATCCAGCAGAAAACTCAATCGGGTAAGGATTTCCTTTTTAATCTCTTCAATAATCAAGAGTTGTTTCCCTGTAACACCTTCAGACAGATTTTGCACCCAATCATACAGGTTCGTGATATCTTTTTGAGTTAAGTCGGCTATGTTTTGATCTTTTACTTTAAAGTGTAATGCTTCCTTATTCAGACGTTGTCCATTACATTCGGGGCAAACCATTTTGGTGATGAATTGTGCAGCCCATTTCTGTGCTGCAGAAGATGCTTCATCATCTTGTTGCATATCGATGTATTTCAAGACGCCTTCAAAGGCAATTAAGTAATTTGAATTGCCCAATGAATGGTTCTTAATTTTAAGTCTTTCTGTTGTGCCGTACAATATTTCATTGATGGCATCTGCAGGTATATCTTTAATAGGAGTCTTCAGTGTCACACCATGTTTCTCGCAAATGGCTGTGATTTGCCAAAAAAGTAGATTGCTCTTCTCTTTCCCCAAAGGAGCTATTCCACCAGCGGCAATACTTAATTCAGGTTTTGGAAAAACCTTATTGATGTCTATTTGATCCACTGTTCCCAAACCATTGCATTTCATACATGCACCTTGTGGCGAATTGAATGAAAAGTTGTGTGGTGCAGGTTCACTATAAGACAATCCTGTTGTGGGACACATCAGCATCTTGCTATAATGGCGCACATCACCAGAATCAATTTCTTGAATCAAGATANNCGACACATCAGCATTTTACTATAATGGCGCACTTCGTCTGTGTCAATTTCTTGAATCAAGATAAGGCCATCCCCTAGCTTCATAGCAATTTTCAAGCTTTTCTTAAGTTTGTCTTCAAACTTATTAGATACAACTAGTTTATCTACAAGGATTTCGATGCTGTGGTTTTTGTATCTATCCACCCTCATACCAGGCAAGATTTCTCTTATCTCTCCATCTACTCTCACGTTGAGGTAGCCTTTCTTCCTTATTTGTTCAAAAAGCTCTTGATAGTGTCCTTTTCTGTTTCTTACAACAGGAGATAGGATGTATATTTTCTTGCCAATGTACTTTGTCAATATCAGTTCTAAGATTTGCTCTTCGGTATATTTCACCATTTTCTCGCCAGTTTTGTACGAGTAAGCATCGCCTGCACGGGCATATAGCAATCGGAGGAAATCGTATATCTCTGTTGTGGTTCCTACTGTCGAGCGGGGATTCTTGTTGGTGGTTTTTTGCTCTATGGAAATAACAGGACTCAATCCTGTTATTTTATCAACATCAGGTCGTTCCATTTTGCCTAGAAAACCTCTTGCATAAGCCGAGAAAGTTTCGATATAACGGCGTTGGCCTTCGGCAAATAGGGTGTCGAATGCCAATGATGATTTTCCGCTACCACTCAAGCCTGTTACAACTGTGAGCGTATTGCGTGGAATTTCAACATCTATATTTTTGAGATTGTGTACGCGTGCACCGTACACATTTATTAGTTCTTTATCTTGATTCATAGTTCAGTATAACATTAAAAAGACAATAATAGTTTAGCTCTTTAATTCTATCTTTTAATAATAGAGGAGCCAAAATCCTTTGATAACTTAGTTAGACTAAGCTATTGACAATAGGATTAAATAATGGTAAGTATAACAATAAAGATTTGTTTTACTATTGAGTCACCCAATGTTGGCTGTGCACTTTCACTGGTTCATCCTTTTTGTAGTAAAGGCTTTCGCGGGTTGGTATTTGTAGGATGTAGCTACTCCCACTTCTTACAGTGAGTGATGTGCTACGCAACCACGAATTGAAATCTTTCAACTGTGCATAGGAAAGCCCTTGTTGTTTAGCAAATGTAGCTAGGTCTGGAATAGAGCTGGTCACTTTTACCTCTTTAAATGCAATTGGCTTGTAGAGTTGATGTGGTTTTATCACGAATCCATATTGTGGTGGATTCTCAAACACAAGCTTCATGGCCAACATTCTATAGAAGTACCGCGTAGTCTCTTCCACTAACCAAAGATCTAACGCATCCGTTGCTTGCTGATTGTTCAATTCACTCGTGATTCTTGCTTGTCCTCCATTGTAAGCCATAGCAGCTGCGCTCCATGAATTGTATTTTCGGTAAGCATCTTTGAGGTATTTGCATGCTGCAACTGTCGACTTCTCCACATGATATCGCTCATCCACCTCAGATGATACTTCCAATCCAAA
>DENY01000043.1:3416-6976 GCA_002359825.1 Bacteroidales bacterium UBA2632
TTCAAACTGCTTTCAATCACAGCTAAATACTTTATGTCATCAGGAATGCCATATTGTTTTAATATCGGTTCGATAATGGGGAAATAGCGATTTGCTTTTTTTATAAGTAGTAACGTTGTTGAATGGAAATAAGTGAAGCTATTTAATTCTCTATCCAATCTTTCATGTTTGTCATATCTGTCAAAAACATACGTTTCTCCCGCAAACATCATCTTCACAGGAATATCTACGTTGGCAGTCATCGACATAACTTTAGGTCGTTGCTCCTCGGCACTTTCAGCATTGCTACTTGATATAAAAATAATGGCACCTGTAATGAGTGTCACTATTAGGGATATAAATAAGATTTGTTTTTTCATTAATAGTCTATTCTGCATTTTCATATATAGTTCAAATATAGTGCATTTTTGGTGAATTGTAAAGTGCATTAACAGAGATTATGTATGGAGTGGAGTAGTACATATATCCTCATTGCAATGAATTTATTGAATTCTATTTCCATTTACCTCAATATTTCGGCAATATTTTGTAGTGATTCAAAGAATTACCATGTATATTTGTGGAAACAAAAACTCTTTTCGAAATGGATAGCAACACCCCCCAAGAGATAATTAATGCACACGATGTAAACGAATTCAGATTTCGCGATACTCCTTTTGTACAATTGATGAACAAGCGCATGTACAATGTACTTTTCATTGCTTCGCAATACGATATGTTCATTCTGGAAGACGACGGACGAGTTGATGAGCAAATCTTTAATGAGTATATATCCTTAAACTTGCGCTATCCACCCCGTTTTACTCATGCGGGCAACTTTGAAGAGGCAATGAATCAGTTGGAAACAAACAGGTTCGAGTTGGTTATCTGTATGCCCAACATCGACAACAACGACTTCTTTGACTTAGCAAAACGTATCGATAAAAAATATCCAAGCATACCAGTTGTTATGCTGACTCCCTTTTCAAAAACTGTGACTAAATTGTTTGAAAATGAAGATTTGAGTGGTGTTGACTATCTTTTTAGTTGGTTGGGAAATTCTGATTTGTTGTTGGCAATTATCAAGTTGCTCGAAGATAAAATGAATGTGAAGGATGATGTTCAAACTGTGGGGGTGCAAACCATTCTATTGGTCGAAAACTCAGTGCGCTTCTATTCATCTGCTTTACCTATCCTATATAAATATGTGTTGTCCGAATCAAGAGAGTTCTCAAAAGAGGCTCTCAACGATCACTTGCGAATGATGCGTATGCGTGGTCGGCCCAAAATACTATTAGCTAGGAACTATGAGGAGGCGGTGGATTTATACCAAAGCTACGGACAAAATATGTTGGGCATTCTTTGCGATGTGAGCTTCAATCGTGCAGGAGTGAAAGACAAATTGGCAGGAAAAAAGTTTATTGAATGGGTTAGAGAATTTGACAAAACAATACCCGTGATATTTGCATCAGCGGAACCTAAGAATCTTATTTACGCCCAACAGATTGGTGCTCCTTTTATCGATAAAAACTCTCAAACTTTCCCCCGTGATGTGAGAAAAGCAATTAAAGAGAACTTTGGTTTTGGTGACTTCATCATTATAGATCCAGATACAAAACAAGAGATACTCCGCATTAGAAATCTCAAGGAACTCCAGAGCTCTATTCTTACTATTCCCGACAAAGCATTGTATTATCATTTATCACTCAATCACTTCTCCAGATTTTTCTATTCCCGCGCCATGTTTCCAGTGGCCGAGATGCTGCGTAAAATAGATGTCTCGGAATATCAGAGCATGGACGAGGCACGTGAGCTAATCTATGAGGCCATTGTGCAATATCGTAGGATGAAAAACACGGGGGTAGTTGCCGTTTTTGAAAAAGATAGATTCGATAAGTATTCTTATTTTGCACGCATTGGAGAAGGATCAATGGGCGGGAAGGGGCGTGGCTTGGCATTTATGGGCTACATTACCAAGAAGCACCAAGACTTGAACGAACATCAGAATCTTCCTGTTACCATTCCCAAAACGGTTGTGCTGTGTACGGATATACTCGATGAATTTATGGAGGCTAATAAACTCTACCCACTTGCCTTATCGGATATTCCCGATGAAGACATTCTGAAACACTTCTTAGCAGCCAGGCTCCCCAAAAGATTAGTAGCAGACTTCCTTGTCTTTTTTGAAGCTATCAACAATCCCATTGCCATTCGCTCTTCCAGTATGCTCGAGGATTCGCACTATCAACCATTTGCTGGAATTTTTTCCACGTATATGATACCCTATGTAGATGATAAGTTTGAAATGATTCGGATGTTGAGCGATGCCATCAAGGCGGTATATGCTTCGGTGTTTTACAAAGACAGTAAATCGTATATGATAGCAACTCAAAATGTAGTGGATCAAGAGAAAATGGCTATTGTGTTGCAAGAAGTAGCTGGTTCACGCCACAATGGTCATTTCTATCCTACCATTTCGGGCGTAGCTCGTTCTGTAAACTATTATCCGTTGGGTGACGAGCGGGCCGAAGATGGTGTAGTGCAAATGGGATTGGGATTGGGTAAATATATTGTGGAGGGAAATCAAGGATTGCGTTTTTCACCGCTACATGCCAATAAAATATTACAGCTGTCCACCGTGGATACCGCTTTGAAAGATACTCAAACTCGTTTCTATGCCTTGAGCATGAAGACCATTGAGCAAGATTTTTCAACGGACGATTCATTCAACTTTTTAAAATTGGGGTTGAAAGATGCAGAAGCAGATGGTGCATTACGCTACATATCATCTACATACGATCCCAATGATATGATTATTCGAGACGGATATTACCCTGGTGGAAGAAAAATAATATCCTTTGTGCATCTTCTTCAGCACAATATGTTGCCACTGGCCGAAATGCTGGACAAGGTGTTGAAGGTATGTCGTATGGAAATGGGGCGTGAAGTGGAAATAGAGTTTGCAGTAGATTTAGAAAGCCAGCGTAAAGCTACTTTCTTTTTGTTACAAATTCGACCTATTGTGGATTCTAAAGAGGTCATTTCCGAGGATTTGTCGCTCATAAATCCTGATGATACCATCCTTTATTCAAACAATGCTTTGGGACATGGCAAAATTGAGAATATTAAAGATGTAGTGTATGTGAAAACAGAAACATTCAATGCCGCCAACAATTCTTTGATTGCACGAGAAGTTGAAGACATCAACAGAAAGTTTATAGCTACTGACGACAACTATGTGCTTGCTGCACCTGGAAGATGGGGCTCAAGCGATCCCTGGTTAGGTATCCCCATCAAGTGGCCGCATATCTCTCAAGCGAGAATCATTTGTGAGATTACATTAGATAAATATCGAATAGATCCAAGTCAAGGCTCCCATTTCTTTCAAAACCTTACTTCGTTTGGTGTAGGCTACTTCACCATCAACTCTTTTATCGAAAATGGAGGGTTTTTCAATGAAACTTTTTTGAATGAGCAACCAGCAGTGTATGAAACTGAGTTCATTCGTCATGTCAGATTTGAAAATCCGTTTACTGTCAAGATTAATGGAAAAAAGAGAATTGGAGTAGTGAAAAAACCTT
>DENY01000043.1:6993-13853 GCA_002359825.1 Bacteroidales bacterium UBA2632
CAGGAGCTCCGTATATCCCAGAAATACCTGACATCACACCCCCAACTATGTCTTCCATTTTCCGAAAAAACTGTTAATCATCCCCTAAATTATCAAATGCTTTAGTTCTTGTAATAAAATAGTTTACCTTTGCATAGTTGTTTGAACAACCATATTTAAAATGTACACATTAAGAGGAACTAAATTGCAAGTAAACGAACAAGAGGTTTTTGATATTCTGACTGGTAAAATATCAACTACCATCAATAGGGCATTGTTAAGGGCATTCTCTCAAGAAGACTTGAGTATCACCACTGAGCAGTGGTCGGTATTGTCATGTTTGTGGAAAGAGGATAAGGTTACTCAGAGTGAATTATGCGACTTAACCCGAAAAGACAAACCTAGCATGACCCGTTTGATTGATAATCTGCAAAGGAGCAAAATTGTTGTTCGTGTTCCACACGCAACGGACAGACGGATTAATCTTATTCACCTCACCCAATACGGGGCTAGTTTACGTGAGAAAGTTAATAGTGTAGTGCAACGAGTTGTGGATAAAGCCCTGACTGATGTCAGCGAAAATGAGGTAGCTATATCTCGTAAAGTTTTAAATACAATTATTAAGAACCTCGATTCTTAGACCGATAATCCCAAAGATGTATTTTATTATAAACAATAGATTGCGTAAACAACTATTGTTTTGCTAATTAGATTGAAAATGAAAAAAATATTTTTATACATTACATTATTCATGGCTGTCTCTGCGACTAGCCAAACTGTATATAATGTAGAAGATTGTAGAAAAATGGCTTTGGAGCACAACGCCTCCATCAAAATTGCCAAAGAAAATGTGAAAGCAGCTAGAAGCATGAAGAAAGCCGCGTTCACTCATTTCTTACCCGACTTTTCAGCAACGGGTGCTTACTTATGGAATGACAAAAACATGTCCGTGTTTCCGCACGATTTAATGTTGCCTGTTGGTGTGAAACAGCCTGATGGCAGTTTGGGGATTGGTGTTGGACCCAACTCAACGCCCACCCCCAATGCTGATGGCACATTCAGATTTGAGGATGCTGCCATCAACAATAACTTTACACTTATCGATGGTCAACCTGTTCCACTCAATGATAAAGGTCAACCTTTCGATCCAAGTCAAAATCCTGGCGATTTGCAATGGAAGAATCATGCAATTTTCCCAAAAAAAGCTTTTGAGATGGATGTGCGCAATGTGTTTGTAGGTGGGATCAACTTTATGCAACCCATTTTTATGGGAGGTAAGATTATGCAACTCAACTCTATTGCGGGTTATGGTGAAAAAATTGCCGAAGCTCGTACACAAAACGCCATGACCGATTTGATCTTAGAAGTAGATGAGTCATACTGGCGTGTAGTTTCTTTAGAAAACAAAGTAAAATTAGCACATGAGCTAAAAAGAGTGGTTTCAAAACTCGATACCAATATTACCGCTCTCTTCGATGAGGGGATGGCTACAAAGGCTGATGTTTTGAAAGTGAAGGTGAAAATGAACGAAGCCGACCTGTCGATAATAAAAGCAGAAAACGGACTAAGTCTATCGCGTATGGCACTTAATCAAGTTTGTGGACTACCACTTAACGAGCATTTTAAACTAGAAGATGAAGATTTGGAAAGAAACCCCGAGTTGGTTCAAGTAATTCCCACGCAAGAGGCATTGGACAATCGACCCGAGATACAGATGTTGACGCAAGTAGCCAATATTGCCATAGCAAAAGAGAAGGTGAAGTTTGCAGAGCTTCTGCCGACAGTAGCCCTTACAGGTGGTTATATGGTTACCAATCCAAGTTCTTTTAATGGGTTCGAGAACAAATTTGGAGGAATGTTCAATTTTGGAGTTGTAGCTAAAGTGCCTCTGTTTCATTTCGGAGAACGCATTCACACACTCAATGCTTCACGTGCAAGCAAAGTAGTAGCTGCACTAGAGCTAGAAGATGCCAAAGATAAGATAGAACTGCAGATTAATCAATCGGTACATCAAACAAACGAAAGCTTTAAAAAACAAATTCAAACTCAAAAGAGTGTTGAGAGTGCTGAAGAGAACTTGATGTATGCCAACGAAGGTTTCAACGAGGGAGTAATTACTGCTAGCGATGTACTGATGGCACAAACTGCTTGGCTTGCTGCCAAGTCAGAGAACATTGATGCTGCAATAGATGTGAAGTTGCACAACTTATATTTACAAAAATCTTTGGGTACATTGCTTGCGCCCATATCACAAAATACAAAATAGATATAAAACTAAAATCCGCATATTTTTATGAAACAAGAAAATGAAAGCAACCGTAATTTACAGGTAGCACTTATTGGGCTGGCCACCGTAGTGGTAATAATATTTATCATCGGTTGGTATGTGTACAAGCCTGCACCAATCGTTATTCAAGGCTCTGCCGAAATAAATGAAGTGCGTGTGTCTGGCAAAGTGCCTGGACGCATCCTACAGCTTTATGCCGAAGAAGGCCAACATGTTAATGTAGGCGATACATTGGTCNNTCATCCTAAAGCTTTATGCTGAAGAAGGGCAATATGTAAATGTGGGCGACACATTGGTAATGATTGACAGCCCCGAAGTGAGGGCCAAATTGAATCAAGCTAATGCTGTAAAATCAGCTGCCATGGCACAACAACAAAAAGCTAAAAGAGGAGCACGTTCGGAAACCATTGAGGGAGCATATGAAATGTGGCAGAAAGCTGAAATTGGTGTGGATATCGCTAAGAAATCATTCGATAGGGTAGAGCGCCTATTTGAAAAGGGGGTAGTTACTGCTCAAAATCGTGATGAGGTTGAGGCTAAGTACAAAGCTGCAGTTGCTACAGCTGCCGCTGCCAAATCGCAATATAACATGGCGAAGAATGGTGCTGATATTGAGGACAAGCTTTCATCGTCAGCACTTGTGGACCAAGCCAGGGGAGCTATCGAAGAAGTAGAGTCTTATTTGTCCGAAACTATTTTGCTTTCGCCTATTTCCGGAGAGATCACCGAGGTGTTTCCCGCATCAGGAGAGTTGGTGGCAACTGGTTCGCCCATTATGAACATTGTGGATATGAGCGACATTTGGTTTTCTTTCAATGTGAGAGAAGATTTGTTGGCCGATCTGAAAATGGGTAACGAGATGGTAGTAACTATTCCTGCATTGAACGAACAAGCAACCCTAAAAATAACTTATATCAAGGCACTAGCCTCTTATGCTACTTGGAAAGCAACCAAAGCCTCAGGACAATTCGATGCAAAAACATTTGAAGTACGTGCCAAACCTACAGCACCCATCAAAGATTTGCGCCCAGGTATGTCTGCCATTATGGAAACAGTAATCAAATAAAAGATGCTCAAAAAATTATATAAAGACACATCAGCCGTTGCTCACAGAGAGTGGAAGAGAATGTTGGCCAGGCCCATCTATCTCTTTTCTTCGGTGTTTGTCATGATCTTTTGTTATGTTTTTTTTCTTTCCTTCTTTGATCAAGGTATGCCTCGTTCCATGCCCATTGGAGTGGTAGATATGGACCAATCGTACGTATCGCGCACCTTCATCAGAAATATTGATGCGGTACCTCAAGCAAATATTGTAAAGCAATATGTAGATTATAATGAAGCGCGTGATGCTATGCAAAGAGGTGATATATATGCCTTTTTTATGATAGACCGCAACTTCGAGAGAGAATTGATGTCTTCACAGCAACCCGAATTTCAATTTTATGTCAATCAAGCCTACTTAGTAGCAGGCTCATTGACTTTTAAAGAGTTGACCTTCATTAGTAATATGGGGTCGGCCTTTGTACAAAAGAAGATGATGGAGCTAAGGGGGCAAGAGGTCGAAGAGAGTGAAATATTGGCCATTGTTCAGCCTATTTCCAACGACAACCATATGATTGCTAACCCTTATGCCAACTATGGTGTCTATCTGCTCAATATGTTATTGCCAGGTATCATGCAGATGCTCATTTTGTTGATGACGGTGTTTGCTATTGGCGATGAATTGAAACAAAAAACGGCACCCAATTTAGTGAGAACTGCCAACAATTCTATGTTTTCTGCACTATTGGGTAAGCTGCTACCTTATACCCTTCTATTTTCAGTACTAGGAATTGGTGGCAACTTAATATTATACAAGTATATGCACTTCCCCATGAATGGGAGTCTTGTATGGTTTTCACTTGCAACAGTATTATTCGTAATTGCTTACCAGTCTATTGGTGTTCTTTTCATTGGTTTGATACCCTCTTTGCGTGAAGCCATTAGTTTGACAGCTGTATATAGTGTTTTGGGGATTAGCTTCACAGGATTCACTTTTCCTATCGAAGCCATGCCGCGTGGGGTTCAAGTGTTTCAACATCTTTTCCCCATTCGTCACTATTTCAAGATTTACGTGAGTGAAGCGCTCAATGGTGCCCCCATCCGATATTCTCTCATCTATTTTGCAGCGATAATTGCATTTTTCATTCTGCCATTAATTATATACAAGCGATTGAAAAAGGCAGTATTTAGTAGTAACAATCCGGCAAAATGATCAAACAATCAACTATGAATGATTCTAAGCATACAACCAATAAGAAATTCAGACACTCACGGAATATTCTTTCCGTTTTGGTCGATGAGTACCGACGTCTATTTAACGACTCTGGCGTACTCTTAATTTTTCTGGGGGCAGCATTTCTATATCCTCTTCTCTATGGCCTTATANNCTATATCCTCTTCTCTATGGTCTTATCTATATGAATGAAACCATTAGAGAGATGCCCATTGCAGTAGTCGATCAGTCCAATAGTGTGCATTCGCGCAAACTCATCAATCGAATCGATGCAACACCAGATTTACAAGTTGCCCGCACATTCGATAATCTTGAAGAGGTGAAAGACCCGTTCTATAAAGGACAGATACACGGTGTTGTTTATATTCCCGCAGACTTTAGCGACAAAATAAACAAACAGCAACAAGCCACAGTGTCCACCTATTCAGATATGAGTAGTTTCTTGTATTACCGAACTATGGCATTGGGAACCAATTTTGCTATCTTAGAGCATGGCAATGAGATAAAGCTAGAGAGACTGAATGATATGGGGATAGTTGGTCGCGACGCAGAAATAGCTGCCAGTCCTTTCACCTACAAAGATGTAATACTGTATAACGAATCGATGGGATATGCCAGTTTCTTGCTACCCGCATTGCTCATCTTGGTGATTCATCAGACCCTACTATTTGGAATTGGAATGGTATCGGGCACGGCTCACGAAGAAAATACTTTTCATCACCTCATCCCGCGCAATAGCGATAGATCCATCTTTCATGTAGTGGCGGGCAAAGCACTGTGCTATTTCTCCTGGTATTCTGTTGTAGCAGCCTATGTGCTAGGTTTCATACCGCGAGTCTTCAACTTGCCACAAATTGGCAATCCCATAGATCTTGCTATCATGATTGTGCCATTTCTTTTGGCAGCCATCTTTTTTGCAATGACACTCTCTGCCTTCATCCATTACAGGGAGACCGGATTTGTGGTGTTTCTCTTTACCTCGCTTATCTTTTTGTTTTTGTCGGGCTCTACATGGCCAAGAACGAGCATGGGATCTTTTTGGATAACATTTAGCTATTTGTTCCCATCCACATTTGGTATCAACGGTTACATCAAAATAAACAGTACTGGTGCTACTATTTCACAAATAAACATGGAGTATATTGGTCTGTGGATTCAAACCGGATTTTATTTTATTACCACTATGGTGGTGTATAAATGGCAGATTTTAGGAAGCTGGAAAAGGGAGCAATTAATTGAAAATTGAGAATTGACAGGCTGGAATAAATTACGTGTTGCGTATTGCGAATAATATTTAACCGCAAAGAGCACTAAGAAGGCGCAAAGGGCGCAAAGCAAAATGGGTATTTTGCTAACGCATGAAAATGATTGGTACGCGGATGACGCTGATAAATTGGTGTGAAGTATCAGTTCTGTATTTTGTAGTGTGGGATAACTGTTGCGAGAGGCGAGGTACGGGGCGTTCCTGGGATATACGGAGCTCCTGCTCCGTATTCTTCATTTTGCGAGGAGCAGGTGCTCCTCACTTCCCAGAAAAGTTGTGCCAGATGTACCCAAAACTTATCCATCAAACAATGTTGATTTTTAATATCACAACTGAAATAATTGTATTCTTTCGTATCTCATACCGCATTCACCAACCAATATAAAACTATTTAATTCTTTCCAAAAACTAAGCGGTTTTTTGGAAAGAATTAAAGAGTGAGTGGTGGGCGCCCCGATTACCCTAGGCGATGCATAGGGCTGAAATATGCCGGCCTTTCAGGCCTCAAATGCGTTTATTCGTCATTTTCAATTTTCAACTTACACTTTTCAATTAAAAATGCCCAAACCACGCTAGGCGCAAATAAACGTTAATCACCCCTTTTCCGACATACTTCGCCCTTTTTCGACTCATTTCGCATCATTTTCGACGCAAAAGAGGTTTTTAGTGAACTTTTTGGGTGTGTTTAATGTTAAAAGAGTACCAAACAATGCAAAATGTTTTGGTGGTGTAAATAAAAGTACTACTTTTGTACTAGAATTATGAAAGAGAAGCTGTAGATATGAACCCAATATAGACACCTGTCTATTTAAAAAGTGAATTTATTACATTGTGCAGATTGCACACACCAGAGGAATAGATAAACTAAAAACAAAACTAGAAACAACAAATCTCATAATAGATTATATTGTATAAATACAACTGATGGCTTTGCTGTCTCCCTATATCACAACTATAGATTTCAGAGAAAGTCATTCCAGTTAAAGAAACTGTTAGACGACGGGCAATAAAAAAGCCCCGATAACAGGCATCGAGGCTAATGTGCATTTCAGCAC
>DENY01000043.1:13877-14118 GCA_002359825.1 Bacteroidales bacterium UBA2632
CCACATTCATAGGATACATCCCATTTGTAGATTGAGTAGCTGCTGAAGGCTTTTCAGAGGTGCTCTCAATAACAACTTCATTGTCTTCGACAACTTCTTTATTATTAAGGGCTTCTTCGGCTTTCTTTTGGTAATACGATGATCGAGACCTAAGAATTGCTATTAATAAAGCAATCTTTTCGTTCAACTCATCGATGAGAGGGTTGTAATCCAACTCTTCATGCTTAAGTTGTGCTACTTC
>DENY01000043.1:14128-14755 GCA_002359825.1 Bacteroidales bacterium UBA2632
TTTTTATTTTCGATTTTCTCGAATTTTCTTCTACCCTAGTCCCAGTTTTCGTCATGATAGCGTGATTTACACTGCGCAAATTGTCGAGGTCTGGAATTAAATTTAAAGTGCTTAGTGCCGTTGCTAGTTTTTCATCTTCTGCAACTAGTTCCGAGAATTGAATAATAGTTTGAGCTATATCAATCTCAGTTTTTCTTGCTAAGCCTTGTAAGTAATGAATTACTAACGGTTTTGCCACTTTCACGGATTCTTCCATCCCACCAACTTTTCCATTATCAATAGTCTCAATCCTTTTTATAAACCCCGATATAAATGCATTACGTCTTTTGCGTAGGTCATTTAGCTCTGATGTAATAGGATGTTTCCTATATCCAATTTTAAGATTTTTAATTTGCGGTTCCTGTTCTACAAGTTTATCAAAGATTTCTTTGATTTTGAGAGTTTCTGGATCGTGTTTTTCAACGATCTTTATTACGCTATTTGCTAGGCTTTGAACTTCTAGCATTCTTAACCTGAAAAGATCTAATTTTAAAATATTCTGTGACATATATATTATGTATTTAAATTTATTAAAAAAAGAGCTTATCCTCAAGAGCGTAATCTCAATTTACTTGCTGAGACAGCCTG
>DENY01000050.1:0-1317 GCA_002359825.1 Bacteroidales bacterium UBA2632
AACTGGAAACTCTTGTAGTAATTTTACTACAAGGTGTAAGTTCTTGTAGTAAAATCACTACATGGGAAGGATCAAGAGACAAGTAACAAAAAAACATGGGACAAGAAACAAAGAAAAGCACTGATAATGAGAGATTAGAAAAAAAATGAAAGCTAAAAACACGCTAAATGGAGCTCATGGTAATAGAAAAATGAAATTATACAATTAGCCAACCAATCAAATGGATAACAACTGACGAAATAGATACTAAACTTATGCCTGACGACTTATGTCCCCTCACATCGCCTCCATACTATACACTACATTCAAATCATCACCGTCGACTTCAAAATCATACCTTTCGGCATTGATGATTCGGTGGGTTGATTTGATATTCAATTGTTGGACTGCACTTGAGGCGCGCATTTCATCAAAAGCACTACTATTTACACTATCCACTTTGAGTATAAATTGACTCGTACTATAAGTTGAGAGTTGAGATGAAGATGAAGAATTGGTTAAATCGGGATGGGTGTATTCTAATACTTGATTGTTGGTGGACTCTACTTCAATAATTTGAATTGGACAAAGCCTAATGGAAAGCGTAACCCGAGCCGATGATTGGGCAAACATTGAGAACTGAACTAATAACATCGTAGCAATTACATAATGCATGATACTCATAGTAGCGGTTGTTTATGGGTTAATACTAACTTAGTTACTTTTACCTTACATTCTCATTTTATTTAATTGCATAAATTACATTTTATAGAGAAAGATCAAACTCTTTCGTACTAAAACATAAACATAGAAATTTTACTTTGAATTTACAAGCAAAAAGTAAAAGAAAGTACTGATCTGCCAACAGAATTAACATGTAAAGAAAATATATAAGTAGCACTTCTGCCCCTATCTATCAATAATAGAAATTGTTAGATTGAAGTAGTGTTAAGAAGAAGACATAAAAAAAGCAACTACTCATTAAAGTAATTGCGCTACATCTATAAATAATAAAAAAAGATAGGAGAGCAGTATCTCTTAGTCTCTTGATATTTGGTGAAAATCAAATAACTTTATGAGTTCAGGTATTGATTCAATATTCAACTTCTCTAATATACGTGTCTTGTATGTGCTAACGGTTGAAGCATGAATATTGAGATCATTAGAAATGTCTTTAATTGGCTCGCCAGTAATCAAACGCTCCGCAACTTCCATTTCTCGATTGGTCAATACTTCAGTGGGGTTTATAGTGGCAGGTTGCTTATTAAGTTTGTTGAAAATGAGTGAATCTTTCACATCCTCACTCATGTAACTACCCCTATCTAGCATTTTGGTTAA
>DENY01000050.1:1361-5228 GCA_002359825.1 Bacteroidales bacterium UBA2632
CCAAAGCTTCCTGAAAATTACCATTGGGCATATTCAGGTCTAATATAGCCAAATCATACAAAGTATCTTTAATCTTATGCATGACTTTTTTGTAATCATCTACCTCATCTATAATAGAATCGGGTCTCAATTTTCGAATAATTGAGGAAAGTCCCAATCTAACCACACCGTGATCGTCGGCTAAAAGAATTCTTTTTCCTTTTTGTTTCATGATGATTGTTTCACTTATTNNATAATCAATTCAACTGTGTTATAATTATAATTTGAATCGTTTTAAAATCTATGCTGATAGTTTTTTAAAATACGAGTACAAGATACTCAAAGTAATGAAATAAAACAATGAATCGCTATCATTTTATTTAGGATTTTAAAGCATTTTTACTCATTTGTTTCATTTATATTTTTCGGAAACTGAAGCTCAATAGAAGACCCTTCATTTTGGATAGAATAAATACTCATATTACCATTTAATTTCTTTACAAAATCTCTAACAATTACAAGACTCAAACCCGCCCCTTTCTCTTGCAGAGTTCCCGTGTGAGGAGAGCCATCGAGCGTACCTAAGTTATTCAAGGTTCTGTTATCCATCCCCACTCCATTGTCTTTGATCGTAATATTCACATCCTGTGAGTTTGAATCTGAATGTGCTATAACATTTATCACTCCTTTGTTGTTCGTATATTTGATTGCATTTTCAAGAATCTGTTTCAATATAAATTTCAAAAGAAAGATATCAGTATTCAGAAAAACCTCCTTTTCCTCAACAAATTCAATTGAGAGCTCTTTCTCCCGAATAGATTCATCCAATTCATTCATCAAACTTAGGATCATAGCGTGAATTGAAACCTCTTCTACATGCAACTTAAACCCTTCGGTTTGTGAGTTGACCCATTCAAATGTATTCTTTAGAGTCTTTGAGTTCTTTTCGGCTATTTGCTTTAACTCGGGCAACATGCTTATAAACTGTTCTTGCGTGATACTCNNCCACTTTGTTTTTAACTCATTCTCAGCCATCAACTGTTCAATGATGATCTGATCTTTTGTTTTTTCTTTATTCATTATCTAATAATTCAGATACTAATTTAGCTTCAAACTGCACCGATTCAAATAAANNAGTTTATGTCCTGATGCATTTAGTGCGTTTAAGTCTTTTTCTAATATTCCAGCTTGTAAAGTTTTTATACTTTCTTTAATTCCTACTTTTGCTAATTGGACAAATTTACCCTTAAACTCAAAATCATCTGTTGCATACTGGCGAAACCAATCTTTATTTAGATGTTCTACTGTTGGACTATAGGCTGTACTACCACACTCCACGCATCCACTAGTTTTGAGCCACTTACTAAACATAGCAGCTAAGTCTTTCTTTACAATAGGCTTAGCCATAAAATCATCCATACCTGCTTGTAAACATTTTTCTTTTTCGCCAGACATATTGCCAGCCGTGAGTGCTACGATAGGAGTTCGAGTTTCTTTTTCTTTCAACCGAATTTGCACGGTAGCCTCATAACCATTCATATTGGGCATCTGTATGTCCATCAAAACAAAATCAGGTTTTTTTTCAAAAAATAATCTCACAGCTTCCACTCCATCTCTTGCCTCTACAATCTGAGAGTTGGGAGCCAATTGGTTCACCAATATTTTATTGAGATACATATTGATATCATTATCTTCTGCTATTAGAATTGTCATGGTCTCCTCTTCCAAGCAGTTTTCTTTATTACTGTATACGACGCCTGTTTTGCCATTGCTGTTTTTAAGTTTCTCATTTTTCAACTCAGCTAACACCTCATACATTTCTTGCATTTTGATGGGTTTCACCAGTCGAGATTGTATTTCCAAATTATCACATTCAGCTTGCAGCTTTTCGCTATCCGATGAGCTGTATAGCATTACAATGGGTTGCTCTTCAATTCGGTTTTTATTTATAATACCCTCTTTCATTTTTCTGATGGTTTCTATTCCGTCCATCACAGGCATATGATAGTCCATTATAATGACGTCATACTCAGCATTCTTTTGCAACATCAAAAGAGCGGCCAATCCACTATCAGCTTCATCTACTTCAATATTTTTTAATTCGAGCATTCGTTTCAAAATTTGACGATTACTGTCATTATCATCTACTACGAGCACTTTTTTGATTCCTTTTAGCAATTCATCATTAAAAGTTTCTTTTTCTGCTTCAACCTGCAAATCAAAAGAGAAACAGCTACCTTTTTGAAGTTCACTTTTAACCATCAATTTACTATTCATCAACTCAAGAAGTCTGTTAGAGATAGTAAGACCCAAGCCCGTTCCCCCATATTTTTTAGTTATTGAACTATCTTCTTGTGTAAAAGCTTTAAATATCTGGTCCATCTTGTCTGGATGAATCCCAACGCCTGTATCACACACTTTAAAATGCAGCACAATTTCGTTGTCAGACAGTTCTTCTTTGAGAGCGATTACCAATTTTATCTCGCCTTCTTCCGTAAACTTTACAGCATTACTCAAAAGATTAACCAATACTTGTTTCAGTCGTATTTCATCACCCCAAATAAACCGTGGCAGGTATTCTTGGAAATCCAATAACATCTCCAATCCTTTTTTCTCTAATGCAAACGAAACCATAGCACAGGCATCTGATGCTAAATTTTGTAAGACAATTTTCTCTTTCATTAAAGTTATTTTGCGTGATTCAATTTTTGAAAAATCGAGAATCTGATCTACAATATTAAGGAGTGTTGCACCCGACTGATTGATGATCTTCAAATACTGTTGCTGAGTTCCATCTAATGGAGTTTTTAACACCAAATCGGTGAAACCGATAATACCATTAAGAGGAGTTCTAATTTCATGACTCATATTGGCAATAAATTCAGACTTTGCCCTGTTGGCTTCTTCTGCATTTTTTGTTGCAATTTTCAAATCCTCTTCCATCTTAAAGCGTTCAGTAATATCCACTCCATTGGCTAAAACATATGTCTCCCCTTCACTATTCACATTGAGAACAGAATCATAAAGCCAAACTCTTTTCTCACCATCTTTTGTTAAAATATTGGTGTTACCTGATACTTTTCCAGTTTCATTTAATGCTTTCAGGTAGTTCACAAACAACTCATGGCGTTCTTTCATGAAAAATTGAGATAGATTCTTGCCCACAAAAAACTCCACTGGAATACCTAATTTGATAGAGGCACTTTTATTTACAGAAAGGATATTACCTTCAAGATCATGCATACTCATCAAACTTTGTGAATTTTCAAAAAACGACCGAAAACGCGCCTCGTTATTTTTCAACAAAATAGAGTTTTCTTGAATCTCTGTGATGTCACGGCCAATAAAATAAATTAATTCAGTACTTGTTTCAGGTGTAGACGTCCATTCTATCCATTTTACAACATTGTTTTTTGTTAAAGCTGGAATTGCATTATTTAGTTGACTTTCTCCCCTACCCAGGTCACTTAAATGTTTTTTGGTTTCTGTAATATAATCAGGATGAATAAAATCAGCGATATTTTTATTGAAAATCTCGTCTGTGTTGTATTCCAATAGTTCTGAAAAAGCTTTGTTAATTCTCACAATTTCACCATCGAAACGTATGACTCCCCTGATATCTTTCGACTTGTNNTTGCTGAACATATTGTCGAAATGGAGCAGACGTTGCTTTTCACGTCCCTGAACAATCACCTTTGCAATACGAAATGATGCTTTCTCAATAAAGTATTTTTGGTGTTCTGTGAGTACTTTTGTTTCCCAGTCCAACATATTTAATACCCCTAAGGTATATCCCTGCGAATCATAAATGGGAATTCCAGCATAGAAAATAATTTTAGAACCATTTAAAATCTTACCTCCGTCATGTATCTCTTTATTTTCTTGCAC
>DENY01000075.1 GCA_002359825.1 Bacteroidales bacterium UBA2632
AAAACGATTTCATATTAAGCAGCAAAGCTTTTGATGCCGTTTCCTTATCGGGCGAAAATTTGTAGTGCTTATAAGGCGTGCACCACCTTATACATTGCGCCAATGATATAGTCGCGCTCTGCATCCATCTCGACCAGTTGCTTGGTCGATGGACGGCGATCTTGCACAATGATCTCTTCGTCATACACATCAAATATAGTGCGTAGTTCCGATAGTTTATCTATATACGATTCAGGCATATTTTCCACCCTTTGTTCTGCAAATGCCAAAACATCTGCTGTCATTTGAAAAATCTCCCACCTATTCAGAAGATTTAGGGTGTATGGCGCTATCTGCATGACCTTATTTCTTTAAAAATGTATCACTATTTCACAAATATAACCAATATTTTCGGAAGAAAGCATCAAAATCGAGTCCGAAATGTATTATGTCACGTGTCATGACATCATTCTAATTTCAGAAGTAAGCAATGTCACGTGTCAACACATCATTCTGATTTCATAAATAAGTTATGTCAGGTGTCATGGCATCATTATGATATCAGAATAGAGCTATGACAGTTGTCATTGTTACATTATGATTTCATAATAGAGCTATGTCACGTGTCATTGCTCTATTACGAAACAACATGTAGTGATTTTTGATTGAAAACATGATAAAGTGTCAAAACTTCAGGGCGAAAAGGAGGAGAGAAGTATATAATTCGCAGCATTTTCCTCCTTTTTCACCTCGACAACAGCAAATTCACCTGACTTCTATTGGTTTCTTTGCAAATATGAACATCACCTTTAGCTACAGTCATAAAAAAACGCTCACCCAGATAGATTAAACTATATGGATGAGCGTTCTTTTAATCGAAAATGTTAGATATAACCCTACAGATGCTCCAAAAAGTAGTGTCTAATTAGCCTATTATAATAAGAGCCATACATATTGTGATCTGCTCCAGGTATGACAAACATATCTATTCTTTTATTGGCATCCATAAATGCTTTGACCATTTTAAAAGTATTGGCAGGATGAACATTGTCGTCAACGTCACCAGTCATAAGCAAGAGTTTGCCTTCCAAATTAGGGGCAAGCTCCATATTAGCATCAATCGTTGGACCATAACCGTTATATACTTCGCCCCAGAATTTTGCATAAATATTATTATCGTGGTTACCAGAAGCCGCAACTCCTACCTTGAAGAAATCAGGGAAAGTGAGCATAGTAGTAACCGTAAGGGATGCACCACCCGAATGGCCATAAATACCCACTCTGTCAATATCTATAAAATCGTATTTAGTGGAGAGTTGTTCAACACAATACTTTACATCATTTACAGCATAGTCTCTTAGATTGCCATGACTCGTTCCATAAAATTCGGGTCCTCTGTAAGGTGAAGAACCAATGAGGCCAATGTTTATAACAACGAAACCCATCTGAGCTAAAGCTCCATTATCATTGTCATCCAAGGAGAAAGAACGAGGAACGAGGTCAGTTTGAGGACCTGGATACATATTACATATTATGGGATACTTTTGATCCTCACGCATATCTCCTGGGAGATACATAACACCATACAGCTTAGTTTTATTGTCAGAAGAGAGCAACTCTATACTTACAGGCTTAACCCAACCATAGTCGAGCAGAGCTGTAGTATCTGGCATAGGAAGCTCCTTAATCAACTTACCATTTATTGACCGCAACTCTTTGCGCGGAAATTTATCGGGAGCTGAGTATGTATCAATGAAATATTCTTTAGATGGAGAGAAGTTAATTTCATGATTACCACTTGAAGGTGTAATACAAACAACCTTTTTCCCATCTAAGGGCGCATTAAAATAATACTTTTCATAGGGGTTTCTATCATCATAGTAGCCATATCCTTCTAGGATAATTTCTCTACCTAATGTATCTATATTAAATATCTTTCCAGCAATAAACCCACTATCAGTCACCTTATCTTTGTAATTGCCCCCAGCTATTTTATTTTTCAGATTACCATCTATATCATAAAGATAGAAAGCACCTTTACCATCCCTTTCACTCCACCAAATAATGTCATCACCGCCATTGATTATTGCTACCGAGTGAAGTATATCGTTATAAATAGGGTCTCCTACCTCTTCAATTAAAATTCTTACCTTTCCTGTTGCAGGATCTAAGTCGCATAACTGAATAGTATCGTTTGTCCTATTCTTTCGAGTAAAGTAAACGTATTTATAATCCTCATTCTTATGAAAATTTCTAATTAATTTTACCTCCTGGTCTTTAAAATGCGAAATATCTATCTTTCTAATATTAGCACCATCAGCATTCAAAACAAACAACTCATAGCGTGTAACTAAGGAATCATTTGCAAGCTCCATCTTATAGTTTTTTGCAACAGGTGGCGTGGCAAGGTTGTTTACCACGGTCATATCCGTTACATCTCTATAATCAGGTCTTAAAAAAATAGCATAGTTAGTATTGCCATGCCAATGACCTCGCACACTTTTTTTAGTAGTATCGGTCTCAGCAGATTTATGTGTAGTAAACGAGTAATAAGGTTCTCCATCATTAGTAATACGAATATCTCTTCCAGAAGCTACATTGTGCAGGAAAACATCATCAGCTTGTCCATACATATAGTAAGAACTATCGGCACTGAAATTTTTCCAATAATCTCGTTTTGGAGGAGAAGTCCTATCTTTAGTTTTTGTAGTGTCTTTAACAATGGGTATAAATTCACGCTTTGATAAAGAATAATTTAGATCCTTGCCATCCATTCTACAAACAAGTAGATCTTTATTCTCTTTGTCAAAATCACTTATATAACAAGACAATGAATCATCAATAGTAAAAAGATCAACAACCTTTCCTTTATGAGCATCGACCATAAAGTATTTTTTAAACCCTTCTTCTTTTAAATGCCAATAAAGATTATCACTTCCTCTAAACCAATNNCAATTTACATCTAAAGAAACTGAACCTACTGCTTTATAAATACTATCGCTACTAAACTTGGCGGCTCTTTCAAATTTATCGTTCCCCTTCTCAATTTGCGAATAACTCTGAGCACCCATAGTGAGCGCCACTGTTATAAAGAGGAATAAAAACACAATCTTTTTCATACTATCTGTGACTTTCTGATACAACTATATGCTATCTATTACACTTTGAAGATTAAATAGGTCTCCATCTAATTCTATTATTAACTCAATTATTTCAGCAGCTGACATCTTAGGAAAAGCACTCCTTAATACAGAAGCAGCCCCTGCTACGGAAGCACTGGCAGCATCGGTTCCTGTCAAGTGTGAGATTGACCCATCCGCATTTGCAACTGAAATATTCTCTCCTTTAAAGAAAACATCTACAGCACCATAATTGGACTTAGTAAACCTTTCTCCATTTTCGCCTAAAGCTCCAACTCTGATAACATTGTTCAAAGGTGTACCATCAACAACTATATTTGGAACAGCTTGTTCCGTCGCAACATCTCGTCCTTTATCACCGGCAGCTAACACTACTAAAACATCTTTCTTGGCGGCATAAGTGAGGGCTTCAGTAAGCTTAGCTCCATAACTCGAATATTCCTTTGCCTGTGGGATTACTATTATTTGTGAGCCTTTATCTACCCCATATAATATAGCAGCATATAAATCCTTGTCAAAAGCCTCGCCGTTAGAAGCAACTCTTATAGGTAAAATTTTAGCATTAGGATTAACACCTTTAGCTTCAGAATGTGTTGATGCTATTATAGAAGCAACAAATGTTGCATGTTCAAAAGGTTCAGCCATAACATTTGAGTTCCCATAGTCAAGGTTATCAAAATTATTGGGATCATCTCCAATCTCAAAACGAGGGTTCGTTTCAGGTTTACCCAAAGTAGCCAATCGCTCAACAGAGAGTAAATATTCTTCTTTGGTAGAATCATAGGCCAAATCCCAAGTAGTCTTCCCAGCATAATAAGCCTTAGTGCACTCAGTCATCACCTGGCTCAAGGGAACCTCCATTGAATCGGGAATCATTGAATAATCAATTTTCTCCAAATCAGATATTTTCATATCTCTAGGCCACTCCTGAGAAATGATTACAGAATCCATATAATTAAATGCTTTGTAATTATACTTTAGCAGTTCAGCAAAGCTTTCATAAATATCTATGCCAGAAACTCTTCTAAAAAAGAGATATTCTTCATACTCCTCTTGCTCATCTTTGCTCAACACCATCGTGCTATCTACCAAAGAGTATTTAGCGTGTAAAGACTGCATAATTCTAAATGACTCTTTTCCTATAGAAATGGGATTAATACTATTATCTGCGTCACCCAAAAAATTCCATCCCGCAATATTGCCTACCTTATCTCTCAGAAAAGAATTGTTTATGTATGTATTTGTTGTATCAATCCCTGTATCTATAATTGCAACCACAATCTTTGATGGCTCTATAGCCTTGGCAGATAAAACTGTCAAAAGGAGCAAAAGGGAAATAATAATTTTATATCTCATCATAAAAAAAGGATATTAGTTAAGACTAGGATAGCCTCAACTAATATCATATATAGTTTAAATATTATTTTCTAACAAAACGGAATGTCAAAGGATCACCCCAAATAAAACTAAAATCAGTGTCATTCCCATGTTCATTTATCTGAAGCACTAATATCTCTTCGTGTTCAGAAGAAGAGGTTATAAACAAGTTAATCTTAGCAGCCTTTATATTTTTCTTTTCAGCACTAAAAGCATAGTTCACCTCGCCTAAGTTACATCTTGGAGCAGTATATTTTTCTGGTGGAAGAGAGCCAGATAAATATATCACATCAGATCCACTTATTTCCCAAGTAGTATTAACAAAATAGTTCTTAAGCTTACCGTTAGAAGTTATTTCAAATTTCTTATCGGCTTTAAAATTAAGAATATCAGTTGGTCCACAAGTAGGTAGAGCAGCTTTTTGCTGTGCATCTAAACCCCAATTTGTAGCAAACCCGTCCAGTTTATAGAAATCTAAACCTTTCCATTCTCCAACAACTCTTTCGTTGGTTCTTTTTGGAATAGTAATTACCATTTGAGGAATAGCTCCACCAAAATAACCAGCAGACTCTCCACATTCAATAACAATTGTATTCTTTCCCTCTTCGTATTTCAAAACTTCAATAGCGAAAGTACCGTTACCTTTTTCTTTAAGAATCGTAGCGAAGTTATTGCCATCCTTAAACTTATAGTGAGTTCCAAGAACAGCTGTAGAGGAAGGCATTGCTTTTAGCGAGACTTTAGTTTCAGTAGCAACTCTAAGAGGTTCTCCTTGTTGGTCGAAAAGATTAACACCAAAGACTTCTCCATCTCCAGGTATTTCTCCTTTTGGTGCTGCAAAAGAGAAGATTGTTGCTTTCTCTAAAGTTGTTGTGATTACAGTCTTAGGGAATCGTCCGAAATCATAGCCTACTACAGGGTCTTTAAAGGACAATTCAATTGTCTTAGATTCTNNCACCGGCAACTACATCAATATAATTTGCAGGTGCATCATAGTCTGTGCCTTTCACAGCTGTTCCAGCAAATGTAAGCATAACTCGAGTATTAGCCTCAACCGGTTCGTCTAATAGAATTTTTACATCTTGTGTAACACCTTTAGGTACACTATAGGTAGCTTCGGCAAATGTTATTTTTGGTAAAACAACAGGATCATCGTCACTGCTACATGAAAACAGTAGCATTGAAGCTACGAATAAATAAAAAATCTTCTTCATAATTTTGGTTTTTATAGTTAGTTAATTCACACTATTTTGATATTCTTGATTTCTTCTATTGTATTCTTCCCTTTGAGAGGAAGTAAGAGGTTTAGGATCGGGCAACTTGTACTCCTACNNCCACGTTGTATTGGTGGCTCTACATCTATCTTACTACAGGAAGCAGCTATGAAAACTAATGAGAGTATAATTAAGTACTTTTTCATATCTTATCTTAGTTATAAATAAATTCGGTATAGCCCTCGTTCTGAACAATACCTGGATTAAGTTCAATATCTTCTGAAGGAATTGGCCACGTGTACATAAACGGTTTGGTAGTATATGCCAAGCCATTTCTTGAAACCCAAGACTCTGGAGACCCCAATCTTTTCAAGTCCATAAATCTGCTACCTTCCATAAAGAGTTCTTTGCGTCTCTCGTTTATTATTAATCTAGCGAGTGGAGTTAAATCACGCCCCATAGCATCATTCATAACCACAGAATTATCGGTTACATTAGGAATAGTTTGTTCTGTAATATTTTCATAGTCACTTATCCTCTTGGATCTTAAAAGATTTAGAAGTTCTATGGCCTGGCTTTTACCATCTAAGTAGTAATGAGACTCGGCTGCCATAAGCAGCATCTCTTCCGATCTGATAGCTCCTATAAAGAGCTTAATAGGGTTTCTGTGTCTGTTGATAGACTCAATGTATCTAATATCACGTTCGCGTGAATCAAATATATTGATAAAATCTATACTCACAGGTCTGTTTCTTAATGCAGTATATACCCTATCTGAAACCTGGCTGTTTTGAGACAGTACGTTTTTGTAACGAACAATCATATTAGGGAAAGATGCATTACCCAACACCATCTTAGAGTAGTCGTCCCTACTTAAAACCGGGTAGCTATCTAGCAATTCAGAAGCAACATCTATCACTTTTTGCCATTGACCTGTCCAGAAATAGAGTCTAGCCTGATAGGCTTTTACCACATCACTGGTAAACATATAAACTGGATCATCCAAATTATAAATAGAAAGAGCGGTCTTGAAGTCATCATTTATAAACGCTACAGTTTTCTCATAAGAACTTCTAATTGGTCTTGCCTCCATATTGAACTCATCTACAATAGGCATACCCAACTCTGGCCATATACCTCCTAGTGGAGCTTTGCAATAATGTTTAATAAGTTCATAATAACAGACACCTCTAATAGCATGAGCAGCACTTCTCACCTTCAATCCATAGTCGGTTTCATCATTGCCCAACCCATCAAGAATAATATTACAATTCCTAATGTTTTGGTATAGCTTACTATAGATAGTTTGATTGAGCCTTTGGCCTACATAAAAAGGGATCATCTCTTGCCCTAAATAAATATTAGCATCTAAGTTATCCGAGATAGCCTCAGTGTCGATAATATCTGTGGTGCCTTGCATAATGAAGCCACCTTTTTCGTTCTCTATATCAAAAATCATTTGATGTATCATTGCAGAGTACTCTTCGGGCGTTTTAGGAATAGTTTTGCCCTGAGGTTTCAAATCTAAAAATGATTCGCAAGAACCCAAAGAGATGATTAGCAAAGAGAACAGCATTAATATTTTACCTTTCATAATTTTTTATTTATAACCCAAAGTTAATACCAAATGAATAAGATTTACTTTGCGGATAGACTATCCCTGGTGTCTCTGGGTCAAATCCCGAATAGTTAGAGATAGTGAGCAAATTATTTACAGTTAAATTAAAGCCCATCGACTTTAATTTCATCTTAGAAAGCACCTTTTCACCTACATTATAAGAAATCATAATGGAGTTGACTTTAAAATAAGAGACATCCTCTATAAGAGCTCCCTTATTAATATTAGACGATGTTGTCATATACGTATTGTAGCCCATATTGGGACCATAGGCATCTATCAAACGAGGCATTCCATCAACCACAGGGTTTTGAGAAGTCCATAAATGAGAGCTGTTTTTAAGAACATTCAAATGGTTCCTATATAAATCGTTATGAGATGTAGGAATCTTCTCCGAAGTAGGGCTAGACTTTTGAATAGCTCCATAGTATGCAGGGGAAGAAATCTCATTCAAAACCTTTGACCCAAAAGAGTAAACCCCTCCAACACTAACACTAAAGTTTTTGTATCTACCACTTATAGAGTATCCCCCAGTAATAGGTGCATTGCTTGTTCCAACGTAAAAGAGATAGTTATCGCCATTTTCATAATCACTTGTGCGTTCAAACTTAACATCAGACCTCTGTTTAAAGAGATAAACTCCTGTGTATGGATCGATTCCAGTGGGAATGCCAGTAAACAGAGAGTTCAGAGGATAGTTCACGCGCATGTTTCCATACATAGAACCTGTAGGGGAAACATAGTCTTTTAATAAGTTTCTATTGTGAGATATATTTGCGGAAGCTGATATCGAATAATTCTTATTTTTTATAACAGTACCCGACAAAGAAAACTCGAGACCTTTATTCTCTATTTCGGATGTGTTGTAGCTCTGTGATCTAAAACCAGTAGTCTCTGGAACTCTCACAGGCGTAACCACATCAGAACTCAATCTATAATAGTACTCAAGTTGCATCCTCAATCTACTATCGAACAAACCAGCATTGACCCCCACCTTGTAGTCAAAAGTTCTCTCCCATCTAAGATTCGGATTGGGTGCGGAATTCACGTAACCCATACGATAGAAATCGTCATACGTTTTTCTAAACTCATTGCTGTAGTCCATAATAAACTGTGGATACACCGATTTATTGATATTCCCAGTATAACCTGTAGCTACTCGCACAGAGAGGTCGTTTACCACTCCCAGTCTATCCTTGAGGAATGGTTCATTGTTGGCATTCCATGCAAATCCAAGAGACCATATTGGGTTAAACTGTTCTTTACTCCCAAAGTTGTTAGAGCCATCTGTTCTAGCTGTAAAGCTAGTTGTGTAGAGGTTTTTAAACGAATAGTCGGCAGAGAAATAGAAAGAGGCTACTGCAGCTTCATCTATATTTTGTCCTGATAGGCCATCCATTATTCTAGCGTAATTGATAAGATAGTCATATGGGATAAGGCCCGACTCATCGGTAGTAGGAATTAATGGAAAGGAAGAGTTGCCGGATACAGGGTCGTATCCATATCTCTTCTCAAAGATGCTCTTGTTATAAGAGTTTCTAATCTCTGTACCCAACAGTGCACTCACAAAGTGGTTCCTCTTAAGCTCTTCGCTATAGGACAACTGTGCCCTTAAATTATAAGAGATATTGTAAGCACTAGATTGGAATATTGAACCATATGTCCTTTGAGAGTTATAGATGCTTCCTTCAAATGGTCTGTCTGAAAAGGCTGCATAGGTATCTTTACCATTGATGTTGTCGTTGTTATTATTTGAATAGTTCGCCGAGGCAAGCCCATCGAATTTTAAATTATCAATTAGATACCAAGTGAGATTAGCTGTTTGAGTAACATCAAAGCTATTTACTTTACTAGATGTCTCGTTTAAATCGCGTATAATATTTATACCGTTGTTTGGTATAATAAAAGCAGTGTTACCATTTGCTTTGCCCAGCTCAAAGTAAGTTCCGTCGGCTCGGTAAGAGCCATCAGGATTGTAAGGTCTTTCGTATGGGTTGGCAAAATAGGCATACTTAAAAAGATTGGTGCTACCAGAAGCATCCTTAGAGGTTTGGTAGGAAAGATTGGTATTAAACCCCAACTTTACTTTATCTGATGCATTAATGTCAATCTTTGAACTTAAGTTATATCGGTCATATACATTGTTTTTTACCAATCCATTATTAGTACCATATCCAAATGAAATGTAATAGTTGACATCTTTCTTACCTCCCGACATTGAAACATAGTGGCTATGAGATACCGAACTTCTGAAAAGCTCGTCGAACCAATCTGTTGTATGCTCTTTGTACCCATCTATCAGAGACTCTTGCTCTACTGTATTAAGTCCTGCATATTGGCCGTAACCACTTCGCACCATTCCCACAAGACCAACAACAGGATAATACTCTCCTTTGCTGAATCCATCGGCAGAAAACTTGTTCCAAAGGTCTTTCTCCCACTCAATTTTCTCACTCGAATTCATCAGAGAGACATCTCTTACAGGCTGAGTTGTAACAGAAAAGTTGCCCGAGTATTGAATATTAAGACTCCCCTCTTTCCCTCTTTTAGTAGTGATTACAATAACACCTCCTGCCGCTCTCGAACCATATATGGCTGCTGCCGAAGCATCTTTGAGCACTGTTATGTTTTCTATATCATTTGGGTTTATCCCCGCAATACCACTTGAGAAAAGCGTATTAAAGTCCCCTGCCTTGATTTGCCCTGTAGATATTTTAGGAATATCCTTTTGAAGCATCACACCATCTACTACCCACAAAGGTTCGGCATTACCTGATATTGTATTGGTACCCCTAATCCTAACTTTAGCAGTCTCCCCTGGTCTTCCAGACACAGCCTGCACACTCACTCCCGGTATTTTACCCTGAATGAGCATGTCCATAGACTTCAAGGGAGCATCTTTTAGCTGTTCGCTATCAATAATCCCTACAGAACCTGTTACTCTAGACATTGTAGTGGATGTGTATCCGTTTATGACTACCTCTCCCAAGGCCATAATGTCGCTTTCAAGAAAAATAGTAATCTCATCTTTGGCCCCCACTTCAATCTGCCTAGTTTTATAACTAATGCATGAAACAGTAAACTTAGAGGCTCCAGTGACATCAAGGCTAAAGTTTCCATCCAAATCGGTAGTTGTTCCTCTTAGAGTACCTGGGATAAAAACCGTAGCTCCAATAACTGGTTCATCCTCTTCTTTGTCTATTATCTTACCTTTGATTATTTTTTTTTGTTGCTTGGTCTGTTGTTGTTTTACTACCTTCTTAGACAGAACAACCTCTTTATCTGATATGCTATATGTAAGATCTGTGCCTTCCAGAATTTCATCTAAAACTTTCTCAATACTTGAGTTTGACATGCTGAGTGTTATTCTCTTTGCACTATCTAGGTCTTTTGAAGCCACCGCAATGGAGTACTTTGTACCCACGAACAACTTCTCTATAGCCTCTATTATGGTTACGTTCTTAACAGAGTAGTTCACATGTATTTGTTCTAATTCACCCCCTAAAAGCGTAGTAGTGAGAAAAAGAAAAGAGAACAATAAAAGGAAAACGCTTCTCATTATTTAATTTCTTGTAGTTAGTTTAATCAATTTTGCTTCTGTATTTATTGCATACCCAACTCTATTAGTAGAAGAGAGTGTGCGAAGAACATCCTCTATGGGAGTCTTCTTATTAATCTTTAGATAAAAAATAGCGTTCTCTATTTCTTCATCGCAAGATATTGTATAGTCGTACCAGTTATTGAGAACCGGAATGATATCTTTTATTTTATCGCCCCAAAAGATGAACATGCCTTCTTTTACTGCTCGTAATGCTTCAACATTAAAAGTCTGGCGTTCAAAATCGTCTTCGCCATTGTAATTCACTGCCTTTTCTCCAGGTTGCAACATTGTTGAAATACCTGTTTGCAACGCTACCTCAACCGAACCCGTGAGTAAGGAAACAGCAGTATAATCCATCCCCACTAAAGAGGTAACATAGAACTCAGTACCATATACTATTGTTTTTATGTTGGAGCTGGTGACCACAAACCTGATGGGTTCATCTTTCACGACATCAAAAAAAGCTTCGCCCGAAAATGACACTTCTCTTAATTCATTAGAGAATTTCTCTGGAAAACTGATGGTGGAATTTCCACCTAGCCACACCTTGCTTCCATCGGGCAAAACAATATTTACCTCTTTGCCTTTTGGAACAACAACTGTCTTGGTTTTCGTAGCCACAGCTGTGAGTCTTTCTGTAGTCTCCGACTCTTGAGGATCAGTTCCCTCTTTCGCCGCATCAACTCCATGTTGCACCTGCTCCTTATTCGACATAAAACTTATGCTCTCGTCTTCAATAAGGATTGGTTGTCCTCCCTCGTCGTCTAACATATATACGCTAGATATTTCTTGGGCCAACAACTTCTGCTGATTTTGCTTATTCACGTTTTGACGAATAAACAGGCCCATAAGAACTGCTACCGATGCAACAGCTATATACCAATAGGATTTATTTAATCTGCTTTGTTTCGTTGCATTTCGGAAGATTGCTTGTTGCGTTGGTTGCTGTTCGACTTCTGTTTGTGCTATTCTTTTTTGCACAGCTTTAAATTGACGTTCGGCAAAATCGCTCTCCATCAAAGTAATCAACTCTTCCGTTTTTACATTTTCGCCCAAAGAGTGAAAAATCTCTCTATTCTTCTCGCTTGCGGTGTACCACTGCTCAAATATGGCTTGTTCTGCATCGTTTAATGGTTGTATGCCAAGACTCTTCTTGACGACTATTGAGAGAATAGCATCAAAACTTTTATCATAAACACCTCTTTTGTCTTTGTCCATACTTCCCATTTTATTAGGCATGATACCTGATATACCTACAAAAGACAAACAACTATGGAGAAAGTGTCACTTTGCTTGAGAAAAGAATGTTTTATTGACTTTAAGCAACAATAATCAATGACAAAAAACCATTTTACATTCAAATAGTATACAAGATTATCTTAATCTCTGTCAAACACGAGAAGTCAGAGAACTAAATGTCCGAAGAATTGCGTAGTTTTGCTCATTAAGTTTTTAGCATTAACTTTGACTCGTTTATGAGCAGACTGCACAGAGATAATTTTGAGACATTTGTACTGTCAAATAGTGCTTTATTTTATTCTTTCACGAAAAGATACGTATCAAACCAGCATATCATAGAAGATATTATGCAAGATTGTTACGTTAAGTTGTGGGATAATATAGATAACCTTGGGCACATCTCTGATGCGAAATTGTATGTGTTTTCTATGATTAAAAATGCGGCTTTAAATTTCAATAAAAGAGAGCAACGCACCCAACTTACCGACAATATTGAAGAGCATTTTAACCCTGAAGACCACCTACATCCATCGGATAGTTTTATAAATGAAATTTTTGAAGAGGAGGCAAACACAGCTCTTGCCAAAGCCCTCACCACGCTACCAAATAAACAGCGCAAAGTAATATTAATGTCGCTAAGGGGGTATAAAAACGCCGAAATTGCATCCATGCTTGGAGTAACCGAAGACTCTGTAAAGTCTAGAAAAAAACGCGCCATGCAAAAACTAACATCGCTCAACATAGGTAACCTGTAAGAGTAAGATCTTGACACAGATTTTGGGAACAATTTGTAGAACCTAACTTAGAGAAATAATATTATTGACTTACAGATACTTTATCTTGGAACTTCTTATCTATACACGTCAACTGAGAAACTTCTCATATCTAGAGTGATAATTACTTCAATAAAAAAAAATCGCCAAAATTGTAGGGATACAATAGCACGACAAAAAAGTTTCTTGCCTAATTGTAGGGATACAATTACAGGAGAAAAATGTTTCTTGCCCAATTGTAGGGGTACAACTACAGGTCAATTCCATTTTTTGTCCACCTTCCTAGTAGGACCGCATACCAAAAAGAAAAAAAGCTCCCCCATACATAATATATACGAACAAGCGTTTCCACAAAGTGACCCCGGTGGGAATCGAACCCACGACCCAATGATTAAGAGTCATTTGCTCTACCAACTGAGCTACGGAGTCATTATTTAAGGGTGCAAAGGTAATTGTTTTTTTTAAAAAGAGAAACTTTTTATAAATGCATTTCCCCTAAAATGCAAAAAAGGAACAAATTAAATATTTGCCCCCTTTTACAATAGGTTTCCAAAAGTACGTTCTTACAAAGCGCTCAATTCTGAACCAGCTTTAAATTTAACTACTTTTTTTGCAGGAATGTCAATAGGCTCTTTTGTGCGAGGATTAATACCCTTACGTGCACTTCTCTCAGATACTGAAAAAGTTCCAAATCCTACGAGAACAACTTTCCCGTCATTTTTCAACTCTTCACCAATTGCTTCCAATACTGCGTCTAATGCTTTTTTAGCATCAACTTTTGTTAGCTCCGATTTTTGAGCTACTGCGCTTACTAATTCTGATTTGTTCATAAGAAAACGATAATAAAATTAAACATATAAACTAAGGTCTAACCCTTATTGAGTGCCAAATATAGATTATAAATCGATAACAATCAAGAAAAAAGTAAAAAACTATCATGAAACTCGAAAAAAAAGCCAATTAAGGCGCAAAACGAGGGTATTAATCGAAATAATCTGTACTTTTGCTGTTCACACCCACAACAAAAACAACGAATGCAACAAGGTCGAACAAGTTATATCAGTGGAATCCCCACAGTCTGCAAGAATATCCTCATCATCAATATTATTGTTTGGTTAGGACAAATGGTTCTTATGCAAAAAGGAATTGATCTGACAAATTATCTGGGATTATACTATTTCGAATCCCCTAACTTCAGAATTTATCAGCTCATAACCTATATGTTTCTACACGATCCACATTCTTTTGGTCATGTCTTCTTTAATATGTTTGCCGNNGATTATTGGAGCAAATGTGGGGACCAAAAAGATTTTTAACCTACTATTTCATTACTGGTATTGGCGCAGCTTTGATTCAAATGTTAGTAGTAGGCATTCGCATATACTCAGTGAAGAGTGGTCTTTCATCAGAAGCAATATCTGATGTCCTTGCACAAGGAGGACAACTGCTGGAGCAAAACATGAACTATACAGATGCAGCAAAAGGCGCCCTTAATCTGCTAATAAATACAGGCACAATTGGTGCATCGGGAGCTGTATTTGGCATATTGCTTGCATTTGGAATGCTATTCCCCAATATCCCACTATATATTATTCCATTTCCATTCCCCATAAAAGCCAAGTGGCTGGTTATTTTATATGGAGCATCCGAGCTATTTTTCGGATTAGCTTATCTGCCAGGTGATAATGTTGCTCATTTTGCACACTTAGGTGGAATGTTTTTTGGTATATTTGTAATATTATACTGGAAAAAGAAAGATAAAAAGAATGTCAGATTTTATTGATACTATAAAAAGCAGATTTAAGAGCGGCAATGTCCTCATGAAATTCATTTTCATAAATGTGGGTGTGTTCATTGCCATTCAGGCTCTCTACGTAATAGTTACCCTGTTTCGTTTAGAAAGCTTGAACCCACTCCAATTTCTAGCCGTTCCGTCTCAACTTCACACTGTATTGATTAGGTTTTGGACAGTGTTTACTTATATGTTTGTTCATGTAGGCTTCATGCATATACTTTTCAATATGCTTTGGCTCTATTGGTTTGGAAATATATTCTTGAGCTACTTCAATGACCGAACACTGGGCAGCCTTTATGTAATTGGAGGATTTGCAGGTGCACTTTTATATATTATAGCCTTCAACACCATACCCTATTATTTAGATTTAGGACACAGCGTGATGATTGGAGCCTCGGCCTCAGTGATGGCAGTGGTAATGGGTGCAGCTTTTTATCGACCCGAAACCACACTCAACCTTTTTCTGTTTGGGCGTATTAAAATAATCTATATAGCACTGGCCGNNCCTTTCGTTAAGTAGTGGGGACAATCCAGGCGGACACGTTGCCCATATTGGTGGAGCAATTGTGGGATATTTGTTTGCAATTCAATATAAAAAAGGAAAGGACTTCACATTACCCATCAGTCGTTTTCTAGATCGAATTGCCAATCTCTTTAAAAAGAGAAAGCATAAAGGAGCTCACAAAGTTGTGTATAAAAGGACTGAAACTGACTACGACTACAATTATAGAAAGACGCAAGAATCGAAAAAAATTGATGAAATATTGGATAAACTGAAAGAATCGGGTTATAATAGCTTAAGCTCAGAAGAAAAACGTCAGCTATTTGATGCCGGTGAAAAATAAGAGTAACTTTTTATAAACTATGGGACGTAAAATAATAAAAGCAATAGTATTTGCTATCACTATACTATCCATTTTTCTACTTTTCTTATCTTTCCCTGCTTGGTATGTTTCGCCTACTAGAACACCCTTCTTTTCATTCATGGGTATTGCTTTTCCCATTATTTTACTAGCAACCATTCTATGTTTAATATTTTGGATAATCTTGAAAAAATGGAAGATTTCATTTATCATCGGCGTTGCTCTTATTATTTGCTATAAACCCATCACAACATTTTTCCCACTCAATCTTAAAACATCATCCGCTCCTGAAGAAAGTTTAAAAATACTTACCTACAATGTAATGGGCTTCATGGGAGAAGCCAAAAAAAACTCTGCTCATCCTCTTTTGCAATATATCGCTAAGACCGATGCAGATATTGTTTGCTTGCAAGAATATATGATTAGTAAAACAGGCAAATCACTACTTACCCAAAAGGACGTGAACAAAATACTCAATAAATATCCCTATCAATCCATTACAGGACTTGAATTTTCAGGAAAATATCATACTTACGGGTTAGCTTGTTTTTCCAAGTATCCTATTACGAGTACCAGAGAATTTACTTTCGACTCTTCGTACAACGGCTCTGCGGTATACTCATTAGATGTTGACGGTGAAATCTATTTAGTAGCTAACAATCATTTGGAGTCAAATAAAATATCTTCATCCGACAAGAAACTATATAGCAATTTGTTGGTAAAAAGAGATTCTCGCACCCTCAACGAGGTTACTTCTAACATAAGAAAACGATTGGGCCGTGGATATAGCAAAAGAGCAAAACAAGTACAAAAGATATCAGACTATATCGACCGTCAAACATACGATAAACTAATTATTTGTGGTGACTTCAATGACACCCCCATATCTTATGCCTACAAAAAAATGAAAGGCGACCTCATAGATGCCTATGCATCCACAGGTTTTGGACCTGGAATTACTTATTATGAGGATTTCTTTCTGTTCAGAATAGATTACATAATGCACAGCAAAAATCTAAAGTCGCTCAAGACCACCGTAGATAGGGTAAAATACTCCGACCATTACCCTGTTTTAACCTACCTGACAGAACAATAGATTTGCACTTCTTGTTTTAAAAGGCTAGATTATCCCTTTTCAATCATTTATCTGAATTAAACTATGTATAAAATAAGTAAAGAATTTGCATTCTCTGCATCACATGCCCTATTGGGACTTGAGGAGTGCCACCCATGCACTCGCTTGCACGGTCACAACTATGTTGTTACCATTCATCTGAAGAGTAAAGAACTCAACGAAACTGGTTTTGTGATAGACTATCATGACCTGAAACCAATAAANNATCGACAACGTGTTGGACCATCGTCACCTCAATGATATCATGGGTCCGCTTAATTCATCGGCCGAAAACTTGGCAAAGATGCTCTATGATATTTTCAAGCCCGATTTTCCACAACTATATGCTGTGGAAGTGAGCGAAACCCCTAAAACAACCGCTATATACGAGCCAGAATGAAACTTACAGTAAATGAAATATTCTATTCGCTACAAGGCGAAGGTGGAAGAGCAGGAAAACCATCCATCTTCATTCGTCTTTCGAAATGCAACTTGCGCTGTAGCTTCTGCGACACTGAATTCGATTCGGGTGAGGAGATGACATTGGAGGATATTGAGACCCACATTAATCAATTTGGATGTAAGTGGATAATCTGGACAGGCGGAGAACCCACTTTGCAACTAACTGATGAAATGGTGGCTTTCTTCAAAAGCAAAGGTTACATGCAAGCCATCGAAACCAATGGAACACGCAAAGTGCCACAAGGGTTAGATTATATAACATGTAGTCCGAAACAACACTTCGAAAGAATTAAAGCACTCATACCTCACGCACACGAGTTGCGCTTTCCAGTCGTAAAAGGTGATCCCCTTCCCGACATATCAATTTTGCCCGAAGCCGACAATTACTTCTTGAGCCCTATCTTTGATGGACCCAAAATGAATAAGGATAATATTGACTATTGTGTGCAACTGATAAAAGAAAATCCTCAATGGTCTTTGAGCGTACAACTTCACAAACTAATTAATATTCCCTGAAAAGGGGACAAAACAATAAATGACTAAATTTAATGTCCAAATCTTGGGTTGCGGTTCTGCCCTGCCGACTACAATGCACATGCCTTCTTCACAACTAGTAGATGTGAATGGAAAACTGTTCATGATAGACTGCGGTGAAGGAACACAATTGCAAATGAGAAAATTTGGTGCACGCATGAGTAAATTGCACAGCATTTTTATATCTCACATGCATGGCGACCACGTGTTTGGACTTCCTGGACTTATCTCTTCATTCAATCTATTAGGACGAACAGCAGAACTAACAATTTATGCACATCAAGAATTAGAAGATTTTATTAACCCTGTGCTCAATATGTTTTGCAAACACATTTCATACAATGTACGCTTGGTGCTATTGAAGAGAAAGGGACACCATTTAATTTATGAAAACAAATCAATCCAGATATTCTCATTCCCATTGAAGCATCGCATCGCTTCCACAGGTTTTCTCTTCAAAGAGAAGGAGAAAATGAGACACATCAAGCGTGACATGATTGATTTCTACAACATCCCCATTCGCGAGATTAATGATATAAAA
>DENY01000028.1:0-2695 GCA_002359825.1 Bacteroidales bacterium UBA2632
GAACTTCTCTTCAACATCGGTCAAGTATAGCATTTCCATACTCTCAAGTTCTTTTCGTAATAATTCATCGAACCCTTCAGGATAATCATCATTGCTCCTATTCACAAACTCAAACTCTCCATAAGCGCGAGGGAATAGTTTTGAATAAGCATAGCTTGTTGTGAACTTATATAAATCGGTATCTAAAACACTTTTGATAATTGACATATAGATAAAATTAAGATGAAAAATTGGTTTTTAGTATCTATAGTGTTCTGGCTTGTAAGGACCATCGACAGGTAAACCAATATATTCGGATTGCTTCTGTGTTAATTTGGTTAGTTTCACCCCAATTTGCTCGAGATGTAAACGGGCCACTTCTTCGTCCAATTTTTTTGGTAAACGATAGACTCCCACTTCATAAACATTTTCCCACAAATCCATTTGAGCCAATACTTGATTGGTGAACGAGTTGCTCATTACAAAAGATGGATGTCCTGTTGCACAACCTAAGTTAACTAATCGTCCTTCGGCCAATAAGAATATAGAATTTCCAGAAGGGAAGGTATATTTATCTACTTGTGGTTTGATATTGGTATGAACAATCTGTGGAAACTCGACTAATTTATCAACTTGTATTTCATTGTCGAAGTGACCAATATTACAAACAATGGCTTGGTCCTTCATTTGTTGCATGTGTTCAATCGTTATAACATCGCAATTGCCGGTAGTAGTCACATATATATTTCCTTCGGCCAAAGCATCTTCTATAGGTTTCACTTCAAAACCCTCCATGGCTGCTTGCAAAGCACATATCGGATCAATTTCAGTTATTATCACACGTGCTCCATAACTACGCATTGAATGTGCGCATCCTTTACCCACATCGCCATAACCGAGCACTACTACTACTTTACCTGCAATCATTACATCAGTTGCACGCTTTATGCCATCTGCTAATGACTCACGACATCCATATAGATTGTCGAACTTAGACTTTGTAACAGAATCATTTACATTGAATGCTGGAACGAGCAATTCACCCTTTTCCAACATCTTATATAATCTGTGACTTCCAGTAGTGGTTTCTTCCGAAACACCTTTCATATCTTTCACAGTGCGATGCCAACGTTGGTTGTCTTCTTTCAGGATACGAGCCAGCGTGTCCAATACAGTTTGCTCTTCTTTGTTAGATCCTTTTCTATCTATTGATTTTGCATCGTTNNAAAAAAAAAAAAAAAAAATGACCCCCCCCCCCCACCCTCCACTATCATGTGAGGTCCTTTCCCTTCAGGAAAACGGAGTGCCATATCTGTACACCACCAATACTCTTCCAAAGTTTCGCCCTTCCATGCAAAAACAGGAACACCCGATGCTGCAATAGCTGCAGCTGCATGATCTTGTGTAGAGAAAATATTGCAACTAGCCCACCTCACGTCTGCACCCAACTCTACCAATGTCTCGATGAGCACCGCTGTTTGAATAGTCATATGCAATGAACCCATTATACGCGCACCTTTCAGCGGTAGCTGATCTTTGTATTTTTTGCGCAAAGACATAAGGCCAGGCATTTCGTGTTCGGCAATTTCAATTTCTTTTCTACCAAACTCGGCGAGTGAAATATCTGCTACTTTATATTTTAAATCTAAAGGTAATTCAGTTTCCATTTTATTTATTTTCTTCATATTTTAGAATAGTATAAGTACACAAAGATAATAAATTTAGGGAATGTATGTATCTTTGAAATTGATAATTAGCATTAAGCGCTCAAAAGTTTGTAAATGAAAGTAATTAGATCATCGTTCATACCCGTGAAAGGATTTACAGCCATTAATCTTTTTGGTATTGTCTTTGCACGAAGAGATTGCTTACCATTAACTGAGCGAATTCTTAACCACGAAGCTATTCACTCTCGACAAATAAATGAATTGTTATTTGTAGGGTTTTACACATTGTATGTGCTGGAGTGGCTGGTTAGATTACTATATTTCAGAGATTCTAAGAAAGCCTACAAAGCCATTTCATTTGAAAAGGAAGCTTTTGAAAACGACTCAAACACAAACTATTTAAATACCCGAAAACAATTCGCTTTCCTCAATTACATTAAATAGTTAGCTGTTTTTTAATCAATCTATTCGTTTAACTGTTATAACAATAAACAATTATGAAAAGAATATTTTTATACACCATCTTGCTCACTACCATTATGGGAGCATGCGCACAAAATAACAACACTAACAAAAAGGATATTAACAAAAAAGATAATACAATGATGAAGTTTAATAAATTGACCCAAGCTGAAGAGAATGTGATTGTTCACAAAGGAACGGAGCATCCTTACTCTGGCAAGTACTTGAACAATGAAGAAGAAGGGACTTATGTCTGCAAACGCTGTGATACGCCTTTATATTACTCAAATGATAAATTTGATGCAAGTTGTGGCTGGCCATCTTTTGATGATGAAATACCAGGAAGCGTGAAACGTGTTATGGATGCAGATGGAAGAAGAACCGAAATTATTTGCAATAATTGTGGTGCACATTTAGGCCATGTATTCGTAGGCGAACAATTTACTGATAAAAACACACGTCACTGTGTTAACTCCATTTCTCTTAAATTTGTGCCAAAGAAGGATGAGTCTCTCGAAAAAGTGTACTTTGCATCTGGTTGTTTCTGGGGAACTGAGTATTATTTCATGCAAGCACCTGGAGTAGTA
>DENY01000028.1:2750-3709 GCA_002359825.1 Bacteroidales bacterium UBA2632
TTCAACAGGCAAAACAGGTCATTTGGAAACTACCGAGATAGTATATGACTCATCTAAAACGACATATGGGGATATGGTTCGTCTGTTTTATGAAACACACGACTTTACACAAATAGATGGTCAAGGTCCTGATATTGGCTCACAATACTTATCAGCTATTTTCTATAAAGACGATGAAGAGAAAGCTATTGCTGAAAAATACACCAATCTATTGACGAAAAAAGGTTATAAGGTTGCCACTAAGCTGAGACCCGCACAACACTATTGGAAAGCGGAGGATTATCACCAACAATATTATAAGCACAAAGGATCAACCCCCTATTGCCATGTTTACACGAAGATATTTTAATCGAACATTAAACTTTTTATGCTATAAAATGTTTTAATTCTGATTTTTAATAAATAAGTATTTCAATTGAAATTTAATTTAATTACTCAGAATTATGAAAACAAAAAAATTAATGTCTATGTTAACCCTAGTTTTTTTACTAGGAGTCTTTTTTACGGCTTGTGATAATGTAAAGGATTCGGATTTAGAAAATCAAGCAACTGAAGTGTTAGCAACTAATCCTGATGCATCTGATGTTATGGTAACTGTAATGGACAAAGTGGCAACACTAAGCGGATCAGTTCCAGATGATGCAGCCAAAAGCTATGTAGAATCATCGGTACAAGGAGTGAAAGGAATCAAATCTGTGGTTAACAATTTAACAGTTGTGCCTCCTGCTCCCGATTACACACAGATTAATGCAACTCTAAGTGCCGCTCTACCTGATGCTTTGAAAGATCACCCAACTGTTCAAGCTGAAGTAAGAGATGGTGTTATCGTATTGACAGGAGAAGTGAAGGAGAAAGATTTGCCACTATTAATGGAGAAAATGAATGCACTGAACCCTCAAGGTGTTGAAAATAATCTTGAAATCAAATAAACTAAAACATGAATTTATTAGACAAATGTG
>DENY01000028.1:3789-4307 GCA_002359825.1 Bacteroidales bacterium UBA2632
AGAGTAGTTACGCAATCTGGCAACTTAAACATACGTCAGTCACCCGGTACAGAACAATACCTTGTAGGAAAAGCTGCCCATGGTGAGATATTGACACTTTTGAAGAAAGTAGATAATCAGTGGTGGTACATAAGAACTGAAGAGGGTCTCGAAGGTTATTGTTATGCACAATACTTAGAGCCTATTTGAGAAATAGAACTGATCTAAAGATTATGATTTTGTATTTAAAAGCCCATGGTATTTTGCCAATGGGCTTTTTTACATTTTGATAGATATTGAATTTGTCAATTTTTCTTTATACCGTGCAATAGTAGTCTCCATGACAATCTTGTTAGACCATACTTTATACTCGTACGAAACCTCGAGAAGTTGACTTCTTGCCATTTTGTACATATGCAAAAGCACTAAAAGTTAACTTTTCATGGTTTAGCGTACATGGTTTGAAACTGATGTGACGAATGAACACAGATGAATGAGCTGTGTGGTTTGAGAGGAGTTTTGGAATTCAACCACGAAGT
>DENY01000028.1:4315-9943 GCA_002359825.1 Bacteroidales bacterium UBA2632
GAAGTGGTTAAATATGAATAGCCACGGGGAGAATAATAAAATACCAAAGAAACCCGAAGTGTGTTCAATTTTACAAACTGATTTTCTCAGGAGCTATAGTACACTATACAAAAGAAGGTCTCAGTGAGAAGAAATTTCAACCCCACCAAGACCTTCCAATAATAAAACTGTTGCTTTCAGCTATTTCATTTCACCGAAATTTCTTGCTGCACACTACCACACTTCAACATTTTGTCTCCAAAATAAGGATTGATAATCTCTTTTGTTGTGCTTAACCATGCCCCACCATTGTTGTTGTTATACATTGGGCAATAAGCTTGATACAATGTCCTATCGGAACCTGTGATGAGTATAAGGTCTTTAACACCCTTGTTTAAAAACTCAAAACGTTCCCTCTGTTTAGCTATATTTCCACTGTTATCAGAAATTAGCTTTGCTTGTTGTGATGCATCTTTTATAATTGTCGTCACTTCTTTTTTGTGTTGTTCTGCAACTCCTGTTGCATCAAATTTAACAAAGTCATCATAAAGAATTTTCCCCAAACTTGCCGCAGTTTTACTATCCTCTTTAACTAATGCATTTTTCAATGCCATATAGTTGTCGATAATAGTAGATGCAGACTTGGAGCGCTCTACCGTAATAGAAGGTTGAACCTTACTTTTGTTTGACATATTTGAATGGTTGTGTTGGGCAAAAGCTCCCCAGCTTACTATAAGCAGACTAACCAAAATAATTATTTTTCTCATTGATCTTAATTTTTAAAATTGTTATAAACTCTTATTCGTTCTCATTTGATTGTTTCCTTAACCTCACCGCAATTTAGCATCACATCACCAAAATATGGATTTAGGATCTCTTCGGAATCGCTTAGCCAATAAGCACCCTTGTCATTGTTGGCCATGGGACAAAATTGGTAGTACGTTGTTGTGTTTACTAAACCGAACATTTTCACACTTTTGTAGAATGCATTATTGAACTGCACAAACTCTTGACGTTGCTTCTCAATATCATTCGATTTACTTATTGCANNAATATTGTGTGCGTCACCTTTAAGCAAACCCATATCTACTGATTTTAAGGATGCGATTACGTCTTTTGCTTCCTTAGTTACTTTTTTGGCATCTGTTGCAACAAAAGCACTTTTCAAATCCAGGTAATCGCTGTACACTTTTGTGAGTTGCGCTTTAAAGGCTGGATCTGTTGTCTTTGATGCTGAGACTATATCCGTTGCAGGCATATCATGACCTTCATGTGCTGAAGTAGCAACATCTTGATTCATCATACTCAACTTACCTTCCAATTGTGCACTTGCATCAACAGTGAAAGCTCCATTTGTCACAATTTCATCCCCATCATTTATACCCGACATTATAACATAAGCATCACCCAAAGAGGGGCCTAATTCTACTTCATGCATCAAGAAGGCAGGCGTCTCTGTGTGAGGCTGTTTCAAATAAACCACTGAACGCTTGCCTGTCCATAAGACAGCTGTTTTGGGAATCACAATTTGATCTTTGAATTGATTCAAAGGTGCTTCAATTGTTGCACTTGCATACATCTCAGGCTTTAATTGCTTACCCGTATTGGCAGTTTCCACACGCACTTTGGCAGTACGCGTTACAGGATCGAGAATTGGATTGATAAATGCAATTTTACCAGAATAAGTTTTACCGGGCATAGCTTGGAGGGTGTATGTCAAGTTGTCACCTACTTTAAGAAAAGGCAAATCAACTTCATAAGCGTCAAAGAGTGCCCAAACTTTAGAAAGATTGGCGATGTCAAACAAAATACTGCCTTGACTAACATAGTCACCTTGACTTACATTTTTAGCAATCACTACACCACTTGTATTGGCTTGTATATCTATAGATGATGAAATCTCCTTAGACTTCTCAATTTGAGCAATTTGTTCGTCTGACATTTTCCATAGTCGCAACTTCTCTCTTGCAGCTTGGAGTAAACCGGGAGATACATCTTCCATTTTTGCAGCCTCCAACAACTCTTGTTGGGCACTCAATAACTCAGGAGAATAGATGGTGGCTATCGTTTGTCCTTTTCTCACTGTTTCACCAGTGAAGTTAACAAACAACTTTTCGATTCTACCACTCACGTGAGATGCTTGAGATTGCGACAATCTTTCATCAGCCTGAATAGTACCATACAATTTTATTTCCTTTATTGGGTTTTGTCTGCTAACTACTGTGGTTTGTATATTTGCAAGCGCTATAGCTTCTTCAGACATCATAATAGCGTCAGGATCTACAGCATCACCTCCACCACCAGAAGAACTTTTCAGAGGAATCAAATCCATACCACATAAAGGGCATTTTCCTGGTCCATCTTGCTTTATTTGAGGATGCATGGAGCACGTCCATACTTGATCTTCTGCTTCGGCATGTATATGCTCTTCTTCTCCATTTGTTTGACTACTACCAGAGGAGCCTCCAAAAATCAACCAGCCCAGCAATAGTCCGACGATAAATAAAGAAACATATCTAACGTTTCTGTTCTTGATTATATTATTGAATTTATTTGATTTCATAATCTATTTTTGATTAAATTGTTCGGGAGTATTATATGATATTAAGCTCTTGATAGATGCCACTACTGTGTTGTACTTTGCCACTGCATCAGCTTCTTTAAAGGTGTAGTCGAGCAGTTGGCGCTGAACTTGTATAAGATTTGTCAGATCGCTTTTGCCAGAGACAAAATCTTGAATAAGTAACCTATAGGTTGTTTGCGCAAGCTGACTTTGTTTATTATACAAATCAATTTTGCGAGCGGCATCTTCCAATTCGTGCTTTATTTGATACACCTCAGCTTCAAGTGAGTTTAGCATATCTACAAACCGTTCTGTATTTGATAAAATAGCCAACTCACTCTCTTTCTGTTGCGCTTTGTATTTCCCTCTAAATAGGGGTAGAGAAATAGAGACCATTGGCATAAACATATCCATGCCATTCATATCACTTACAGGCAATAACATATCGCTCCGTTTATTAATGAGAGAATACTGCACACCAATACCCACAGTAGGATAACTCTTTTTCTTGTCTGCTTCGGCTCTCGCCTCGTAAGCTAGTTTCTCCTCATTAATCATTAAGAGTCTTGGATTTTGACGACCGATTTGCTCCATTACAGCAGCAACATTAAAGACATAAGGAGTTTTGATGATAGTATCTGGCACCGAAATATGATGGAGAGAGGGTTGATTCAATAAAGCGTTGAATGCTGATTTCTTTGCAACAATCTCTGATTTAATACTTTCAATAGTGTTGTCCAATTCTGCCACTTCGAGTTGAACACGCAACACATCCGACATACCTCCACTCGAGGAAGACATACTTCCTGAATTTGAAGCAGGGGAAGAATACTTCCGAGTAGCTAGGCTTTCTAATTGCAACAATGATCTTCGGTTATCTTCGCTATTCTTTAATTGTTGTTGCAAACTGCTCAATTCATACCATTGTGTAGCGACATCTAAAAAGAGATTGTTTACCGATAAACGGAACTCTTCATAAGCTACCTTGGCCATTTGTGCAGCTTCGGTACGTGCTGCTTTTTGCGTACCAAACCACGGGAACATCTGCATCAAAGTAAAATCGGCTACTTGCTTTCCATCTATAATATCCATTGGCTTCAAAAAGAAACCAATATCCAATGTTGGGTCAGGATATGCTCCCGCTTGTGGAATCCTCTCTAAAGAAGATTGGTATCTCAAAAACTCACTTTTTATCTTTGGATTGTTTCTACCAGCCATTTCTAAATAATATTGAATAGAGTCAGTAGGCTGACTTTTAATTGGGTAAACCACACCCATCAATACTATCATTGCAACTAAAAAGAAACTCTTTAATTTATTATCTTTCATAGTCTTATATATTGTTTAAATTATTCGTTATCTCTTTATTGTTTTTACTTATAACACGTTCTCGCCACCAGCATTGAAATACAGGCACAACAAACATGGTCATCGATTGTATGAGCATTCCTCCAAATGTAGGAATGGCCATAGGAATCATTATCTCTGCTCCTTTACCTGTAGATGTGAGCACGGGCAACAATGCAATAAGCGTAGTAGCTGTGGTTATAGCGGCAGGTCGTACTCTTTTAAGTCCTGCATATATAACCGTTTCTCTAATTTCATCTTTCGTCTGTGGGTCTCTTTCCAAAAAAGCATCATGTATGTATGTTCCCATCAGTACACCATCGTCTGTTGCAATACCAAACAGGGCTATAAAACCTACCCAGACTGCAATACTCAAGTTTATTGGATGCATCTGAAAGAGATCGCGCATATTGGTTCCTCCCATGCTAAAGTCCATAAACCACGGTTCGCCATACAACCACAGCATGATGAAACCACCTGCAAAAGCAACAAACACACCCGAGAAATGTATCAATGATGCGGTAACAGTTTTAAATTGGAAATAGAGAATAAGCAGAATTGCCAATAAACTCAACGGTATCACAATAAGCAAACGAGATTCTGCTCGTGCTTGTTGCTCATAATTTCCGGCAAAACTATATGTTACACCCTTTGGCAAGCTTATTTCTCCAGAGCTTATCTTTTCCTTCAATAATTCATCTGCATCTCTCACAACTTCCACTTCGGCTTTCCCCTCCAATTTGCCGAAACCCACATAACCTAATAGGAATGTGTTTTCGCTTTGGATCATTTGGGCTCCTTTTGTGTATTCAATATCCACTACATCGCCCATTGGTACTTGGGCACCTGTTGCGGTAGGGATAATAATGTTTGCCAATCCTTCAGGATTATCCCTCAATTCACGTGGATAGCGCAATCGAACAGAGAAACGCTCTCGCCCTTCAATGGTGGTAGTGAGTGGCATACCGCCTACTGATGCACTGATAACCTCCTGAAGATCGGCTACAGTTATACCATAACGTGCCATGCGTTGTCTGTCCAGTTTTATCTCTATATAAGGTGCTCCCACCGAACGATCATGAAAAACTGTGGATGGCAATATGGAAGGAACATCTTTCAATACAGTTTCGATAATTCGGCCACCTTCTTCAATAGATTCTAAGTTGGGACCCATTACCTTTACTCCCATAGGTGCACGCATCCCTGTAGATAGCATCACCAAACGAGTTTCTATTGGTTGTAGTTTGGGTGCTGATGTTAAACCAGGCAAATGAGTAACATTCACAATCTCTTGCCATATATCATCAGCATTTTTAATATGGGGTCGCCACTGTCGGTAATACTTCCCTTTTTTGTCGGCAATCAAACTATCTTTAGGTATTAATCTGAAGCCATTCTTTACATTGTAGAACGACCCATCTATTAATTCAAAGTCTCCTTTGCGGTTTACTTTATATCGTTTACGACGACCATTTTCATCCAATATATATTCGGAACGATAGTTGATGGTGTTTTCAAACATCTGAACTGGTGCAGGGTCAAGAGCTGAGTTAACCCGTCCCCATTTACCAACAGCAGTTTCCACTTCAGGTATATTACTTGTTCGTCTGTCCAATTGTGCAATTATCTGTTGGTTCTGTTCTACTCCTGTATGGGGCATTGTTGTGGGCATCAACAAAAATGAACCCTCATTGAGAGTTGGCATAAACTCCTCTCCTATTCCTGGAAACTTATTATCT
>DENY01000028.1:9968-12763 GCA_002359825.1 Bacteroidales bacterium UBA2632
TATAAAATCAAACCAATTATTAAAACAACAAAAATGAGATTAATGGTCAATCCTGCGTTTGCCCCAATGGGCAACCAAGCTGTGGAAAGATAGTACACTGCAATTAAGAGAGCAATACCAATATTGATGTGATTATGTGTTTTCTTATTTTCCCAATAGTCTGAAAAATAATTACTCAATCCAAAGAGTGTAAGACCCAATGATATTAAAACTCCACTCATTAAGAAAAGAACTATCCCTGCAACCATTAATAGGATATTCCCCACTTTTTTGGATAGCTTAGAGGTTATTCTAAAAGAAAAAAGATAATAAGCCAAAGTTGGCAAAATGGCTATTGCTATTAAGAAAGCTGACAATAGTGCAAATGTCTTGGTAAAAGCAAGCGGTTTGAAAAGTTTACCCTCTTGCGCTTGCATTGCAAACACTGGTAAGAAACTAATCACTGTTGTCATCATTGCAGTTAACAACGCACCTGATATTTCAGTTACACTCTTATAAATAAGATTCACAAAAGCTTTACCTCGACGAATAGTATTGTTCTCATCTTCTTCGATGTGCCGAATTATATTTTCGACCAATACGACCCCGAAGTCAATCATTATACCAATGGCAATGGCAATACCTGATAGTGCCACAATGTTCGCATCTACTCCCAGATAACGCATGAATATAAATGTAGAGAGCACGGCTACTGGTAATATACTCGATATAAGAATGGAGGCTGTCAGATTGAAAATCAAAACAATGATAACAATTATACTAATAAGAACTTCGTAGGTAAGTGCAGTTTCAAGTGTTCCGATTGTCTCTTGTATCAAACCCGAACGATCATAAAAAGGAACTATCGTTACTTTTGAGACAGTACCATCTGCCAATGTTTTTTGTGGCAAGCCAGTCTCAATCTCTTTTATTTTGTCTTTTACATTATTGATTACGTGCAATGGATTTGCACCATAGCGCGCCACAACAACTCCACCTACAGCCTCTACTCCTTCTTTATCCAACCCTCCACGACGAGTGGCTGGACCTACATTTACAAAAGCAACATCTTTTATTTTCACGGGCACTCCATCTCTCACATCAACTACTGCCTGTTCCAAGTCAGATATGTTTTTGATGTAACCCAAACCTCGCACCAAATACTCTGCTTTGTTTATCTCCATTGTTTCTGCTCCAATGTCAAGGTTACTTTTTTGTATGGCAGTCATAATGTCCATGATATTGACATTGAAAGCACGCATAGCATCAGGATTTATCTCTACTTGATATTCTTTTACAAATCCGCCAATAGAGGCTACTTCCGAAACACCCTCAGCTGATGAGAGTGAAAAGCGAGTTTGGAAATCTTGAATCGCTCTTAATTCTTCCGGATCCCAGCCACCTGTGGGTTTTCCTGTTTTAGGATCGCGCCCCTCCAATGTATACCAAAACACTTGACCCAATCCTGTAGCATCCGGTCCTAAACTTGGCTGTACATCATCGGGAAGAAGACCTGTGGGAAGAGAGTTCAGCTTTTCGAGTATGCGGGAACGACTCCAATAAAACTCAATATTGTCATCGAAAATTATATAGATAAAAGACATACCAAACATCGATGAACTCCTGATAGTTCTCACCCCTGGTATACCCAACAAGGATGTTGTAAGCGGGTAGGTAATCTGTTCTTGAATATCCTTGGGCGAACGACCCATCCATTCCGTTGCAACAATTTGTTGATTGTCGCCAATATCAGGAATGGCATCTACAGGCACAGGATCACGAGGCAAAAAACCTTCATCCCAATTAAATGGAGCAGTAGACAAGCCCCATATTATTAGTATTAAAAGCAACAAAATAGATATCAGTCTATTATGAAGAAAATATTTAATTATTCTATTTAGCATTATGTTATTAGTTTTTTTGATAGATATTCATACACTCTTATGTTTTAATCAATTAAAACACAATATGTACACGATAATCATATGGATTGCGATATATTTAACAGAAGTCATTAAAGAGATCCGAAAGATATATCACAGTTTCTACAACAAAGGTGTTGTAAGAAAAACTAATAAATGTCTATAGTCGATATACGCAGATAAGAGAAAGGAAGTCGAGAGTCTTGAGATAAGACCCATACGTGGGGAAATTAAAATTGGGTTTAACAGTTACATCTGGAGTAGTTAGATTAAATAGATAATTAACTACAAACCAACTCAGCATGTTACTTGACTCGGTGGGTGATTGAATAGATTGAGAACTGTCAGCAGTAAAATTGTCTGTCACAACTTCTAAGTTGGTTGTTGTACAGCAACTATTATCAGATTCAATATGCTTAAGAAATGCGAACTTCGCACTTTCAACGTCTCCAACTTCGGAGGTCATACAGCATACATTGCTTTTGCTTGATGTAAGAAGATTGAGAGATTCCAACTCTCCTTCACAAAAATGCATAGAAAGAATTGGATGCATACTTAACATAAGCATCAAGAGCAATAATATGGATGTTGAAATACGTTTCATTTTCTCTTCTAGTTGAACTTCTTTCTATTTGGAAATTCAAAACTAATCAAATTTCTGATAATACACAAATACAACATTTAAAATAGGAATTTGTTTTTGAGGAAACTTACAGACTGAAGTACACGGATAAATGAGAAATCGGGTATATGTTTGAGCTAGGGGTATGTAACATGAGATTTAGGGGTTTGGGCGGTTTGGAATTCAACCACGAAGTGGTTAAACATGAATAGCCACGGGTGCAAACCCCTGGAGATAATGGACAAACACCACAGAACCCCGAAGTGGGTTCA
>DENY01000028.1:12795-13080 GCA_002359825.1 Bacteroidales bacterium UBA2632
CTCTTTCAGGGTCGAAGAAATATTGCATTTAAATACAAGTTTTCTATTTTCATATTTTTAAAAAAACTCTCATTCAAAAAATATTCAATCCAAATCAAACTACATTCGTTCAACATCAGAAGAACAACCACGAAGTGGTTAAATTTGAATAGCTACGGGTGCAAACCCGTGGGAGTAATGAACAAATAGCAAAGAACCCTAAATGGTTTCAATATATTAAAACAAGAACTTTTCATCAAAATCAAACTCTGTTCTCTCTATTATGCAAATCGATTATTCCTTTTG
>DENY01000028.1:13290-13584 GCA_002359825.1 Bacteroidales bacterium UBA2632
CGACCTCATACCCAACGACTTTATCGACTCTCTACTCCAATTCTTAGTCTCCAATATAAACAGACCTGCTTTTGATATCAAAAGATGATCAATTTGAATTGAATAAATTCTATCATTTTTTTTTCTATTATAGATAGGTGGATTAAAGCGTAACGAGAAGTCATTGATAAGGATATAATCATCCGATAGTTTCTTTATCTCATTCACAACCAAGTTCTCTCCAATAGCTCCTGCAATAAGTGGATTGAGTTCTAGAACAACCTCTTTGGTAAATGCAAGTTGTTTTATCTTATC
>DENY01000062.1:0-369 GCA_002359825.1 Bacteroidales bacterium UBA2632
CATGATTTGATGTATTCAAAAATTTCATCTTGTGATGATGCTGCCATTACTGCGGGAACGGGAAAAGCTTCAAACAAAGCAGGGGTAATCAAATTGACACGCTTGTCGGTGCATTGTGCTGAAAGAATTACGGCAATCAATAGCTGATAATTGTTTTCATAGTTCAACTCAGTTTCAGAAGACTCTGCGTTTTCTTGAAACCAATTAATTACACCGGCGTAACGTTCTTTTTTTGTCATAGTTAAATGAGTAATCAGTGATGGGTTATGGGTGATGAGTGATGAGTAAAAATCATTGTCATTCTGAGTGAAAAGAAGAATCTGTATAACTATTCTACAAATATTTAATAGATTCTTCACTTCGTTCAGA
>DENY01000062.1:546-4726 GCA_002359825.1 Bacteroidales bacterium UBA2632
CATCAGCTTCTCTTGGGTTGAGACCTAAACGTTGGAATGCATTTTCGTAATGATAGGCCATGCGATCTTTTGTTACAATAACAGATACATTTCCTACTTTTACAACAACTTCGGTTTGGCCACTTCTTTCATTGTGCTCTATAGCAGTTATCTCACCTTTGATACGAACGGGTGGGGCGAATCTGTCATCTACTTCTGCTCCAGCAGTACCATCTATTTGAGCTCCAACACCCAGTTCCACAGCTTTAGCCACAAACTCTTTTCCTGGTATAGAGGCATATATAAGAGACTTACCATTTGTTTTTTTAAACNNATCTCTGTCAGTGTCCAAGTAACGTCGCCAGCTCCGCCAGCGGTAGGATTGTCACCCATATCGCTAATAATAAAAGGCTTCTTGTCACTGGCAATTGCTTTTTCGATGGCTTCATCCCAATGAGCGGTTGGAGCAACAAAATCAAATTCTTCTCTCACTCCCCAATAGTGTTCTGCTAGTTTTTCTGCAGCTTTGCTAACAGCCTCTCTGTCATCGCCATAAGTTACAATCACTCCATGGTTGCGAGGTTCGTCGGCCCAAGGATAAGACATCCATATAGAAGCATCAATCACTGCGTCTTTGTCAATCAAAGAAGGAATGGCTCCGTACAAGCTTTTAGCAGGCTCGATGCGGGTACTGGTTTGTTCACCTGGCAACAGAATTGGGACGGATATCCATGCTTTGTAAGCAGGTTTGCCTTTACCATTTTTCAAACGATCTAATAGATTGGTGACAGCCCTTTTCTTAGATTCAATGGCATCTTCATGCGGTGCTAATCGGTAACAGGTAATTAAATCAGTGTTTTGTGCCAATCGTGGCGATACACTTCCATGCAAATCCATGGAGGTAGAAATAAGTACATCTGTGCCAATTACGTCTCTTATGCGAACAATAAAATCACCTTCTGGGTCGTCCAATCCTTGCACACTCATAGCACCGTGTATATCAAAAAACAATCCGTCCAAAGGCAAGTCTTTTTTTAGTCTGTCCAATGTTTGTTGCACCAACGACTCGTATGCCTCACTTGTCACAATTCCTCCGGGCATTGCATGACCACGAAGGGTAGGGAGCCACTCTGCTTCATGAATTAAAGATGAATCTTGTGCAAAGAACGGATAATAACTGAAAATGCTATCACCTGTACGAGTACGAAACGCTTCTTCATGAGTAACAGCCGGCGAAAAGGTACTCGACTCGATAGCCAGTCCAGCAATGGCAACTCTTGGTAGTTCTTTGATTTTTTTACTGTCTGCACAGCTAAATAACATTGTTGTGGCAATGACAAGTATTGCCGAAATAAATAATATCTTTCTCATAATCTATCCTTTTATATTTCTGCGTTAGAAAACTTCTGTAAATCTACATTTGATTGATTACATGCAGAGTGTGACAAGCAACCAATGCTGCTGTTTCAGTTCTAAGTCGGCTGTCGCCCAACGATATGGGTGTGAAACCGTGCTCAATGCTCTTTGCTATTTCCTCTTCACTAAAGTCTCCTTCAGGCCCAATCAATATGAGTGTGTTGGTGTCTCTTTTACAAATTTGAGTGATTGGTGTTTTTATAGAGTCGTAGCAATGTGCAATAAATTTTTGTCCCTCAAATGGTTGTTTGATAAATTCTTCAAACTTGATTATATTTTCAAACTGTGGTAGTCTGCTTTTTTGCGATTGTTTCATCGCCGACACCATTATCTTTTCCAAACGTGTAGCATTGATGTTTTTTCGTTCTGAGTACCTACATTTAAGTGGAGAGAAAGTATCAATCCCTATTTCGGTAGCTTTCTCTACAAACCATTCCATTCGGTCAAGGTTCTTAGTTGGTGCAAAGGCAATCTGAAGGTTGTAATCCCATCCTTTTGGTTGCTCCATCTCTTCTTCGATTTTTACTACACAGCTCTTTGGATTGGCCTGTAACAGTTTTGCACGATAAAAATACCCTTTACCATCTGTAATGAATAGTGAGTCGCCTTCTTTCTTTCGCAATACTCTCGCACAATGTTGCGATTCCGATTCAGGCATTTCCAGATTAGTGCGAATATCGGGGCAATAGAAGATTATATCCATGGACGCTGTGTTGAGTATCAATCTTTTCGCTTGTTCAATTCGTCACGCAAGCTGATTGCCGATTCGAAATCTTCTTTATTCAAAGCTTCTTCCAGTAGCGTGTTGAGTGTGTCAGTACTCAATTGCGACAAATCTTTATCTTCATTAGACAAGAAACTTTTCATGTCTTTTTGCTCTTCATCTTCATTGTCAAAAACCACTGACATGGTACGCATTAATTCTTCTGTTGTATATATAGGTGCACCCGTACGAATGGCAAGCGCTACACCATCCGAAGTTCTTGAATCTATTTTATATTGATTCTCGCCTTGCTGTAAAGTGAGTTCAGCAAAAAAAGCACCATCTTCAAACTTGTATATAAATACATCCAAAAGGTCTACATTCAATGCTTTAAAAGTAGAAACAATTAAATCGTGAGACAAAGGTCGGGGCGGATTTATCTTTTCCATAACTATTGCAATAGATTGCGCTTCGGGTGTCCCAATCACGATGGGAAGCCTACGTGGACCGTTGCTTTCTGCAAAAATTAGTGCATAAGCCCCAGCTTGCACTTGACTGAAAGAAATTCCGAGGATAGATAGTTTTACTCTGTTGTTCATTTTGTTTATTTTTTCTACATCAAATATAGCACTTTAAATCTTTATTTTCAAAATATATTGATTTTTGCAATAAGTTTGATGCGTTTTTTTTTTGTTATATGAAAAATATTGTATCTTTGCACCCGTTAAATAACACGGTGGTTGTAGCTCAGTTGGTTAGAGCGCTTGATTGTGGTTCAAGAGGTCGCGGGTTCGAATCCCGTCTTCCACCCCACTTATTTTAGTAGCAAAATCACGTAACTCTTTGAAGTTGCGTGATTTTTTTTGTTCCAACTATTCATCTTTTCTTGCAATCACTCATTTCAATAATAACTTTTCCCTATAATGTATCCCAAGCAGATACAGTTTCCCAAGCCGATATAAATCCTTGAACAAGTAGATATATCACTATTACAGCCACAACAAGAAACAGAATAGTGTTGAATGGGGAGTTATATTTTCTTTTTGGTTTATTGTCATTTATGGAGTTCATGATTATGAATGGTTTAATGAGAGTTATTCTTCTAATAGATAAACAGATGGGGGAGGGGGAATGTTTATCCGATGATTAGGTTGTTGTTGAATTGATATCAGATGAACCAATTCTATATATTAATTAAATACAGCGAGTATTATCAATCACATTTCATCTTCTTTTCTTACTTCTCCTAAACTCCCACGGTGCAATAGGATTCTTGTCTGCCCAAAGTCCTATACCTTTCAGTCGAGCATTCTTTTCAAGTGAAGCATACTCTTCTGATTTGTCATACTTCTTGAAATGCCAGGCCATACCTGCTTTCAGCATTTCGGCAGAAACATCTTTGCCATCGGGAGTATACACCCACACAACCAATCGACCAAAGTAGTCTCTTTCTTGTATTTTAATCCCAACTGTTTTCCCAAATATCAATTCAGATAATTTTTGTTGAGATCGATTACCAAACGCTTGGTGCTTTTCAGGCGCATCAATGCCATAGATGCGAAATTTGATCTCTTCATTGTCTTCTGTCAATCCTCTAAAGGTATCACCATCGGAAATAGATACTACTTTGACGCAATAGTCGCAAAAATCGTTTTCGCAGATGCAAGTGTTGTTGATTTGTTGTTCTGCGCTGTTTGAGTCTTTTCTATTTCCACAGGATGAAAGTAGTGTGAAGATTAAGATAAGGGGGAGTAGTTGTTTCATTATAAGGTTTTATTTCAACATAATGTTACAAAGATAATAAATCACTCCACATCCAACCCATACTTATACAACAACCCCTCCAACTGAAAGCTGTTAAACTTAGCATTCTTCATTTTATTATATTCGGGATCGATGGCAAAGTTGGTGGCGGTTCTGAAGTCTGTTTTTTCAAGATTGGTGTTGGAGAATAGAGCACCTGTGAGGTCACTTTCAGTGAAGAATGAAGATGAAAGGTTTGCCTCTGTGAAATCTACTTCTTGCAAGGAGCATTTAATGAAATGAGTCTTGTCGAGTTTCGTTCCATAAAATGTGCAGTAA
>DENY01000062.1:4731-12026 GCA_002359825.1 Bacteroidales bacterium UBA2632
AAACTTGAAGGTGAACATAAATCTATTGCACTGTGAGAAATCGATGCCCAATATTTTGCGTCCTGTGAAAAAAATGTCTCGAAAACTTACTCCATCAACTTTGGTCATCGAAAAGTTGCACTCTTCAAATGTGCACTCTTCGAAGCTGTTTTCTCTCAAGTCGCTGTCGGAGAAGTTGCATCCAATAAATTTACATTTATAAAACTCTCTGTCTCTTAATGTTTCGCCCGAATAGTCTATGTTGGTGAATTCTTTAGATTCGTGAAATACTGTGTTGTCCGTCATGTATTAGTTTATGTTTAAAATATAATGATAATAGGCTAACTAATTAATTGTTAGCATCATCTCGGTTTTCTTTATTTTTGTTGAATGGAAACGACTCCACCAATTCAAATGTGGCTGAAGCAAAACTCACTTCGCCCTTAGTAGCTTCTATTTGAGTGAGAACTTGAGTGAATAATTCAGTCTTAGTCGATCTGCGTTTTTTATATTCCACCACATACCGCAATGTAAACTCCACCCAATTGTCATTAGCTACAATAGATACCATTGGTTCGGTCTGTGCATCTTCCAATCTATATTTTCTTTGAAGATTTGACCATTCTTCTCTCGATTGTATAGTCAAGTCGCCCGCAATATCTTTGCCAACTTGTGTAAGTATTTCTTTTGCCATTTGATAATTGCTTCCAAACTTTACAGGTATTTTAATCTCATCCCACAAAAAAGGGAATTGACCTGAATAATTAAACACAGCTTCCTTGAAAACAAAGCTATTGGCAATCAGGACAATCCTACCGTTATACAAATCTCCATCTACCCATTGACCAGTCTCCATGATGGTGGTGCGCAACACGCCAATATCCATTACATCTCCTTTGATACCTCCCAATTGAACACGATCGCCACTTTTGTAAAAGCCGCCAAACACAAAGGCCAACCATCCGGCAAAAGATACAATGATTTCTTGTAAAGAAAAAGCTATTCCCGCACCTGCAACTCCAATAGCTACAGTGAGTCCTCCCAATTTATCACTAAAAACAACAGATAGCAATACAATCGTCAATAGATATCCTACAAACCCACTAAACTTTTTAGCTTTATATCTATTGTCATTATCCTTTATCTTTGAAAATAGATTTCGTTGAATGGTTTTGATGATTATCCAAATGATTGCGACACCTATTATAATAGTAGCAATTCTGCCTACTGTGGGGTTGAATAAAATATTTCTTATTTCCTCTTCCATTGTTTTATAAATTAGGTTTATAGCTTTGATACTATTGCTTAGTGTTCAGATGTATAATAGAAGGAGTGACATATAATGAGAAAAGTTCAATCTATTTTATGATTAATCATTCAAATATAGAAAACATTTTTGCTTTTAAATCTAAAATTCTGACAATACTTCATGTTGTTGCTACTTTTATCAAGTAATCTTAAAAAACACACAAAAAAATAGCGACTTTAATGATTCTATCCATTAAAATCGCACTCAACTTTGAATTTGCAGGTTTATATTTTGCTCTTCAATCTAAGTTTAATCAACTACGAGGGAATATTCATATGATAAACATTTCTTGTGATGTAAATATTCTCATTGTCTGATTTATAATATCTAAATTTGATACTTAGTTTTCCGTTTGTATCAACTCTGCCACCCATCAGCTTGCGAAGTGAAGACATATCAACACCAATTATGTTGGTTTCAAGTTTACCAATAGGATCGCTAGCTATTCCCGTTTTTTCTAGTCTTACATCAATAAGAACATCACTGTTTGAAGCCATTGCATCTTCGTAGCTACCCTTATAAAAATTGATTTTTACGCTTTCTCCTTTTTTAATTATTAATGAATATGTGAAAATCCATCGATCCCCAAAATATTCGTTTTTTGCAAATATTGGTTCCATTAAATTCTCAAACTTTATAACAGGAACAGCTGGAGCAAGAGACATTTGTAAAGGTGTTTGATCCAATAATTGAGGCTCTTCTAATAAATCTACAACGTAAGCTACTACGTTCTCATTAACAGTGATTTGTTTACTTTTTTCTGTAAAATGATATGGTAAAAGAACAATTGATCCAGGTGTTATTAGTTGTATACCTGACGATGAAATGAAATGTCCAGAGATTGTTCTTGCATAAACTGTTCCTGTAACTTGATCTTGTACAATATAAGAAAGTTCTTGTCTACCAGTATAGCTGTCAGTATCTGTTATAATAAAATCTCCATTCAAAGTAAACTCTAATTCTATACCATTATCAAGCTTCACTTCTTGTTTGTCATCTTCAAGCTCCCATTCGACAATGAAATTGTCTGGATAATGTAAAACAACATAATCAAGTATCTTGGAGGGAATAACACTGTCAGGCAACTTTGTCTTACTCTCCATTTCAATGATTTCCATGTTTTCATTAAACTCTAACTCTATATCGCCCGCCAATTCAACATCATAAGTGATAATATTGAGTTTGTTTACTTTTACTATTTTGCGCACCTTAGTTTCAGGAAAGTGTTTATTTAAAAATGCTGCTATTCCGTCTGGTATTACTCCAGCATAATCAGCCGACGAACTGTCTCTTTCAAATTCTAATTCAACATCATTGTCAAGCTTCACTTCTTGTTTGTCATCTTCAAGTTCCCATTCGATTATAAAGTTATCTGGATAATGTAAGGCAACATAATCTCTTATTTTAGCAGGAATTAAACTGTCGGGTATTCTGGTTTTTGATTCAACCTCAATTAATTCACCTTCAGTTCGATGTTACCTTCCAATTTTACTTCATAAGTTTTAGTTTTGCCAAAAATGAATTCCTTAATTTTAATAACTTTGTTGTTAGGATAATGCTTCATTGCAAAAGCTTCGATTCCTTGTGGAAATAGGTTTGTGTTTTCATCATTGTCCTTGCTACAACTCAATATCAGAAGTGTTGTTACTAAAAGCATTAATCCCAAAATCTTAATTGTTCTCATAATTTATTATTTATTATTTGTGTGATTTTACGCTAAAAGACACCATACATTAGATTGTGCGCAGTTTTTTCAATACAAAATTAACACTTTCTTTTGAATTAATTTATAATTAAATAGTGAAAACTGCTCCCTTTTATATTTACAACATTCATAATCAGATCTTACCCATTTAACACATCAATAATCAAATTCTCTTTTACAGTAGCTTTTGAATGATGCGGATATCTATATCTTCTCACCTATTTGAAAACCAAATCCACGATGATTGATTAAATTTTCACCTGATGAAAAGAGAATTTTACTGTGTGAATTAAATTTTAAGGTGTAAATGATGCAAGTTTAGGTTGCAAAATGGGTAAAATGTATTTTCAAACATTCCCTACGTTGTGGATGCAATTTTTACGTGTCTGAAACATTTTAAGGAGAAGAAAATGTTTTGAAAAAAATGTATCAATAGATTGCCAACCCTGTCGTACATGTTAATCAATTGTTGAGAATTAAGAAACTCTTTATTTGTTAAATCAACAAGGGCAGACCCAAAAGCCTGCCCCAACAGCATATATCTTTATAGCTTGCGCCTACAAGCTATCACCAAAATCTTCTTTGAATTTAGCCATCAATTTTTCTGGCCAATCGTTCACAGGTGCCAGTCCTCCCATAAAGAATCTGAGTACGGGAGGTTCATATACAAACTTCAAACCACCTATAAGGTGACGATTGTCATACAACCAATGCATTCTATCTTCCACATATTTAATTTGAGAAAGAGTGAAAACACGGCGCGGAACCGCCAAACGAAGCAACTCCATGTCTGAATAGGTTTCGTTGCCATACTCATCGCGCTGATTGGATACAGAGCCACGCTCCATGCCACGAATACCAGAAATGAGAAATAGTGCAGCTGCTAAAGCGCCTGCTGGATACTGAGATTGTGGAATATGCTCGCAAACTTGCATAGCATCTACGTGAGCACCCAACACACCGGCTGGCTTGATAACAGGCACACCCTTTGCATCGAGTCCATCAACAAGGTATTTTATGAACGACGGGCTTTGGCTTATCATTGTTTCATCCAATGTTTCGTATAGTCCAACAGCCATAGCTTCCACTTCACGAATAGACATGCCTCCATAGGTCAAGAAACCTTCGTATAGTGGAATGAAAGCTTCCAATTCTCGGAAGATTTCTAAACTATCAGTACATATTCCTCCTCCACGTGAAGAGCTCAATTTGCGTGCTGAGAAATAACACAAATCGGCCAAACCTGTCATAGTATGGATAATAGTTTTCATATCAGAGTTTTTAAACTCCTCTTCACGTTGCAATACTAAAAAAGCATTTTCACCTAGCAAGCTGCCATCCAATACAAGACGAATGTTGTACTTATCGGCAAGAGCGCGCACATCACGCAAGTTTTGAACCGAGAAGGGTTGTCCACCAATAAGGTTGGTGGATGCTTCCATACGGATAAATGGAATATTTTTAGGGCCGTGATACTTGATAACTTCTTCAAGTTTCTCAATATTCATATTGCCTTTGAACGGATGATCCGAATTGATAACATAAGCTTCATCATAAAGCAGTTCGGCAATTTGTCCCCCTTTGTCGGTAATGTGTGCCATAGCAGTGGTGAAGTGATAGTTCATAGGCACAAGACTACCTTTTTTCACATAAGCAATAGAGATAATATTCTCGGCCGCACGACCTTGATGTACGGGCAACAGATACTTTTTACCCAGTACATCTTCAACTGCTTTTTGCAATCTAACAAAACTTTGTGAACCTGCATAAGCATCGTCAGCTTGCATCATTGCAGCCACCTGATTGTCGCTCATTGCATTGGTGCCTGAGTCAGTAAGCATATCCAGAAATACATCCTTGGTGCTTAGTCTAAAGGTATTGAACCCACCTTCGTGCAATGCTTCTAAACGACGTTCGATGGGTACTAGATGAAGTTTTTGTACGATGCGTACTTTGTGCTGTTCCAGTGGGATGTTCTCTCCACTATAAAATTTGATTTCTTGCATTTGATTACAGTATTTCTTGAATGTTATTGTGATTGATTGTGATTGCTCATATTATCAACAAGGATATATAATCATGCAAAGATAATCAAAAAGCTAAAGATTCTATAAGTTTTATATCAAAATGCAATGGGTTTGTCCTTTTTAGTTGAAGTCCACCACGTTTTTCAAACGAACATCAAAAGGAATAACTTTCTGCTCGCGCGGATTTGTAATCCGTGTGTCGCGAAGCGAAATCCTTCTTTGCCTTCGGCAGACACGAGTTACAAACTCGCGCCAGCGGTGAGGATTCGTTTAAGTTATATAGTAGTTGAAAGAAAAAGATGGGTGATAAATTAATTGATTTTATTTCTCCACTGGTAAATCAAAGATACTTTCTTTATACTGAAATGAAGCTTCAAACTTCTTTGCAAGCGAAGATAGTTTTTGTATGACTTCGGGAAGCTGATCCGAAAGATTGAAGTTTTCTCCAGGGTCTTCATTCGTATCATATAATAGAGGAATAGCATGATTTACTATTTTCTTGCGTGGATAGGCAATAGCTGAAGAGAAATGCATTTTGTACTGATTACTTTTAATGGCATGTAAATTGCTCCCTTTATAAAAATAAAAAACCTGACGAGGACTTTCCTCCTTTTCGAGTAATGTCTGCTTTAAGCTATAGCCATCATATACTCTATCTTGGGGTAGTTCTATTCCAGCCATATCACAAAATGTTGGTACTATATCCAATGTGCTCCCCATATCAGAAATCAGAGAAGGTTGAACCATATCTCCCCAAATAATGCAAGGAACTCTAAATCCTCCTTCAAAGGACGAACCCTTTCCATCTTTCAGCAAACCTGCGGAACCTCCTTCTTGTTCGTAGATCAACCACGGACCATTATCAGATGTGAAGACAACAATTGTGTTCTTGTCCAATCCATTCTTTACCAAAGACTCCATTATTTGAGCTACGCTTCAATCGATTTCTTCTACTGCATCACCATATTTACCTCGTACTGACTTCCCTTCGAATGATGAAGAAGAATATAAAGGTATATGGGGCATAGGATGAGCCAAGTATAAGAAAAAAGGATCCTCTGTATGTTGTTCAATAAATGAAACTGCATATTCGGTAAGTCTCTTGGTTAATTGAGTTTGATCTGGTTCAGTTTCAATAATTTGCAATTGGTTGTAAAAAGGGAGTTCAAATTTGTAATTAGGGTTTCCCTTCAACTTCTGCTCGTTCCTGCTCATATCATTAGAAAAAGGTATTCCATAAAAGTAATCAAACCCATGATTAAGTGGGAGGTAGGGCTCTTTGTGTCCAAGATGCCATTTCCCAACACATGCTGTGGCATATCCTGATTGCTTTAAAAGGCTGGCTATTGTCAATTCTGACTCCGGAAGTCCTTGTGGTGAATTGGGATATAGCACAACTTTATTATCACCATACATCCCTGTCCTCACACCCAGTCGGCCTGTCAATAAACCTGCTCGACTGGGCGAAGAGACTGATGCTGAAACATAAAAATTGGTCCATTTTTGTCCTTCACTTGCCATTTTATCTAAACTGGGCGTTTTTATAGTAGGATGGCCAAAACAAGACAAATCACCATAGCCTAAATCATCGCAAAATATTACGATGAAATTGGGTTTGTCTTTTTCAATCTCTGGTGTAACTTTAGCTACAGCATTGTATGAAACAAGGGGTGTAATAAGAAAAGGTAGTATTTTTGATGTTTTCATTTTTGTAATATATTTCGGATTACACAAGTTATTTAAGATTATAGACGATCCCTAAATCATTGTCTCTCACTTCCTCTAATTTACTTTTAAGCTTCGCTTGAAATTCCTGAACAATGTCTTGAAACTGTGGATTGTTGGCCAAGTTGTTGTATTGTTTTGCATCATATTCCATATTGTACAATTCCATACCCGACTTTGCATCTTCGCCATATTGAATGTATGCCCATTTGTTGGTGCGGAGCAAAAAAGCATGTACACCTTTGTGAACAGACACTGAAAAGGCAACATCTCTTACTTTTGCAACAGGGTCATCCAATGTTTTGACAATGCTTTTTCCTTGCAGTTGAGATGATGCTTTGAGTCCTGCCAATTCTGCAACAGTGGGATATAAATCGAACAACTCTGTCAATGAGTGACAAACTCCTGGTTCTTTACCAGGCACTTTGATGATGAGTGGCACCCTAACGGATTCTTCGTGTAGGCTCACCTTCATCCAAAAGCGATGTTCTCCAAGATGGAAACCATGGTCGGAAGTAAATATTACAATTGTGTTATCCTCCAAACCTTC
>DENY01000289.1:0-3030 GCA_002359825.1 Bacteroidales bacterium UBA2632
TCCGACTGCTCTTACTGTTAAATGATTTATTGAATCTGGGAGCCAATGTGTTGCTCTCAAGTAGAGTAGAACCTCCAAGCAAAGCTGTATAGGTTATAAATTTACGTCTGTTCATTCTGTTAAAATATTTAAAACTATTTTATATTATAAATAGGTATAAGAAACTATGTGCTTCCTATACCTATTCTTTTTTTTTAATAATTAATCTCTCATTTATGACTAATAAGTCATCTATTTACGATTTTAATTAGTATCCATCATTTTGTTTAAGATTTTCATTCCTATCTCTTTCAACTTGAGGAATTGGGAATAAGTAAAATCTATCATTCCAGAAACGATTTTGATCTCTCACTTTTAATTTATCTTTGAAAGCATCGTAACTGGCAATATCATTTAAATCATGTCGAGATGTTTTTTTGAAGTTTGGAATCATATTTGATGTTGCGTCCTGATATCCACCTGAAGTAATATATCCATCCTTATCTTTCGTAAGTGCCAATGGATAACCATAAGTAGGTCCTTCATTTTCTAAATCTCCAATTTTCCATCTTTTCATATCTACAAAATGCAATCCTTCCAAAATTAATTCAACTTTGCGCTCTCTACGAACCAATTGTCTCATTTTGTCTTGATTGCCAATTCTATCTGCCGAAACATTAGGCATTTTCGAACGATTACGAACTTTATTGATTGCATCATATACGGAATTATCTAACTCGCCTAATTCAATTTTAGCTTCTGCATAGGTAAGTAGCACCTCTGCATATCGCATTATTGGAACATTGCATGTTTGATTACTAATATTCTCCTCTGTTTCATTAGAAAATTTTTTCCACATATATCCCAATCCTGCATTCGCAAAACTTGTCCATGCTGCACCACTATTGATATCTGCGTTTACTTTTTCTTCCCAAACTTTAGTAGTGTAATTATAAAATTTTGTTGTTGGATTATAAACATCAGCAATAAACATTATTCTACCATCTTCTGTCCCTTTTGTATTACCTCTTATTGTATCACCGTGCATCCAAAGTGTTGAGTTAAAACGAGGGTCTCTATTCATAGACGGAACTTTTGGGTTATATAAAGGTGATTCATCAATTCTTTTACCATCCGTACATTCGTAAGTATCAGCCAAAACTCTTGTTGGGTGCCTACCCGTTTGTCCATAAGCTCGAGACACCTGGCCAAAACCAATCATGTGAAACTTTTTGGCACCTTGATCAGAATACATTAACTCAAAAATCATTTCATTACGAACATCAGCTTTAAGTTGACCAGTCTTGTTAAATAGATCATCAAAGTTGTTTGCAAGTGTTCGTTGACCAATCACTAATTTAGCCGCATCAGCAGATACTTTAAAGTAGTCGGTGGCCTTACCTGAAAAGTTTAAACTCCCTCCTAATAAAGCAGCTCGCGCTTTTAATCCATAGGCAAATGCCTTGTCAACACGGCCTCTATCTAGTGCTATCCATGGGAGATCGGCAGCAGCTAATTCTAAATCAGACAAGATAAAATCGAGAATAACATCCTTTTTCTCTGATGACACTGTATATTGCTCAACTGTTACAGGTTCAGTAAAAAATGGCACATCACCATAAGTAGAGATTAAATTATAATAAGCATATGCTCTCAAAACTCTGGCTTCCGCTAAGTATTGTTTTGACTTGCCTGCCAGATTTTCCAAAAAAGGTTCCGAGCCTTTTAAAACCGAATTAGAACGTGCAATAATTGTATATAATTTAGTCCACCAAGTTAAAACTGATCCATTGTCAGGATTCAAAGCTCCGCCAGCCCCAATTGAGCTGTTTTCAGCTCTTTCTACGGCAATGCCAGTCCAGTGATCCAACACAGCAATGTAGGGTGCATTGTATCCCAAGTCAATATACACTCCATTATATACGCCTGAGACACCATCTTTTACGGCTGCTTCAGATTTATAAAAACCAGAAGAAGAGTAGTTGTTAGGCTCTTTGTCCAAGAAGTCTTCACAAGAAATCATAAGAAGACTAAAGGTGATTAAAAGAGCAATGTTTTGTATTATCTTTTTCATTTTATTTCATTTTAAAAATTTACAGTTAAACCAAAAGTGTAGGTTCTCATTAGAGGATAAAAACTTCCGCCTGAAACAGAGTTTTCAGGGTCATAACCTTCATATGCATTTGTAAAAGTAAGCAAGTTCTGTCCACTAACGTAGAATCTAACCGTATTCAAACTATATTTACTTGTTATGTTTTTGGGAATTGTATATCCAAGAACAACATTTTTCAATCTTAAAAAAGATCCGCTCTTTACCCAAAAATCAGAAATCATATTATTGGGGTTATTACCTGAGCCATCGATTAATAATATAGGGAATTTTGCATTTCTATTATCTTCAGTCCAAAAATCAAGTTGATTCTCAAACATTGAGCGTCCTACGTAGAAAGGGCGTATTCCATATCCTGAATAATAAAGATCTTTTTTCGCTACACCTTGGAAAAATACATTAAGATCAAGTCCTTTCCAATCAACACCTAGATTTAAGCTATATTCATATCTTGGTGAAGGATTTCCAATAATTGTACGGTCAAAACTGTCAATTTTACCATCGGGCTCTCCTTCTGGTCCACTGATGTCTTTATATTTAATATAACCAGGCTTAATATTCTTCTTTTCACCAAAAACTGGCGAGTTATCTATATCTTCTTGTGTCTGGAAATACCCATCAGATATATATCCATACCATGAACTCATAGGGTCACCTTCTCTAGTTATTTGCTCACCGATATATTCTTTACCATATAAATTTATAATTTTATTTTTTACATCAGAAAGATTTGCAGTTATGTTGTAATTGAAATCTCCAACTTTATCCCTCCAGTTTATTGTTAAATCCCAACCGTTATTCCTCATTGATCCTGCGTTTTCCCATGGTGAGCTTAATCCAACATAGACAGGTATTGGGAATTGCTGTAACATATCGTCGATATTCCTTACATAATAGTCAAAAGTTGCATTAAGTTTAGACTCTATTAATGTTAAGTCTAA
>DENY01000289.1:3125-4461 GCA_002359825.1 Bacteroidales bacterium UBA2632
ACGTTGGTCTTTCATAAAGCGAGATGATGCATCAAAACGACCATTCAACTCTGCCAGGTATCTTTCTTTAAAACTATAATTCAAACGACCATAATACGACAACATAGCCCAGTCAGAATGTCCACCAGCATTTGTTGCAGTAGCATTGTTGCCATGATTTAGATCTTCATATCCATCATATTCATACCCTTTTCTGCTTGCTGAAAAAGATCTGTTGTTTATCTCTTCAGATTGAAGACCAGTCAGGATTTTGAAATAACTGTCTGATATGTCTTTTTCATAAGATGCTTGTAAGTTGTACTGTTTTGTAATTGTTTGACTCCATCCTTCATATTTATTAGTACCGCTTGCTGGATAAGTTGTTTTATATGAGCCACCTTCATATGTATCATATGGTTTTAAGAAAGAGTCAGATTTAGACTCAATTTTACGACGACTGTAGCTTGTAAATACTTCAAAACCTTCAAAAGGATTAATTTGCAAAGACCCTTTCAATCCTAATTCGGGAGTTGTTACAGTATTAAGACCAGATACTTCAGCTGAAGCAATGGGGTTGTCACCGTTTTGGCCATAACCCCAAGATCCGTCATCATTGATTCCAGAGAATACAGGAACAAAAGTTGTTGCTTTGTTGATAATAGATTCAGGTGAATCATTANNCACTCGGTGTTCAATCTTAAAGTAGATCTATTATAGTTATTGTTTGCAATATTCCCATCTTGATAGAAATGTCCAAGGTTAGCAAAAACCTTTATGGCATCTGATCCACCACTTAAACTCAACGAATTGTTGTGAGTAAGTGCATTATCTCTAATAATTTGTTTTCTCCAATTCGTATCGTATCTATTTATATTGTCAGGTCCCAAAGTTTCGTATTCATTAATCAATTGGTCTGAATACTGTGGCCCAATGTCTGCATTTGCTCTGGCAGTATTAATTGATTTCATGTAATCAACTGCCGAAAGCGGCTTTGGCATTGCAGTAGGGGAGTTAGATCCTACATATCCACTGTAAGATATATTGAGTTTGTTATCTTTCGCTCGTTTGGTTGTAATTAAAATAACACCGTTTGAAGCGCGAGATCCATATATAGAAGCTGAGGCAGCATCTTTAAGAACTGATATTGATTCAATGCTATTCATGTCAATGAAATTCAGTCCATTAGTATCAGCTATAACTCCATCAATAAGAACTAAGGGACTTGAAGTTGAGTTAATAGATCCTGTTCCTCTAATATTAATTCCTGCTCCATCAAACCCTGGTCTTCCTGAGCTGGTAACTACAGAAACACCTGGCACCATTCCTTGCAATGCAATTGATGTGTTGGCAACATTCA
>DENY01000289.1:4550-4788 GCA_002359825.1 Bacteroidales bacterium UBA2632
CTGAGTTCCATATCCAACAACTATAAGCTCATCTAAAGCTTGAGTATCTTCTACTAGGGTGACATTTATAGTTGTTCTACCATTTACAGCTATATCTTGCGATTTATAACCAATATATGAGAATTCAAGAGTAGCATTTGCTGATGGTACTGACAATGTGTACTTGCCATCTATGTCAGAAATAGTTCCTTGTTGTGTACCCTTAACAATAACATTCACTCCAATCAAGGGTTCTCCT
>DENY01000291.1:0-3448 GCA_002359825.1 Bacteroidales bacterium UBA2632
TAGACAGATAAGAGAAAGAGAAAGAGAAATAGAAAGAGAGATAATTTAAAAGTCACTTCTCAAACTATTATTCAGTGCAGTATTTTAATTATAATTGCATGCAGCATGCAATTATAATATCTTTTGCTATTTGCATCAAATAATAAATTTGTTTTAAAGCTCAAAATGTTTTTTGAGCTTTAAAACAAAAAATAGAAAAGGATATTTCAAAGCTTTTGATATATTCTTTTAGTTCCAAATGTAATCGTTAAAACTCCTTTTTTCATTCTTCACTTTTCGCATTCATCCTAAACTCTAAAGTTTTCGCCCTGCCAAAACTATTTTCAATGACCACTTCAAAAGCGTGACTTTTATCTCCCAAAGAAGTGTAATACAAACGAAATTCCTTATCCCGTAATTCATAACGATCGTTTGGTAAAAAAGCTTCATCATCTTTTTCTAAACGTAAATATCCCTTACCGTCAAATTGAAAAAAACGANNGTTTCGTTCTGTTTTATCTCTTTAGGTCACGGCATAACCTCGATATCAAATTCATACGATTGCTGCACATCCAATGCACTATTACATGAAAATAGAAGCAGCAAAACACCCAACAGACAGATTATCTTCATAAGATTTACTGTTTTAATTCTCACTGTACTTTTTTCTTTCATTATTAAATTCTTTTCCATTTTAAAAAACTATTCGAATCCCTGCCATTATCTGCGGGCGAAACATCTCCACATCACTGTTCAAAAAAACATTGCATTCTCCTTTTATAAATAAAATCAGGTTATTCGTTACAAACAGATCCAATACCAAATGATAGGCACCGCCATATACAAATCTGTCCTTATCCATAAGCGTAGCTCCATCGTAGAGCAGGCTTTCACTTCGATTAATAGTTTCATAGCCTCCAACCGCAGAAACACCTGTATTTAAGAGCACATTTTTACTGGCATCGGCANNCTTTTGCTGTACTCCAATCCAATGAGCCAATGATTGGCACGTTTGTGATTAATCGTTAGAGAAAGTCCGGCAATGAAATTGCCGTTATCAAACAATTTACTTTCAGATATGGGTAGACTAAGAGAAAGTTGTAGCCCACGCTGTCCGGGTAGAAGTCGTTGTGCATGTGAAGCTGAAAAGAATCCTATGGTTATAACAAAAAATAGAAGTAGCTTTTTCATTGGAATTTCATCTTTAAGTGATCAATCGATTTAGCTCGAATTAAATCCTCATTTTCTAATACAAACGTTTGGTGACGACCACCATTCTGTTCAAAAAGTGTGACCAAAAGGACTTTGTCATTGGGCAATGTAAATTGTTGCAATACAAAAACGGAACGCTCTGTAGTGTTGCCCTGAATACTTTTCACATCGTTAAAAGAGCGAACAGGTTGTAGTACGACTTCTTGAATAGCTGTGCGCTTGGCAATCTTTTTATCAACCACTTTAAAGGTGATAAAATCCACGTTATAAAACATGTTGCTTTGATTGTTTATTAATGTGTGAAAGTAGAGCAGCCCATTCTGCGTATAAAGTCCACGCAAGAGGAATTGCACCCCAAAGTTTTTACTGCCAATATATTTAATCTCTCGTTTGTTATTGTTCCAAATAGTTTTTGTAATGAGTTGGACCAATAACGGAGATTCATTGCCCAGCTCTGAGAAATAAACCGTGCTTTTGTTACCAGGTAAATTGCCCGAACCATTTATAGCTTTAGAATGTAAAAAATCCTGCATCTCCACAGTTAACTGCTTCGGTTCATTTGAGTAGATAACATTGAAAGCATATAAACTGCCGTCATTACAAATAACCGAGAGATTGGTTTCAGTTTCAAAATCTCTTACTGCTGCTTTCACACGCAGCACATTCTCGGCATCATCCGCTTTCCCTGCAATCAGATTATCACTCCCTAAATCAACGTAACGAATGGGTGAAGGAAAGATCAGGTGTGAGGTCTTTTCATAGGTTACTTCCAATGCATAAGGCAATACAACCGAAGAGTTTGGTATGGTTTGACTTACTCCCGAATATCGTTCACCTGAGGTTTGAGCATTAATTGATAGGATGCCCATAAAGAGAACGATAGCTATAACTACTTTTTTTGATTTCATTTTGTCTTTGAATTATTTGTTCTTTGAATGAATGGTGATACTTATTTTTGTTGAACAAGGTAAAGTTGATGCCCGGCTTTCAGTGTTATTTTCACTTCCCGCATTTTATTGCCAAAGTATTTTGACGCTCCCTGTAAAATACTTTTACCAGCATCGGCTGCCAACTGCTGACCTGCAGAAGAAGTAAATGTGAAACTCGTCCCTGTGGATTGTCCCATTCCGGCAGCAATTTCCTTAACGGCACTTATTTCAGCAGAACCCGGAATAAACAGACCCTCCTGTCCATCCAATTCATACGCTGATAACTTCACGCCAACAATGCGCTCTCTGTGTTCAATGCTTGAAACAGATAGAAACATGCGATTCCCTTGTAACCTTGCAGTGGCAGTTAAAAGACTATTTTTCGGAATAATCATAGTGGCTATACGTGCTGTTTCCATAAGTCGCAATCGCACCGTTTCGCCCACGCCGAGCGTTACCGTTTCGNNGGTAAAGTGTTTTTATCAGGAATATCATCACCGGTTTCTGTAGCTGTATAGAAAGCACGGTTGCGCTCCTGGAACTGTTGGTCGATAAATAACGAATCTGAAATCTCTCGATAGAGCGATGAAACGACCGATTTGTCATCCGCAGCAACCGTTAGTAACGGTAAATGGGTACTCTTAGAGTGAGCAACCTCTTTTTCTTCCATGGGTCGTTCAATGGCTGTAGTAAAAGGAGAAGCTCCTGTGTTGGAAGTTTGCGGTAAATACCGTGCAGCCATTTCATAGGATTTCTCCATCAATTTCATCTGTTCATCTACGGTGTTGTTACTCTCTTGTAGCTCTTGCAACTCGTATAGCGCTTCTTTTAGGGTATCTATCTCATCTTGCATCTCTTTTTTCTCTTCATCGTAAGACAGTTCTCCATAGAATGAAGTCAATTCACGTTGTGCCGATTGATAATGCGCCACCGATTGATTAATTTCGTTATTTTCATTTTGATTTTCTATAAGCTGCGTATCCGCTGCTTCTGTTTGCAGAACAAAATGATCCGATAAATTATTAATCCCTGCTTGACGCTCCTGTTCTTTTTCTTCATAAATTTGAGCTTTATAAGCATTTTGCTTATCATCGATTAGGGCATCATCGGCAGCTTGCGGAATGGCTTGATTCAAACCTATGCCTGTTTCGTCCTCCTCTTTCTGCGTATGCGAGGGTTTGAAAATAAACCACATAGCAAGCAGGAAAATCACTCCCAATGCTCCAAAAAACATTACTTTCTTTAGTTGCGCTCGCTCTTTGTCAGAGAGCTTTTTGTTGTTAATCTGATTGTTACTTGTCATGGTCGTACAATTGTTTTTGTTGAAA
>DENY01000291.1:3454-4926 GCA_002359825.1 Bacteroidales bacterium UBA2632
GAATTGTGCAATAAAATAACAAGACAATAAACCGTAAATGATAAGTAAGGTATAAAGTAACCTGCGGTGTGCTTTCGGGGAAAGTTTATCAAACTTGCGCCGAAGAGCAAAATGTAGTTTATCGTAAAAGCGTCCCATAGTTTTATCGTTTTTTAGTGCTGATATCACGGTTTTCGAGTACCCGAAAGTTTTCCAATACAAATCCCTGAGGATTGTTGTCCGAACGAACCGAGTTTTGCAAACGACAGGTGGTTACCAGTGCCCGTTCAGTAATGTTACTCGAACGAATAATAAACTGTCGTGCATAGGTATGCACATCATAAGGATGCGTATCGAAATCGCAAAGGATACTGTCAATTTCGATGCGTTGCTGAATATTTCCTGAAATAATACGGTTGTAATATCCTTTTTCAGCCAAATCTTTGTAATAATCATAAGTTGATTTATCCGAAATATCAAAAGCACGTTTCATGTTGTTTTCAATGGCTTGTTTATCGGGTGAAAGCGTGAAAAACAGTTCGTGAAAACGACGAATATGTTCGCGTGCTTCAACCGGACGGTTCAAGGCGACATCTTGCGATAGAGCAAGCATCAATGATTTTCCGCCGTCCAGGACATATACTTTCTCTCGCTGCGCTTGAGCAAAAGCGTACGATTGCCACAAGGCAAAACCGCACACCACAATGCATAAGCAGACAAAGAGCAAAGCATACAGCCGTATCTGTTTAAAAGATGTTTCGATGTTTGTTAATGATTTGAATTCCATATTTTTAAAATTGTTTTTTTGCGTTTTTGCGATTTTGTTTTTTCGTAATTTGAGATTCATATTATAAGTTCTTTGAAGATGTAACCGGGGTTTTCTATTTTCGAGTCTCGAATCTCGAATCCCGAGTCTCGATTTCCTAGTTCCTTGTCTCTTGTCCCAAGTCCCTAAAATCACCCTTTCTTCAACGCCCCTTTAACTCTTCCCCCGACATTCCCAGCCACTGAACCACCCGCTCCGGCAGCCATTTTACCACCCGAGCCGGCCAGTGCACCAGCTTTTTGAGAAGATTGATTGATGTTCTTACCGTAATTTCCCATTCCGCCACCTGCTTCCACAATCCATCCGCTAACGGTAGGAACCGTGAAAAACCCAATAATACCAATCAGCAAAAAAATGATATAGACAGCATTGTTCATATCGGGAATAAAGGTGGGATCTTGCAAAGCCTCAATATCTTTCTGCATCATCAATAGTTGAATGCGCATCATCATCGAGCTGAACAGATCTGAAACCGGAAGCCATAGATACGTTGAGATGTAGCGGCTCAACCACTTTACGAGTGACTGTTGTAAACCATCCCAAACAGCCAGAGCAAACACAATGGGGCCTAAAATGGATAAAACAATCAGAAAAAATGTACGAATGGTATCGATAATTAACCCCGCTGCTTGGAATATCAACTCCAACAGAGAACGAAACACATCCG
>DENY01000291.1:4972-6203 GCA_002359825.1 Bacteroidales bacterium UBA2632
ATAGAGGTCATCGTCACAAGGTGTTTGGGATTTAATCCGGAGAGTTCATCCAGTTTCTTATCAAACTCCTCGTTGCTGACCAAATAAGCCGTTTCGGGATCACGCAGTAAGGCAGCTCTTTCCAACTCATCACGTTGTTCCCTGAATTGTTTCATGTCAAGGGTTTGCGTTTCCAGTAATTTTCCAGTGCCTTGGACAACAGGAGATAAAATGCCGTTGATGCTTCCCAACACAATTGTCGGGAAAAACATGATGCACAATCCCAAAGCAAAAGGACGAAGCAGAGGGAACACATCTATCTGTTGAGCCTGGGCAAGACTTGACCAAACCCGATAGGCGATGTAAAACAACGCACCCAATCCAGCTATCCCTTTTGCAACCCCTGCCATATCTGCAACCAGTGGCAGCATATCCACATAGAGTTCACGCAATAGTTGATGTAAATTTTCAAAATTCATAGCTTACCAATATCTTTCGTTCGTTCCATATAAATCCAATATGCGCTGCGTATCATTTGCTTTTTTGGCGCGCAGGTAGCTGATAGAGATGTTTTTGTTGGTGTAGTAACCAACCAAATTCCTATACTCACTCACTTCATTATGGATCCGCTCAATGATATCCATCCGTTCCTTATCTNNGTTTCAGCAATTCCGTACTTTCATCCAATAATTGGGCATAGCCAAAAGCGATGGCCATAAGCTCATCGTGCGAAAAGTTTTTATCGTTTAGCATCCGACGGTAACTGTTGACATAGATATCCGAAATGTTGCCCACCATTAAAATGGTTTGTTGCACTTTGCGGGCATCTTTAACCAGGTTGTTTACTTTTTGCAGCGCATCATAATACTCTTTGCCCTGAGCATACAGTTTTTCCACTTCCCGGAAGTTGTCCATCGTGTTTTTCACCGTTTTGGAGGTTTGTATAATTTCCTTTACCGTATTCCCGATACTCGTTGCCACGTTTATCGGATCGTTCACAATAAATTGAGCATGGGCATGTTTGGTGTAAAACAGTGCCAATCCTACCATCAGAATTAAAATTTTAGTTTTCATTGTTACCTTGGTTTTAAGGGTTAAATTCTTATCTATTTTTAGAATCTCTTAAATTCTTATTGTCATACTTACCCAATCGCTTAGATTCATTTTCTCTTACGCTCTGCCAATTGTTTAATGGCCAATTCAATGTTCCCGTCTAATTTTTCTGCCAGTTCCATTACCTCCATTTTTTCGT
>DENY01000291.1:6218-6481 GCA_002359825.1 Bacteroidales bacterium UBA2632
AAGCAGATTGCGTTCCTCCCAGACCAATCCAAACCTCTTTGTAAAGGCGATTCGCAGCGTTATTCATATTGATAGAAAGAATTTGCGACTTCTCTTTTTCGGTGAGTCCGAGCATTGTTTGAATAGCATCGAATTTGTTCAGGTACTTACGCTGATCCAACAAGATTTTACAATCGCTGTTATTGATAATACTCTCTTTCACAATGGGCGATTGAATAATGTCATCCACCTCCTGGGTGACCACAATGGCTTCACCAAAATAT
>DENY01000293.1:0-1039 GCA_002359825.1 Bacteroidales bacterium UBA2632
AGATGTACATCATTTCCAAGCAAGGTGATTTGGTAACTGCCAATCCTTACACTTTGAAAGAGACTGGTCGTATTGAAAACTTCAATAAAGTTGCAGCCGATGGCAGGGCCTTTTGTGGGGTTAATGAACATTTAGGGTTAGTTTCAACAAGTAATGGTATCTTTAAACTGAATCTCCATCCACTATCATTGGGTGACAAGATAGAAGGTATTACGGATCAAGTGGGAGAATTACTACAATATCGTGGTCATGTATATGCTTTGGGTAAAAACAAGATTCATGTAATAAACACTACAACTTGGGAGGTAGAAAAAACTTTTGACAAAGGGAAAAGCGGACTAACTGTGAGTAAAGATGGAATGATTTGGAGCACCCACGACAACTTGCTGTTGAAAATAAATCCATACACCTTGGAAATGGAAACTATAACTATGCCAAAAGACATAAAAGCAACTTACAATCCATGGGCATGGACACAAGGATCATTAACAGCATCAAAAAAAGAAAATGCGCTTTTCTTTGTTAGCGGCATAAAAATATATAAATATGAAATAGGAAACATCAATTCTTTAAACACTCCATTATTCACAGTTCCTTCGGGACGTATGATTTATGGCACGGGAATGAGTGTGAATCCACAAAACAATCAAGTACTCGTTACTACAATTGTTGGTTATGGTGCCGATTCTTCTAAAAACAACTTATACTTTTATGATGGAACAACAGGTTCACTCAAAAAGAACCTATTTTATGAAGGCATGTGGTTTCCATCCATGATATTATTTACGGAGAACTGATTTACTCTGGTTCGTAGGAACGTGAACTTCTTAGAAATTATCTGGAAGTAAACGTTAAATCCATTGGGGAGTTGGGCCCCAATGGATTTTTTTGTTTATACTGTTCTTTATTTCAATAATTCAAATCTTTCTTTGTAGGCCCAAAGCCCCAAGGCGGGATTGGAAATATAATAAAAGTCATCACCATTAGTCATAGTGTTATAGCCTTCTTTTAAATATTTAATTGGATAGCGTTGCATCAT
>DENY01000293.1:1125-14425 GCA_002359825.1 Bacteroidales bacterium UBA2632
GTTCTTCATTGCCATCTACTGCTTTCAATGTTTGGGGAGTTCCAAAATATCCATATTTCCGAATCAATCGGTCAATCTCTTTGTCTTCGCCAAATTCTATTAAAGAAGGAGCCAATACAATTAACTCTCCTCCATCGGCAATGGCCATGCGAGTTCGATAAATTGATTTATTCCCCAACCATGTACTTTTAAACTCGGTAGGGTCCAACCAAACAACTACTTTATCAAGCGGTTGATCTAACATCTTGAAGTTAACGAGAAGCGACAATTTAGCAGCCATATCAAACACATCCAAACTATCTCCAATAAAGAGACCGTAGGTCTGCAATGCTCCCTCTTTGTTTACGCCAACGACAGTAAGGATATATACAATAGGAAAATCTTTAAGATACTTTTCAGATGCATAGTTGAATATCTTCCGCACAGGAGTATCAGCATGCCCCATCATCTTTTCCATTCCATAGGCTGCGCCTACATAATGGCTTTTATTGATTCCTTCTACACCTCCAGTACCTACCAATATATTTTTATTGTGATTGGCCATCCCCACTACTTCGTGCGGTACAACTTGGCCAATTGACAATATTAAATCGTATTCTTTATCCAACAATAGTCTATTGACTTGTGCAGGCCAAGAGAAATCGACAGCTCCCTCTGAAACCTCCTTTACAAACTCACTCGGGACTTCTCCCAATGTCACAACGTCGTTTCGCCAATCGTGTTCTCTGAAAAGATGACGAGGAGTATCGCCAAACATGTGTGATATTTGACCATCTGTCATGGGTGTGTGAGTTCCCAATGCAGGAAGAACATCCGTTAGGTTATCACGGTAAAATTCCCATGCCATTTCAGTAAGTTCTCCCGCACGACTCTGAAATCGAGTATAATCAGGTGGTACTATCAACACTTTTTGTTTCGCACCCATTTTCTGAAAAGCTTCGTTAAGCCCTTGCTGTAAATCGCTATGCGATAAGTTGTTTTCAGTTGAACCGTTTTGATAATATATCATTATATATTGTATTATAATGACACGCAAAAAGAAGTGTTTCATCAGAAGTTAAGCCTAAACAGCTTGCTTCTAAAAAAACACTTTTTGGCACTTTTGCTACCCTTCGAAAAGCTCACAGATTGCATATATTTCGCAAAGCGAAATTAACACTCTCTCTCGCAAAGTCTCAGAAGTGCAAAGAAAATTAAGCATTAACCTTTGCAAACTCAAGAAACAGAGAATCAATGTTGGTGCTTAGAGTTAAACTGCACTCTTTTATTAAATATTGATACTCCATAATCCTAACAAACATTTTCAACTGTCAATTCTCAATTTTCAATTAGTTTTTGCATGCCTGTTTTATTATAGTATCAGCAAGAAAACTGCTGTATATTTACACCTCATAAGTTGTAGAAGCTGTGTCTCCTCCACGACCAGTCCAATTTGTATGGAAAAATTCGCCACGAGGTTTGTCCACTCTTTCGTAGGTGTGAGCTCCAAAGTAGTCACGTTGTGCTTGCAATAAGTTGGCAGGCAAACGCTCACTTCTGAAACCATCGAAATAGCCCAATGCTGCAGTCATAGCAGGCAGTGGAACACCATTTTCAATAGCTGTGGCACAAACACGACGCCAGCTATTTTGAGCAGCCTCAACTTTTTCTTTAAAGAAAGGAGCTAGCAACAGATTTTCCAATGTAGGATTATTATCGAATGCCTCTTTGATATCTTTTAAAAATGCTGAACGTATAATACATCCACCGCGCCACATAAGGGCAATACCTCCGTAATTTAAGTTCCAGTTATATTCTTTGGCAGCCTCCATCATCAAGTAATAGCCTTGCGCATAAGAGATGATTTTAGATGCAAACAGAGCTTGCTTTAAATCATTTACAAAAGCTTCTTTATCACCTTTAAAGTTTGGTTTTGTTCCTGAAAGAAATTTAGATGCCTTCACGCGTAAATCTTTTTGTGCTGATAGGCAACGAGAGAAAACTGACTCACCAATCAACGTTAAAGGAATACCTAAATCAAGTGCAGGAATGGCTGTCCATTTTCCTGTTCCTTTTTGTCCAGCAGTATCCAAAATTTTCTCTACCAAGGGACTGCCATCTTCATCTTTAAATGCAAGTATGTCAGCTGTAATCTCAATAAGGTATGAATCTAACTCTTCCTTGTTCCACTGTTTGAATACTTCGTGTTGTTCAAAAGCATCCATTCCCAAAAGGTCTTTCATCAGATGATATGCCTCATTGATGAGTTGCATATCGCCATATTCGATACCATTGTGCACCATTTTCACAAAATGACCAGCACCATCCTCTCCTACCCAATCGCAACAAGGAACACCATCATCTACTTTTGCAGCAATTGATTGGAAAATCTCTTTCACAAATGGCCATGCAGCTTTAGAGCCTCCAGGCATAAGTGAAGGACCAAGCAATGCTCCCTCTTCTCCCCCTGAAACACCTGTACCTACATACAATAATCCTTTACTTTCCACATATTCTGTTCTGCGAATAGTGTCTGGGAAGTGACTGTTACCTCCATCAATAATTATATCTCCTGGCTCGAGAAGTGGAATAAGGTTGTCGATAAAATCATCTACAGGCTTCCCTGCTTTTACCAACATCATCACTTTTCGTGGTTTGCTAATAGATGAAACCAATTCTTGCAAAGAATGTGCTGGAATAAAATTCTTATCTTTACCTCTACCTTCTACAAAAGCATCTACTTTTTCAACTGTACGGTTAAAGAGTGCTACTGTATAGCCTTTGCTCTCCATATTAAGAACAAGGTTCTCACCCATTACAGCCAAGCCTATTAAACCTATATCTGCTAATTTCTTCATTATTTTTAATTATATCTTTATTGTTATTTATTTATTTTGTCTCGCAACCTTTCACTACAGACTTAAACTTTATCTTGTTACTCGCGCATTTCCATCCCATACATTCCAAACCATTTGTTCATCTGCAGGTTGTGCGTAGTCTGTTAGAAATGTAGTAGCTAATGCTCCAGTGGCCCAAGCAAACTGAATCCATTTTGAAGGCTCCCATTGTTTTAGGATGCTATATAGCAAGCCACCAACAAAACCATNNCACCAATACGATCTAAAACACGTATTGAACGTGGTTCAACTATGTGCCAACTACTGTTCTCAAAAACAATTGCCCCCCAAAGATGTTCATTTGCATTTAACACTTCACGCAGTGTATTGGCAAAAACTGAAACATTCGGAAATGTCTTTTTTGCATTTAAAATCATACCCTTAAATGCATCTAACGTTGCTTCAATATTTTCACCCCCAGCTTTTGGTCCTTCCACATCTAAACAGAGTTGATAGTCCTCTTCATTTCCAATTAAAATATCGGACAAAGATGCTATTTCACAAAATACTTCTCGCAACTCTTCTTCTCTATTTTCCCAAAAGGTTGCTCTATGATTGAGATCAAAAGAGATGAGTGTTCCATGTTTTTTTGCAAAGCGTGCAACCTCCACACAAAACTCACTTGTTTCGGGTGACAATGCTGCAATTAAACCAGAAAGATGGACAACTTGCACACCTTCTTCTCCAAATATACGCTCTAAATCGAAGTCTTTTATATTCAGTGTGCGTCCTACCTCGCCTGCCCTATCATTCTGAACACGGGGTCCTCTTGTACCATACCCACTATCTGCAATATTAAATTGATGACGATATCCCCAAGGATTGCCTTGTTCCACTTCGGGTCCTTCATAATGCATATGTCTGCTAAGCAGATTACTCTTAATAAACTGAGCAATAGGGCTATCTTTTACAAAGGTTGTAAGAACTTTTACAGGAAGTCCTAAGAAAGAAGAAATACTAGCTACATTTGTCTCTGCACTTGAAACATGCATTTCATACAGGTGACTGCTGTGAACTGGTTGACCATTAACAGGAGTGATACGCACTCCAATGCTGGTGGGAACTAATAATGAGTNNTGCTGTTTTGTCTTAATTCTAAAGCCATCTTTCTATAATATAATATCTAATTGATCAATAATCTCTTCTCTTTGTTTAAATGCAAAATGCATTAAATCCACCATCTACAATGGTTAGTGTGCCGGTAACAAATTTGGAGGCATCGCTAGCTAACCAATGTAAGGTGCCTAATAATTCTTCGGGTGTACCAAATCTGCCGAATGGTGTATGAGCAATAATTGTATTGCCTCGATCGGTGAATGAACCATCTTCTTTGGTTAGTAAGGCTCTATTTTGCTCGGTAATAAAAAATCCAGGAGCAATAGCATTCACACGCAAGCCTTCGCCAAACTTTGTAGCCAATTCAGTGGCCATAAATTTGGTAAAGTTATTCACTGCTGCTTTAGATGCTCCGTATCCTACTACTCGCGTAAGGGGCCGCAATGAAGCTTCGGAAGATATATTAATGATGCTACCTTTTTTTTGATCTGTCATACAGACTCCAAAAACCATAGAAGGTAAGACTGTGCCAAAAAGATTTAAATCTACTACCGTTTTAAAATCATCCATATTCAAATCGAATATGGTTTTATCAGGACCAATAGTTGCTCCAGGCATATTGCCGCCAGCTCCATTGATAAGGATATCAATTTTCTTGTAATGAGCTAAAATATCCTCTCTGTTCTGTTCCAGAACTTTCTTGTCATTTACATCCGATACTAAGAAAAGAGCATCGCCTCCTTGATCACGCACTCTACGAATTAAATTGTCACCTTTTTCTTTGTTACGTGCCAAGACTACAACCTTAGCTCCATGTTGTGCAAGGTATTCTACCATGGCTGCACCTAAAACACCTGTTCCACCGGTAATAACGACTACCTTACCCGAAATATTGAATAATTCATACATAAATACTAATTCTTTAAATTTGCTACTGTTTTAATAAAACAAAAGTAGTTTGAAAAAATAACTATTGAGTGATGATTCACGTAATTGCATCTTCAAATAACGATGAAGTTACAAAAAAACACACTTATATTTTACTAAAGTGTCTATTGATTATTTAAAACCCAAGACTTTTAGGCAACCATAATGAAATTTCGGGTATATAAGTAACAAGCAACAAAACCAGCACCATAGAAACAAACATGGGCAAAAGTGGCTTAATGACTTTATCGATACTTAGTCCGGCTACACTGCAACCAATAAACAACACCGATCCTACAGGAGGAGTACAAAGACCAACACTAAGATTGAGCACCATGATGATACCAAAGTGAATGGGATCTATTCCCATTGCAGTGACAATTGGAAGAAAAATTGGAGTGAAAATTAGTACCGCCGGTGTCATATCCATAAAAACACCGACTAACAAAAGAATTATATTAATGAGAAGTAATATTACTAAAGGATTGCTACTCAATGAAAGTAAACTAGCACTAACACTTTGTGGTATGTTTTCAAAAGCCATAATCCACGATAAACCTAAGGAAGCGGCAACCAGCAACATCACAATACCTGTTGTTTTTACAGAGCGCAGAATAATAACTGGTAGGTCTTTCACTTTTACTTGTCGGTATATAAACGCCAAAATTAAAGAGTAAAGTACTGCGATTGCCGAAGCCTCTGTTGCGGTGAAAAATCCACCTACAATTCCACCAATAACAATCACAAGCATCATCAAACTGGGAATAGCGTCTAAAAATTTTCGAGCTCCTTCAATTGTCTTTTGCTTGTTTCTATTGACTTTTATAATTGTCCATACACCAAAAGCAGCAACAAAAAGATAAAGTAAAGTTTTATTTATTCCGGTTGCAAAAGTAGTCTTTGCGAATGAAACTCCTCTGAAAATCAATAAAAGGCCAAGCCCTATTAATAAAGCCACACCCAAAGCTTTTACCGCAGACTTTGCTCCATTTTTTTTGTAAGTGAGCATGGTGATGACAGTTAGTATTATACCCAGTCCAGTTAAAATACCAGGTAGATAACCTGCAAGGAAAAGTGCAGTAATAGACACGCCTCCACTTGCTAAAGAATAAACGATAAGAATATTACTGGGCGGAATTGATAACCCTGTGGTTGCCGAGCTAATATTTACGGCTGCACTAAAATTATCTGGGTAACCTTCCTTATTCATTTCAGGTTGCATAATACTTCCAATAGCTGATGCAGAAGCTGCTGCCGAACCAGAAATTGCTCCAAACAACATATTGGCAACCACGTTTACAATTGCTACTCCTCCAGGTATTTTCCCAACAAGAACACGTGCAAAATCTATGAGCCGTATAGCAATTCCTCCGCTATTCATTATGTTTCCTGCCAATATAAAGAAGGGAATAGCAAGCAAGGCAAAACTATCCAATCCTGTGGCCATGCGATGGGAAAAAGTAGTTACGGCAGGGATGAAATCTATACTTACTAACATGGTTAAAACACCTGAAATACCAATGCTGAACGCAATTGGAACACCAATAACCAATAAAGTGATAAAACTAAAAACGAGGATAAAAACTTCTAAATACTCCATTATAATTGTTGCTTATTTCGGTTGTTCTTGATTATGTTATGCATATTGTCAATTTCAAAATAGGCTATTAATAGTCCACTGACCGGCAAGACTAAGTAAACAAAGCCAAGAGGTAAACCTAAAGCTGCTGATTTTACAGATAGGAAAAAGCGAGTGTACACCAACCAAAAGCCACCGATAATCATGACAGCGATTGCAAAAACGAGGACAATTGCACTGATCGTTATCTCGAGTTTGGACTTTCTTTTATCAGAGCTTCGTTGTAGCAATAAGTCAATGGCAAGATGTTCACGCTTACCAGCAACATAAGCTGCACCGAAAAGACCTACCCAGATTAACAAAAAACCTGCCAACTCATCCGTATAACTGCTGGGTGAATTCATAATATATCTACTAGCAACCTGCCAAAGCACATCTAACACTAAAATGCTCATCAGAAAAACAAGTAACCACTCTAATGATTTATCTATGATTTTACGTAAACTCATAATTTATTATTTTAATCAATGGCTTGAATCCGTTTTATATAGGAGTAAATAACCTCATTGTTGCTATAACTCTCAATTAGTGGTTGAACTTTATCAATAAAAGGTTTTTTATCAGGGTAATTAACCTTCACACCTGCTTGTTGAACTATTTCCAAGGATTTGATCTCCGATGCAGCCCAAAGCTCGCGCTCCAATATTGCAGACTCATTGGCTGCTTGTTGAACCCATTCTCTCTGTTGATTATCGAGCTTATCCCACACTTTTTTGCTAATAATTACTACATCAGGAACAATAGTATGTTCGTCTAATGAGTAAAACTTACAAACCTCGTAATGATGGGATGTATGAAGACTTGGAGGATTGTTTTCGGCACCGTCCACCACTCCACTTTGCAAAGCAGTATATAATTCACCATAAGAAATAGGGGTGGCCGATCCTCCTAAAATGCGAATCATTTCAACTGCTGTAGCACTCGGCATAACCCTTATTTTGAGACCTGCTAAATCATCTGGATGTGTTATTGCTTTGTTTTTCGTGTAAAAACTACGTGAGCCTGCATCATAATAACACAACCCTCGAATTAATTTATTTTCGGTGCTTAGCAATAGATCACTCCCAATTTCACCATCTATAACATCAAAAAAATGCTCTTTCGATCTAAATATATAAGGAAAACCGAATACTTTGTAATCATCAGCAAAACTTTGCATGGAGGCAGCGGAGACTTTTGTAATAGCCAAGCTTCCTATTTGAATCAACTCTATGCACTGCTGTTCAGACCCCAACTGCTCGGATGGGTATATATCTATGGTTAATTTACCATCAGATAATTCACTGGTACGCTTTGCCATAAACTCCATGGCGAGATGTACAGGGTGATCAACAGGAAGACCGTGTGCTAACTTTAACGCAGTCTTGTCGGATTTACCTCTACAAGATGTCATCATTAGCAACAAGACTGCTATGAAAACAATGAGTGTTTTTTCGTGTTTCATCAAAATTTAAAATATTCTTTTGCGTTATAGTAGGAAATATTCTCCACCATCTTTCCAAGGAAATCCAATTCTGATGATGGCAACAAGCCTTCTTCCAGATCGTTACCTATTAAATTACAGAGTATCCTGCGAAAATATTCATGTCGTGGATAAGAGATAAAGCTTCGTGAGTCTGTCAACATTCCTACAAATCGACTCAACAAACCTTGTGTGGAAAGAATATTCATTTGATCTTCCATTCCATCTTTCTGATCGAGAAACCACCATCCTGAACCAAATTGCATTTTACCAGCTTGTGGACCTTCTTGAAAGTTCGCAACCATTGTTGCAACCAGATAATTCTCTCTTGGATTTAAATTATATACTATAGATTTTGCAAGTTTATTCTCTCTCTGCAGACGATCAAAAAATCGAGACATAGATGCTGCCAAGCTTGAATTGTCATTTATGGAGTCGTATCCTGTATCGGGTCCAATAGTATCGAACATCTTTGTGTTATTATTCCTAATAGCACCAAAATGAAATTGTTGCACCCATCCTTTCTCAAAGTTTAAAACTGTATTCTCATAAAGCATCCTTGATTTGAACTTGCTTATTTCTTTTTCAGTCAAATCTAACTTATCAATATACACTTTCTTGAAAATTGAGGTAGCTTCTTCAACAGTGCAATCGTCAGAATAAAATGTTTCGATGCCATGATCGGATAACTTACAACCCATTGAGTTGAAATAATCATGCCGTTTTGTAATTGCTTGCAAATAATCTTGAAAGTTCATTATTGAAATATCTGCAACTTTCTCTAGCTTTTGAATATAACTTGCAAAGTTTGATGTGTTTTCAACTGCAAGTGATTTATCTGGACGCCAAGTGGGTAAAACTTGAATATTGAAATCACTCTCCTTTATTTGTTTGTGATAGATAAGTGAATCACACGGATCATCTGTAGTGCAAACCACTTCAACCTTAAACTTCTGCATCAATCCTCGAGCACTGAATCCATCTTGTTGCAACATGCTGTTACATTCTTCATATATTTCAGCAGCTGTGTCAGGCGATAATAATTTCTCAATGCCAAAGACACGTTGAAGCTCCAGATGTGTCCAATGATACATTGGGTTTCTCATTGAGTAAGGAATTGTTTCGGCAAACTTTAGAAACTTTTCCCAATCAGAGGCATTACCAGTTATAAAGCTTTCATCCACTCCATTAGCACGCATCAATCGCCACTTATAATGATCGCCACTCAACCACAAATCTGTGATATTCTTGAAACGATAATCTTCAGCAATTAGTCTTGGATCTAAATGACAATGATAATCGATAATAGGCAGATCTCTTACATGATTATGATAAAGTGATTGTGCTGTGGGTGTTTGTAGAAGAAAGTCTTTATCCAAAAAAGGTTTCATACGCACTCGTAAGTTTATTAAAATTTATATTCAATACGAATTAATCCAGCTCTTTTATTTTCACGTTCTGAAACCAAACTTCATCACCATGGTCTTGCAAAAGAATATGACCACTCTCTGCATTCCCAAAGTTGGGCCAATCTCTATATTTACTATAATCTACCAAAGCATCCCACATTTGATTGTTTCGTTCGTACTCTACGATTTTAACTCCGTTAAGCCAATGTTCTACATGATTTCCTTTTACAACAACCATTGCCGTGTTAAAAAATCCTGGTCGAAAAGGTTTGCTATCAGGAGCAGCAATTAAATCGTACAACGAACCCAAAGTTCTGTTGCCAACAATCCCCATTTTAGCATCAGGATGATTATTATCGTCCAATATTTGGAACTCACAGCCAATGGCAGAACCTTCTCCCGTATTCAAATCGGGATCTACAAAGTACTTAATTCCGCTGTTAGCACCTTTTGTGATTTTAAAATCCGCTTTCAGTATAAAGTTTTCATATTTTTTAATTGTCACTATATCTCCTCCAAAGGCAGCTTCACCGCCACCGCTTTTCTCAACTTTTAAAATACCATCATCAATAACCCAACCTTTTTCAGGAAAATGATCCAATTTGGCTCCTCTCCAGCCATCAGTTGACTTACCATCCCAGAGAAGCTTCCAACCCTCTTTCTGTTCTTTTTCAGAGATTGTGTTTGCAATAGTGTTTATTTGTTCAATCATATGAGATGTTTTGGGAGTAGCAAATTGTTCAAGATTGTCTGTCATGATACGTATATTTCGCCATGACACTGTTTTACCAGCATTTGCCTCATTCACTGCATGCACTTGCAGTGCAATAAAACCTGAGAGAGTCATGTCTTCTAGTAAATCAGCACAAGGAACACCATTTACCCATGTTCTAATTGAGCTACCTATACACTCAATACGCCCTGAATTCCATTCTCCATTTTTAAAAGCTTTTTGTGCAGTAATATTATTTGTCAGCGGATACAACCACCCTCTTCTGGCTTCATCATATATACCACCTGTATAGGATCGTTCAGAAGGATCTATTTCAAACTGATAACCATGAACACGTCCGTTATTAAATTCCTTGAGACTATGACTTCGAAATTGAACACCCGAATTCAAGCCATCATCTACAATAAAATCAAACTCTAAAATGAAATCGTCATACATTTTGTCAGTTGCCAAAAACGTATTCACTTTACTCACTTTTGAAGTACCTATAATAGTTTTATCTTTTACTATAAAGTCAGCTGTTCCATTTACACGTGTCCAACCTTTCAAGTTTTTTCCGTTAAATAAATCATGCCACTTTGCCTCTTGCGCCGAACTTGCAAAAGCTATAAAAAGAGAAATAAAAAGAATTACATATTTTTTCATTGTAGTAAATTGTATAATTATATAATCAATAGATTTATCTTGTCTTCAACTTAGTTTGTTTTATTGATTTATGGTGATGAGTTTAGCAAATGGAACTCAGTAGATTTACTCTTTTGTAGCAGCAACTACTCCCCTGAAGTAACCAATAGACTCTGCAATACCCATAAAAGGATTATCCATATTTCGTTCATGTTCAAGGCTCACAACACCTGTGTATTTCACCTTTCTCAACATTCTTACGAATCCTGGAATGTCTAATATACCCCGACCTACCTCAACAGAATAACCCAGCTTTGTTGCATCAGTCACATCTTTAAGATGTATATCAACGCCGCGAGATTGATACTTTTCCAAATCAGCAACCGGGTCTTTCCCATTTCTCCTGTCATGACCAATATCAAGACACATTCCCATACGAGGATCTAAATCTTTCACATTTTCCCATACATCATCAGCATCTGGATAAAGCGCAATATCTGGGCCATGTAGATGAATAGCATATTGCATATCGTATTCTGCAACTTTATCACTCACATAAGGCAACAACTCATAATTAGGCACACCAACAATTAGCTTAACACCTACACGTTTTGCATAATCAAATGCATTATCCACCTCCTCTTTAGTTTTTATATAGATGGGACCTACGCCATATCCTGTCACGTCCGACTCTGCGAGTTTTTTATGAAAAGCTTGAATCTCTTCATCAGTACTGTTGAGTGGCAGATGAAAATCCTTGATGCAAAGATACTTCACATCTGCCCTTTGTAATGTTTCAAGGGTTTTGTCCAAATTAAATTTGTGAAAACTCCATCCTGCCATGCCAAGTCTAAAAGATTCTGCAGTTTCAGGGGCAGGTTGGGGATCAGGTCGTTTCTGTTCTTGTGCGTTAACTACCCCTCCGAATGAGAATAATGCTAAAAGTATACTTAGTAAAGTTTTCATAATTTATTATTTTCGTTTATTCTCTACTCCTTATCGTATTTTTAAATATTAAATAAGCCTTACCGCAAATATACAATAAAAGGATCACAAGGTCTAAATATAATTAAACAAAAAACATAATAATGAAACTCCGTTTTGATAATCAATGTAAGAAAGAAATACTATTATTTAAACGGAACAATCTCAATTATACACAACCCTCTTGGTTCGATAGATAATTCAACTTTAATAGCTCCATTCTTATACGAGTTTATCAATTCTCTACCATCTACGGTTAATATATAAACTTCACCGTTCTCGGATAAATCATAATCTTTTGCATTTATATTAAAGACAATAGGAATTGCATCATCCCCAATACTTGCAATGGCCATTCCAAGATTATTATCCTCAGCCTTCCATGTACCAGTGTATAATAATGGCACACGTTTCTTAAAAGCTGTAACATTATCCTTACCTCTTCCTACATATATCGACAATTTAGAAATATCAATTTCCCGCTCGGGTATATCTATTGTGGGTGACTTTAAAAATTTTCCATATAATAAATACTTCAATCTTTTGTATCGCAATTTGGCAACATCTAATAAATAATCTATTTCCTCTTTCCTCTCTGAATCTAAGAAACTATGATAATTGGCAATAGTTGGTTGCATGCCCCACACAAAAGATCTTGCCTGCTCCATTAAGAATTGTTTATTATATTTCTCGTCTNNCTAAAGGATATTCGGGGTTTTCTGGAGCAAATTCTTGTGGCCACATTTCATCATAAGGTGGACTGACTAAAGAGGAGTAGCTTCCAAAAGTAATGCCATATTGGTGATAAACTGCTTGGAAGAATGGCACTGTCTCAACACTGCCAACACCTCCATATCTTTCTCTGCTTGCTTCCAAGGTTAAAAAAGCATCAAGATGGGGTAACCAATTTTCCGATGATCCTTCTCCTGTGAAAATTGGTTGCTTATCACCAAAGTCTTTTGAGCGAATCTGCTTTATAAGTTTTCCTGAGTTCTCTACCCAATAATTGCCTCCTCCAATTGGGTGACCATGACTGTGATCAAAGCACATTCTGCTAAGACAAGTTTGATCCATATAAACCCCATTAGCCTGATAATCATTAACAACACTATCGCACAACGATGAATAATGATCTTTCCAAAACTCTGTACCAACACACATACCAGTCAAGGCATTACCAGTAAAAATATTATATACATGAGAATCCATATTTCCTTGTATGTCTTTTATTGTGTGAGGCTGTATAGTTCCGGTTTTCCACTCATCTGTTATATCTCCCCACTGCAATGCATTCATATACACATGGGCTTTTATTCCAGCTTGTTGCGCCAATTGCATGGCATTTACAAATGACTCTTTACCTTCTCTTGGAGGAAGGTAATTAGGAAAACTATCATCATAAGAACCCTTGTGCCACCAGTGCCATATAACATTTACTGGTAGTCCAAGTCTTTCTTTCAAATCGATAGCAGGTTTGATAACATTGTCTGACTCCCCTCTATTCCAGACCCATAAAGCAGTATTTTCCAACCATGAAGGCGTTAACCCATTTTTAAATCTACTCTCTCTTACCCATTTCTGTTTTGTACA
>DENY01000293.1:14466-14756 GCA_002359825.1 Bacteroidales bacterium UBA2632
AAAGAAGGAGAATAAGACACCAACGTTGAATCAAATATAGGAAAATTGACCATTTCATAGACCAATGTATTAAGCGTATCAAGTTGGAAAGAGAAGTTTTTAGCATAAGAAAGCGAATCATTGCATGAAGCATAAAAACCAATCTTTTCAGGGTTATATAAAGCAAGCACTTGACTTGATAGAGCTCCAGGATAAACCCACTTGATCTTTCTACTTCCACCTGAAAGCATCTTCCTTGGTTCTTTTATCAGACTGCCCATCCAACTCGCACTCAACAATTGTTCATTTCC
>DENY01000170.1 GCA_002359825.1 Bacteroidales bacterium UBA2632
ACGAAATAGGTTTCGTTAGTAAGAACAGAGAGAGCTGCAGCCTCATTGTGTTCGTATTGCAATGGAATGATGGCTGAATCGGCAGATTGATTGATCCACAATTTGGAAGGCGATCTTCGTTTGAATTCGGCAATGATGCCATGAGGAGATCGCAACAAGGCCTCTTTCAGAGAAAGAGAGTGGTAAGTCTGCGTTGCAATTCTTTTCTCAATCTCTTTCAATGGAAGCAACTCTTTTTGTTTATCTACTTCCCTCAGTTTGTGTGCAATTATTTCACTTAATACGTCTTTCATTTCTTCAACTATTTATTGCGATGAATTTATTTAAACTCCTCAGGGCTTTTTTGGCATAAATAGATTCCCTTGCTATATCAATGCATTCTTCAATCGTTTTGTTTTCTTCTATCAATTGAATGGCGAAGGCAGCATTGAGTATTACAACATTGGTTTGGGTTGTAGTGGCAGTGGCATTCAATACATTATTGAATATTGACACGACATCTTTAATGGTGGAACCTCCATAAATATCGGATTCTTTTATTTTATCAAATCCCAACTCTTCGGGATGATAAAGATGCTCTCCGTTGTTGGAGATTACTTTAAAATCGCCTGTCAGCGAAATTTCATCGTACCCATCCATGCTGTGGACAATGCTGAACTTCTTATTGTTGGCTTGATAGATGTAGCGGTACAGACGAGATAGCGACAAATTATAGACACCTAACAATTGATATTCAGGCTCAACTGGATTCACCAAGGGTCCCAACACATTGAAGAAGGTGCGAACGCCCAAGCTCTTGCGTATAGGGGCAACTGCTTTCAGTGCGGGACTAAACAATGGTGCATGAAGATAGGCAATGCTTGCCTCGTCTAGACTTTTGCGCAGGATATCGCCGTCGGTAGTGAATTTAACTCCTTGTTGCTCCATGGCATTGCTCGAGCCACTCACCGAAGTAGCACCATAGTTGCCATGTTTCACTACGGGATAGCCTGCTCCTGCAACAACAAAACTTGCTGTTGTGGAAATATTGAACGTGTTTTTGCCATCGCCTCCCGTTCCCACAATATCCACGGAGCGATAGTCTGACAAGTCAATGTGGGTGCGCATTTCCATCAGGGCTTCACGGAAGCCCAATACTTCGTCCACCGAAATGCTGCGCATCAGGAAAATGGTGATAATAGCAGAGAGTTGAGTTTCAGGTACATCTCCATTTACAATGGCAGTGAGGAGTTCACGCGATTCATCTCGGGTGAGATATTGATAATCAAGGAGTTTTAAGAGAATATATTTCATATACAAAGTTCTTTTTTATTATTATATATTGTGCAGTGATGCTGCCATATTGATTGCATTCTTCAATCCACGCATTTTGTTGTTCACTTCATGCAACTCTCCCTCTTCGGTGCTCATAGCTACAATGCCCGCTCCTGCTTGATACCACAACTCGTTGTTACGACTAACGAATGTGCGAATGGTAATGGCTTGATTAGTGTCTCCATTAATTCCGATAAAACCAATACAACCTCCATAAGCTCCACGATTGTGCTCTTCGATATCTGATATCAATTGCATAGCACGCTCTTTTGGTGCACCCGAAAGAGTGCCGGCAGGGAAAGTATCGAAAAATGCTTTCATCGGATTGCTCTCTTTTTTCAATTGACCACTCACGCGCGACACCAAATGAATGACATGTGAATAGTATTGTGCCTCTTTATAAAAATCGATATGAATGTTGTCGGTGTTTTCTTTCAAGTCTAGTTGTGCCAAATCAACCAACATATCGTGTTCGGCATTTTCTTTTGGGTCTTTCAACAAAGCCAATGTGGCTTCTTTGTCTTCTTTGATGTTCCCCGTTCTCTTAGCTGTTGCAGCAATTGGGTCAATGCTAATGGTGCGATTCTCAATTTTGCAATGCGTCTCTGGCGACGAGCCAAAGATACGGAAACCACCAAAATCAAAATAGAAAAGATAGGGCGAAGGATTGATAGAACGCAGTGCACGATATACTTTGAAATCGTCACCCGAAAAGCGTTGCACAAATCTTCGTGAAAGTACAATTTGAGAAACATCTCCATTGTGGCAATGGTCTATGCCGGTTCGCNNCGCACATATTGTTTGTACTTCTCATCGGTGATGGTACTTGTTTCTTCTCCTTCCGTAAAGAAGTTATACACAGGAAAGTTGCGCGCATTGATTAATGATTTAATGGTGTTCAGTTCGCTCTTCTCTTCATCTGCGAGCAATTCAATCAGTGTGATTTCATCTTTGAAGTGGTTGAAAACCAATAAATATTTGTAGAGAATGTATCTTAAATCAGGTGCATCGTTGCGTTCTTGTTTGCTTTCTTTGATGGTGATGTCGTGGGTATATTTCACACAGTTAAAAGTAGTGTATCCAAAAAAGCCACATTGTAAAGCAGACTCACCTTCGATGTTGAAGTGAGAGATGAAATCGTTTATTGCATCGGAGATGGAAAAAGAACTTGATAAGTTCATAGAACTCTTAGTACCATCGGGGAAACTTTCAATACATTCCCCTCTATTGATATCAATGTGGGCAATAGGACGAAGTCCAATGTAAGATGTACTGTTTTCGCCCGAGTGATAGTCGGAACTTTCCAACAATGCTGATTGTGGAAACTGGTCTCTTACTTTTAAGTAAACACTAACGGGAGTATGTAAATCACCAAGTATTTTCTTTGTATGGGTAGTATAATTGTACTTCATGCTGTGAGATTTTAAAATTGTTTGTACTGAAAGTAGGTTGTTAAATCTTTGTCGCCACGACCCGAAAGGGTAACCACAACAACATCCGATTCTTTGAATTCAACTTTATCGAGAACTGCCAAGGCATGCGCTGACTCTAAAGCGGGGATAATTCCTTCGTTGCGTGTTAAATCATAAGCTGCTTGCAATGCTTCATCATCATTAACTGCAAATACTGTGGCACGACTGGTTTCGGCCAAGTTCGCGTGTATTGGACCAATGCCTGGATAATCCAAACCTGCTGAAATAGAATAAGGCTCTACAATTTGACCATCTTCATCTTGCATCAACAAGGTTTTGCATCCGTGAATAATCCCTGTTCTACCCAATTGGATTGTTGCTGCAGACTCACCACTATCAATGCCTTTGCCACCTGCTTCGGCAAGAACAATCTTCACCGATTCATCATCTAAATAGTGATAAATTGTACCAGCTGCATTGCTGCCACCACCCACACAGGCCACTAAGTAGTCGGGTGCATTACGCTGTTCCTTTTCTTTCAACTGAACTTTTATCTCCTCGCTAATAACAGATTGCAAACGAGAGACTAAATCGGGATAAGGATGTGGTCCAACAGTTGATCCTATAATATAATGTGTGTCGGTGGGATGTGAACACCAATCGCGAATGGCTTCATTGGTAGCATCTTTGAGTGTCATGTTGCCAGAAGTAACAGGAACAACCGTTGCACCCAACATCTTCATTTTTTGTACATTCACTGCCTGACGTTCAACATCAGTTTTACCCATATATACAATACACTCCATTTGCATCAGTGCACACACTGTGGCTGTGGCAACACCATGTTGACCAGCACCTGTTTCTGCAATGATGCGAGTTTTGCCCATGTGTTGTGCAATGAGAATTTGTCCGACTGTATTATTTATTTTGTGAGATCCTGTATGGTTAAGGTCTTCACGTTTGAGATATACCTTGCAGTTGTACTTCTCTGACAAATACCGCGACAGATACAAAGGTGAAGGTCGTCCCACATAGTCACGCAATAGTTGATCGAAATCTTTTTTGAAAGACTCGCTCTCTATTATGGTCAAGTATTCATGCTGCAATTCACTAACACACCTGTGCAATATTTCAGGAATATAGGCTCCTCCAAAGTTTCCATAAAATCCCGATTGGTTCACTAAATAGTTTATCATAATTTGTTGCTGTTGGTTGATTAAAAAAAAGAAAAAGCCCATCGCAGGTACGACAGGCTTTAATATGGCTATTTAAATTTATATATATACATACGACTGGCTTCCCTTACGACTGATTGAGTTGTAAGTGACGCCACCAATATCTATTTGAAAGTAATGTATTCATTCTTCTATTATAATGATGCAAATCTAAAGCAATTATTGAATATTTGCAAGTTTAATCTCAGTTTTAAATTCGTTACTGTATCTATAGCAAAAACAGAGACAAGTATAATCCGTTAATATTGCAATAACACTCTCTGATGAAAAGTGTTTAATGTTTCGAAAATTAAAACCGTTTTTTTATCCACCTAATATTTTTTGCAGTATCTTTTTTTACCTTTGCGTCAAAATTAACAGATTGAAATGGATATGATATATTTAATGATTGCGGTCTTCCTCTTGGGCTATATATCGATAGCCATGGAACATACAATAAAGATCAACAAGGCGAGTATCGCTCTGTTAATTGGCATGCTTCTTTGGGTAGTTTATATATATCTTGCACCCTCTATTGTGCAAACAGTTTCGACAGAAAGCTTCGCTGAATTTCTTAATCATAACGATGGACTTACTCATCTTAGCTTCAAGGAGCAAGTACGTAGTTTCGTTGTCAATCATCAATTGCTTGAGACTATTGGAGATATATCGGAGACGTTGCTTTTCTTGACGGGTGCTATGACAGTGGTGGAAATTATTGATGTGCACGGAGGTTTTAACTTTATCACCAACTGGATTATAACACGCAAGCGCAGGAAATTGCTTTGGTTGGTGGCAATCATTACTTTCTTTTTATCATCTGTGTTAGATAACCTCACTACTACTATTGTAATGGTAATGCTGATAAGAAAGATTGTAGATGACACAAAAGAACGATGGATTTTCTGCAGTATTGTTGTATTGGCAGCCAATAGTGGTGGCGCATGGTCGCCTATTGGGGATATCACTACTATTATGTTGTGGGTAAAAGGAAATATAACCAGCTTTGCAATCATCAAAAATATTTTCTTACCTAGTTTGGTTTCATTGATTGTACCACTTTTCATTGCACAATATTGGTTGAAGGGAAAATTGCCAACGAGTCCTAATGAAGAATTTTGGGAAGACCCTAATTCGCTCAACTATTATCTCACACCACTCAATCGATTCATTGTGTTGGTTTCGGGTATTTCCATTCTTATTCTTGCTCCGGTTTTTAAAGCTGTTACGAGTCTACCTCCTTTTGTAGGTGTGCTGTTAGGAGTAAGTATTCTGTGGATATACACCGATATAATGTATAACCACAAAAAAGAAATGAGCGAGAATATTAAAGTTAGGGTATCGCACATATTTAAACGACTTGATATTTCAACCTTAATGTTCTTTCTGGGTATACTTTTGGCCGTTGATGCTCTGTCAAAAGCTGGAATATTAATAACTTTGTCTGGATTTATGACTGCGCATATGCCCAACATCTATGCGCAATCAATTTCTATCGGTATCATGTCTTCCATCTTTGACAACGTTCCGTTACTTGCAGGTGCAATAGGAATGTACCCCGT
>DENY01000176.1:0-3688 GCA_002359825.1 Bacteroidales bacterium UBA2632
TATCTGCTCTAAGCTTTTTTTTATTTTTATAATACGGCATCTTTGGGATGCTTACGGTGCAATAGTGCGTGAAGATGTAGGGAAGGCAAAATTGAGGACGAAGAAGCGAGATAGTCAAGAGTAATTCAAAAAAAAATAGACCAGCTCGGCCGAGCTAATCTATTTTTTTCCTTTTGGTTAATTATTGGTTATTAGTTATAAGGTAAAAAAGATTGTTTTAGGTTATCGTTACAAAGATATGTTTCCTATCTGTATAACCCAAATTTAAATATATGTTGTATAATACTGTTATATAACATCTTTTTTCTAAACATCCACTTCGTAATGAATTCTCACATATTTGAATTTGGAGTTTTGTCTTGTTGTTTCCTCGATTTGCTTTAATATATCTCTCACGTGAGTAACCGGAAATCCCATTTCCATTTTCAAAAGTATCTCTCTGATATATAATTGTTGAACTCTACCTACTGCCGGTATTGCAGGACCCAAAACACGCTCACCCAATGATCTCTTTAGTAGAGTAGCGAAGTAGTCAGCAGCTTGTGACACGTTGGACTCATATTTATAGCGCAACTTAATAACAATTAAACGGTAATAGGGCGGATACTTAAACAAATTTCTTTCGGTGAGTTGTGCATTAAAGAAACTTTGATAATCATTATTCTTAATGTAATCAAAGATAGGCTGATGGGGGTTGGAGGTTTGTATCACCACTGTGCCAGCTACATTTTTCCTACCCGATCGACCACTCGCTTGTGTTATCATTTGAAAGCCCTCTTCGTGTGAACGAAAATCAGGAAAATTGAGCAAACTATCGGCTTGTATGATTCCTACAACGCGCACGTTATCGAAATCCAATCCTTTAGATACCATTTTTGTTCCGACTAATATTTGAGATTTGCCACGAGAGAAGTCAGAAAGTATATGTTCGTACGAATTAACACCACGTGTCGTGTCTGTGTCCATTCGTGCTACTACTGCATCGGGAAAGAGTGTGCTCACTTCTTCTGCTAATTGCTCGGTGCCACTTCCCAAATGTTGTAAACCCTGTTCGCCACATTCGGGGCATTGGGTTATCACGGAATAGGAGGCATCACAATAGTGACACTTCAATCTGTTTTGATATTTATGATAGGTCAGCGTTACATCGCAATGCTCACATTTAGGAGTGTAGGCACAGTTCTTACATTCGAGAATAGGGGCAAACCCTCTGCGATTTCTGAATAAGATAACTTGTTGCTTGTTTGTTAATGCCTCTTCCATTTGCTCCATCAAAAGGGGTGATAACAATGACGTCATCATCTTTCTGCGTCGCAGGTCTTTGGTGTCAACTAATGTGATTGTTGGCAATGCCATGTTCTCATAACGTTCAGTTAGATTTACCAAACCATATTTACCCGACAACGCATTATAGTATGATTCTATGGCAGGAGTGGCAGAGCCTAACAATGTCTTAGCTTTTTGAAAATGGGCATACATGATGGCGGTGTTTTTGCCATGATAGCGAGGCGATGGGTCGGTTTGTCTGTAACTCTGATCGTGCTCTTCATCAATCACTACGAGCCCAAGATTGCTGAAGGGCATAAACACAGAAGAGCGCACACCTATGATGATTTTATACGGATTGTCCGAAATCATTTTAAGCCATATCTCAGTCCTCACATTATCATTTACTTTGGAGTGATAGATAGCTAAATCATTTCCAAATACTGCTTGCAAACGATTTGTAAGTTGTGTGGTTAGTGCAATTTCGGGGAGCAGGTACAATACTTGTTCACCTCGTTGTAGGGCATCGTTGATGAGTTGGATGTAAACCTCAGTCTTTCCCGACGAAGTAATGCCATGAAGCAAACAGACATCTTTCTCTTCGAAAATTGACTTTATTTGCGTGTATGCTTCTTGTTGATGAGGTGTTAGTTCTTTTGCAGCATTTACTTCGAGGGTATTGTTGTTGAGATGCGATGAGGATACTTCAAACTGTTCCAATACATCCTTATTGAAGAGAGCTGATAATATTGGGGCAGAGAATGTACCATCTGATAAGAGGCCTTTTCTGCTAATGGATGTAATGTTGTGCTCTTTGAAATAGCCTGTTATAAACTTATATAATTCAAATTGTTTTGGTGCCCTCTTTAGTATCTCTTCGGCTGTTGATTGATCGAGTTGTGGATGAATGCGAACATGATTCTCAATCTTTTCTTTGTATTTCGGGTTGATGTTTTGGCTTACAGAAACAACCTTCTTTGCAGTCAATGCATTGATGTGCGATAGAATATTCTTATTATCTAAGTCGCGTGTTAGTTCTGTTATTTGTCTCGGTCTTTTGTTATCTTGTAGATAGGCAACCACCTGTTGCTCTGTTGGGGTTAGCTGTGTGTTTACATTAAGATAACTGTTTGCAAGAGACACGTATGCTTTACTCTCCAGTTTCAGTTGTGCTGGCAATGCTGCATTATATACATCGCCCATCGGTGCCATATAATAAAAAGATATCCACTGCCACAGCTTCAGTTGGTGTTGATTCACAATAGGATTGGAATCGAGCTGTGAGTGGATATCTTTTAAAACTATATGTTCAGGTTTGTTTTGATGAATTCTCAAAACAATAGCCGTGTAAAACTTACTTTTACCAAAAGGTACAATTACTCTAGATCCTGGCTGAATAGTACTTTCTAATTCTTTAGGGATCATGTAAGTGTAGCTATCAGCAAGTGCTAATGGTAAGATTACATCGGCAAACAAAGACATTCTTTTATAAGTAAACTGTTGCTTGTATAGACCAAGTGTTCTTTTTATTGTTTAAAGCATCACTCCAAATAGGTTTATTTGCAGAGTAGTTATCGGTCAGTTGCATTCCGTAATTTACGCCTACTGCCAATCTGCTAAAAACTTCAACACCCAAGCCAAGATTAATCCCTGCTTCAAAAGCTTTTGCTTTTGCCTCTTCAACTACATCTTTAAATTTAATATCGTCACCTGCAATGTGAATTCTTGCATAGGGTCCAGCCGCTGCATAAATCTTCACAGGTAATAGGAGTCCAAATTTGTATTTTGCGTTGACAGGAATATCAATATAGTGATTGGTTACACTAATTTCTTCTCGTACATTATTCTCACCAGCAGATAGTTGAGAAACATCCATTCTGTCATTGTTGTATAACACAGAAGCTTCTACACCAAAATTCATTGCCGGAAGCATAACTTCCACTGTAGGACCTAGTTTAAAAGAGTTCAGGTTTTCAACTTCAACTGCTTCTCTAGAAAAACTCGCTTTGTTTAAACCAACTTCTCCTCTTAATCCAAATCTTATTTGACCATAACCTGTAGTAGCTATCGTGCTAAATGCTACAATAAGAGCTACTATTAATAATCTGTTTTTNNTAATCCAAATCGTATTTGTCCATAACCTGTAGTAGCTATCATGCTAAATGTTACAATAAGAGCTGCTATTAATAATCTGTTTTTTTTCATTTCGATTCTTTTTTCGTTAAACTTAAGTACATACTGTACCTATAACAACAAATGTAGCGGTTAATGTTTCATGATTTGGGTTTTTAACCTAAAATAATTATTAAAAATTTTCCGGACCTCATTGCTAAAATGTATTGAATCTTTTTTTCTGATATTTTCAATTTGTCTTTCAATAAAAAAACGGCACTAACCAAACAAATGATTAATGCCGTAATTA
>DENY01000176.1:3932-4183 GCA_002359825.1 Bacteroidales bacterium UBA2632
AGCATTGCCGATCCATTTTTACATGCTGCTACACAAGCACCACATCCAATACAAGCCGCTGCATCCATTGCTGCCTCTGAATTGTATCTTGGAATTGGTATAGAGTTAGCATCGGGTGCACCTCCAGTATTAACCGAAACATATCCGCCCGCCTGAATGATTTTGTCGAAAGCAGTACGGTCCACCATCAAGTCTTTAATTACAGGAAATCCTGCTGAACGCCATGGTTCAATAGTGATAGTATCACCATC
>DENY01000176.1:4211-12911 GCA_002359825.1 Bacteroidales bacterium UBA2632
TGGCATGTAGTGATGTCTTCATCTGGTCCGTGAGGGAATCCATTGATGTACAGACTACAGATTCCGCAAATACCTTCACGGCAATCGTGATCAAAAACTACAGGTTCTTTATTTTCGTTGATGAGTTGCTCGTTAAGAATATCCATCATTTCAAGGAAAGAGTTTCCTTGAGAAATGTTTTTTAGTTCATGTGTTTCGAAAAAGCCTTTATCTTTTGGGCCTTTTTGACGCCAAACTTTAACTTTAATATTTATATCTATATCCATGATTGTTTATTTTTTTACGATTTGTAGTTTCGTTGTTCGCGAACGATGAATTCATAATCTAATGGTTCTTTATACATGACAGGTTCTTTGTCTTCGCCCATATATTCCCAACAAGAAACATATGCAAACTCATCATCATGACGTAGAGCTTCACCCTCTTCTGTTTGGTGCTCCAAGCGGAAGTGTCCACCACAAGATTCCTCTCTGTTCAATGCATCGCNNAAATAGTCAGCCAGACGTAATGCTTTTTCTAATTCTTGGTTTGTTGTATCTGCAACTCCTAGAATACGTAAATCTGACCAAAACTCTTTCTTCAAAGCATCAATTTCAATCACTGCTTTTTTGAGTCCTTCAGCCTCTCTACCCATTCCTACATTGTTCCACATAATGTTGCCAAGCTTTTTGTGGAAGTAGTCAACAGAATGTTTCCCTTTTATGTTCATCAGTCTTTGAATGCGAGCGTCAATATCTTTTTCTGCTTTCTCAAACTCTGGTCTATCGGTACTAAAACGTGGAACATTGATTTGATCAGCCAAGTAGTTTTGAATAGTGTATGGCAAAACAAAGTATCCGTCAGCCAAACCTTGCATCAGAGCAGAGGCTCCTAATCTGTTGGCTCCGTGGTCAGAGAAGTTGGCCTCGCCAATTGCAAATAATCCAGGAATTGTACTCATTAACTCATAATTAACCCAGATTCCACCCATTGTATAGTGGATAGCAGGAAAGATCATCATTGGAGTTTCGTAAGGATTTTGATCAATAATCTTTTCATACATTTGGAAAAGATTTCCATATCTTGCTTCTACAACATCTTTGCCCAAACGCTTAATAGCATCTTCAAAGTCTAGGTAAACAGCTAAACCAGTAGCTCCAACACCANNAGCCTGCATCGCAACGTTCCTTAGCAGCACGGGATGCCACATCACGAGGTACCAAGTTTCCAAATGCTGGATATCTACGTTCCAAATAGTAATCTCTATCTTCTTCTTTTATATCAGTGGGTTTCAGTTTACCTTCACGAATAGCTAATGCATCTTCTTTTTTCTTTGGCACCCAAATTCGACCATCGTTACGTAGCGACTCGGACATCAAAGTTAGTTTAGATTGTGTTTCACCGTGAACTGGAATACATGTTGGGTGAATTTGTGCCATTCCAGGGTTACCAAACATAGCCCCTTTTTTGTAGCATTGCCATGCAGCCGATCCGTTTGAAGTCATAGCCATAGTAGAAAGGAAGAATGTGTTTCCGTATCCACCAGTAGCAATTACTACAGCGTGAGCAGCAAAGCGTTCTAGTTTTCCTGTAATAAGGTTACGTGCAATGATTCCACGAGCACGACCATCAACCAATACCAAGTCTACCATCTCGTAACGAGTATGTAGTTTTACTTGTTTTTTCTCAACTGCACGACTCAATGCTGAGTATGCACCCAAAAGTAGTTGCTGACCAGTTTGACCGCGCGCATAGAATGTGCGAGATACCTGAGCACCACCAAAAGAGCGGTTGTCAAGCAAACCACCGTATTCACGAGCGAAAGGTACTCCTTGAGGAACACATTGGTCGATAATCTTGTTAGAAACTTCAGCTAAACGATACACATTTGCTTCGCGAGCACGATAGTCGCCACCTTTAATAGTGTCATAAAACAAACGATATACTGAGTCGCCATCGTTTTGATAATTCTTAGCTGCATTAATACCTCCTTGAGCGGCAATTGAGTGTGCACGACGTGGAGAGTCTTGAATACAGAAGTTATGAACTTGGAATCCTAATTCTCCAAGTGATGCTGCTGCTGAAGCTCCTGCTAAACCGGTTCCAACAACAATAATATCTAAACGACGTTTGTTGGCTGGGTTTACTAATTTCTGAGAGCTTTTATAATTTGACCATTTTTCGGCTAGAGGTCCTGCCGGTATTTTTGGATCTAATTTGTTCATTTTTCAATTTTTCTAATAGGTAAAATAATCATTTTTTCTTTTAATGTGCGTAGTACATTAGTAACAAAAGTAAATGAATATAGGTATAAAGGCGAAGCCAGCTATAATTATGGTTGCGAAAACATTTGAAATTACTTTCAATCGCTTCATCCAAATTGTGTTATTCCAACCAACCGAGTGCAATGCACTCCAAAATCCATGGGTTAAATGAAACCAAAGAGCAACAAATGCAACTAAGTAAACAGCAACATAAAGTGGTTGTTTAAATACATTAATCACAAATTGTGCGCTACTGGTGTAAGCTAGCTCCATTCCGAAAAGTTCTTTGAACTGCATTTGATACCAAAATTGGATCATGTGCAATACTAAGAAAGCCAAAACAACAAGGCCGAGCACATACATGTTTTTTGATGACCATGATGCGTCTTTGTTATTAGTTACAGCATACTTGTCTTTGCCCCTCGCTTTTTGATTTTGCAAGGTAAGCAGAGTTGCATATACAATATGGACAATAAAGCCCGCAGCCAACACAAGTGTTCCTGCAATTGCATACCAGTTCGCGCCTAAGCATTCAGTGACCATATCATAGCCCGCAGGAGAGAACACTAAAACCAAATTCATGGACATGTGAAATACCAAGAATAGGATTAAGAATAAGCCGGAAATACTCATTACGAATTTTCGGCCGATAGTAGAATTAATTAGCCAATGCATAAAGTTTTGTTTTTAATTTATAAAAGGATAATAGTGATTTCAACTTCAATCTCGTGGGGCTATTAAAATGTTCAATTATAGATAAATTGGTTCATTGTTAGTCCCTTGAATGAGATTGACTACAAAAATAGGTTTTTTAAACATGAAAAAAGAATTATTTGCGGAAAATTTTCTCTAATTTGCGTTATTTAAACCACTTAGAGTATAGATTTAATGAACGCTAAAAATGTGAGGTTTGATAAATTGAAAATTTGAAGAGCTACTTTTAAATCTAAGTAATTGTTTGTTATCTTTGTGAATTCAAAAATAAATAATAGATATGGATACAGTACTCAGCGGAATTAGGTCGACCGGCAATTTGCACCTAGGTAATTATTATGGTGCTTTGCGCAACTTCATAAAGATGCAAGACGAAAACAATTGTTTCTTCTTTATAGCAGATTTACACTCACTAACCACTCACCCCGAACCGGCTTTGTTGCACGGAAACGTGAAAAATGTATTGGTGGATTATCTCGCAGCCGGTATAGATCCTGATAAATCAGTTATATATGTACAGAGCGATGTGCCACAAGTGAGTGAGCTCTATCTCTACTTAAATATGCATGTGTATATGGGAGAATTGGCAAAGACTACTTCTTTTAAAGATAAAGCACGCAAGCAACCCGAAAATGTGAATGCCGGACTTTTGACTTACCCCACATTGATGGCCGCTGATATACTAATGCACAATGCTGACAAAGTTCCAGTTGGTAAAGACCAAGAGCAACACTTGGAAATGACTCGTCGTTTTGCGCGTCGTTTCAATAACTTTTACGGGGTAGAGTACTTTAAAGAACCTGTTGCTTACAACTTCGGGCAAGACTTAATAAAAATACCAGGATTGGATGGAAGCGGTAAAATGGGTAAATCAGAAGGCAACTGTATTTATCTATCCGATAGCCCCAAAGAGATTGAAAAAAAGGTAAAGCGTGCACTTACCGATTCAGGTCCAACAGAGCCCAACTCAGTAAAACCTGATTATATCGAAAACTTATTTACAATTATGCGAGTGGTTTCTACTGATGAGGTAATAGCTTACTATGAAGGAAAATGGAACAGTTGTGAAATGCGTTATGGCGATATGAAAAAACAACTAGCAACAGATATTATTAGTGTTACTTCACCCATTCGTGAGCGTATCTTAGATTTGGAAAAAAATGACGACTATCTACGAAAAGTGGCAAGCGCGGGCGCTGAAAAAGCACGTGAAAGTGCCTCGAAAACAATCAAGGATGTTAGAGATATAATGGGCTTCAAAAGTTTCTGATTGTAGAGATAGGACCGCATCGGTATTAGTTATCTTACTTATTTAAACATTCATCTCAGTTTGGTTGTTCTTTCACTGATATTTTATTTTCTCAAACAACAACTGAAAGATTTACACAAGACTATATTTATATGATAGAATTCAGAGATATTGAATTACAAGACAAAGAAATTATAGACAAATTCCTAATAAATAACCCATATCGTGCTTCGGAGAGCTGTTTCTCTAACTTATACGGATGGGCACACAAATACAAAACAAAATACGCTGTTTGGCGAGATTTTTTGCTTGTTAAATTTACAAGTGATCGCGGTGGTTGCTCTTATCTAACCCCTTTTGGTAAAGGGAATCTTGTTTCCGCTATCGAAATATTGGTGGAAGAGTGTGGTTGTCCCGTAAAGTTTGAAATGTCTGGTGTGACGGAGGCGATGCGAGAGGAAATTGAAAGTGCAATGCCTCGGAGATTTGAGTATATTAGACAGCGTTCGGTATATGACTATATCTATACATCAGAAAAATTAATCAACCTTTCTGGGAAAAAACTTCAAAGCAAGCGCAATCACATCAATCGGTTTACTGCCCAACACAGTGATTACAAATATATTTCAATTACTGAATATCCGGGTGAAACCGTAAGATGCAAAGAGATGCTTCAAAAGTGGTATGATATAAACAGAGAGTCTTCAGATGAATCACTGGACCTTGATTTCAAAAGTACTTCATTATATTTGGATCACTTTGAAGCATTGGAGTTGAGAGGCGGAGCCATTGAAGTTGATGGTGAAATTATTGCGTTTTCATTGGGTGCAAAATTAAATGAAGATACTTTTATCGTGCATGTTGAGAAAGCTTTTGCTGAAATTCAAGGAGCATATCCAATTATTAATCAACAATTCGTGAAAAATGAAGCATCAGAGTTCACCTATATCAATCGCGAGGAAGATATGGGCTACCCTTCATTGAGGAAAGCTAAAATGTCATATCGTCCTGATATTTTATTGGAGAAGTTTATTGTGAAAGAGAAAGTTAGAAAATGATAAAGTATATCAGTCCTGATACAAAATCCCAAATTCTTGAAATGTGGAGAGTTTGTTTTGGAGATTCGCAACCTTATTATGATATATACTTTAAAGAGAGATACAAGAATGAAAGCACATTAGCCTATTTTGAAGGTGAAAAAGTAGTAGCTTCTTTACAACTATTGCCCTACAACTTCACCTATTGCGACACTGAAGTTTCCATAGCTTATATCTCTGGAGCATGTACTCTTCCCGAGGCACGCAAAAAGGGGTATATGGGCGAGTTGCTGAAAAGAACGTTTCACGAGTTAGAAAAAAAGAATATACCTCTTTCCATTTTAGTGCCGGAAGAAGAATGGCTACTCAGTTTTTATAATAAGTTTGGCTATGCACAAACATTTGACAAAGGTAAAGAACTTATTTTGCTGAATGAATTGATGAGTCGACATGCAGATAATCTTCATACAGCATACAAAGAGTTTGATAGTTTGTTTAGAAACCAAACAATGACGGTTCAGAAAACATTTGATGATTTCAGAGTAGTTGTAGAAGAAGCTGCTGGATACGGTTTTCCACCCAAAAAAAGTCTCACAGGGATGACGAGAATAATAGATGCTCGAAAAATGCTTGAGATTTTTGCTAGGAAATACCCTAATAAGTCTTTCTCTCTTGAGGTGAGTGATGAGATCCTTTCTCGAAACAACTTGGTTGTATCTGTTGATAAAGGTCAAGTGTTAGATACGGCATCAAAATTGTCCACTCATCTTAATCTGACTATATCCGATTTGGCGCAAGCTCTATTAGGATATCATACCGAAGAAAAACACGACCTTCTTGAAGGTGTTTTTCCTGAGCATCAACCTCAAATTCATTTTATGATGGAGTAATCCATCCGAGAAGATCACTTTTACAACGTATAATCCCTGAAAACAAACAAATTTGAGTTGAACTGTGTTTGTTTAATGTACAACATCAAAGAATTTACATCATTACATGTTTCACTCATAAATAATCAATACAATGGAAGCTAAATCTCGCATCTTAAGCTCTTCAGAATATCTAAATAAATCAGTTCTTTTTGTATCACTCTTGTTACTCTTAACTTTGACAGTTGAGGGGCAACAAAAATATGAACCACCCAAGTTAAGCGCTGAAGATTCATGGTCTATGATAATAATACCCGACCCACAGAGCTATGTTAAGTTTGGACGCAATCAACCTCTGTTTGAATTGATGACTGCATGGATTAGCGAAAACATCGATCTTCTCAATATCAAGATGGTGTTATTTGTTGGTGATTTAGTGGAGCACAACGAAATGATAAATCCTGATGGTAAATTCGGGAATCAACCAAGTAAACTGCAATGGGAATCGGTGTCACGAGCATTTGAGCGTCTTGACGGAAGAGTACCTTATATTACGGCTTTAGGTAATCATGACTATGGATTTAAAAGTATTGAAAATCGTAAGTCTAATTTTAATCACTATTTCCCTGTGGATAAAAATTTTCAGAATATGAAGATTTTGCGTGATGTTGCACATAATGCAGAAGATATTCCCACATTGGAAAATGCCTCTTTTGAAATAACTTCTCCACACGGAAGGAAAATGTTATTCCTTTCTCTGGAATTTGCTCCCAGAGATACAATTATTAGTTGGGCAAAAACTATTGTGGATGCTGAAAAATATAAAGATCATACCGTTGTGGTACTAACTCATTCTTACCTTAACGCAAAAAGCGAACACATTATTAAAGAGAATTACCCTATTGAGGATTATAATTATGGAAAAGCAATTTTCGATAAACTTGTGAAACCTTCCAATAATATTCAGATGGTGTTCTCTGGACACATTGGTAGTCCTGATAATCCAAAGGCTCATCTTGGATTTCGAACTGACAGTAATGCCGCTGGACAAAAAGTTCAACAAATGGCTTTCAATGNNTGGGGAATGGTGGTGATGGTTGGTTGCGAATTCTCGAATTTATGCCAGATAACGTAACGGTTCAAGTAAAAACATTTTCTCCTTTGTTCGCTATTTCACCCACAACCCAACAATTTGCATGGCGTACAGAGGAATATGATGAGTTTAGCTTTGAAATAGACTAGATAAGACATTTGAAAGTTTTCAAAATCACTCTTACAGACTTATCTATTCACTAAATAAAGCGTAAAGAATAGTACGATAGGAGAGAGTTGCTTTTTTGGGATGTCAGATCAATTACTTAAACTCATTAATGTTCCTATTGCGCTCATATCTGATTATCTATTTTTAAAGTGTTTTATCGTTCTCATAATTTGTTTAGTTGTTTGAGTGATGTTTCTTTGTGCATTGTTTTTTTGCATGGCTTCGTCTAACGACATTGGACGTGACATTATTGAGAATGCAGATACAAACCCTATTTTGTTGAGGTTTTCTACATCTTCTACAGTTCCACCAAGAGCTATTACTGGAATGTTGTTTTTGTTTGCTACATTCAATATGCCACTTGCCGCTTTACCCATTCCTGTTTGCGCGTCGAGTTTCCCCTCTCCTGTAATCACTAATTCAGCATTTTGCAAATGTTTTTCAAAATCAATTGCTTCTAACACCATTGCGATACCCGGTTTTAATTGAGCATTCAAAAATGCAACAAAACCTCCACCCAAACCACCTGCTGCACCTGCACCAGATACCATGTTTAAATCAATCTTCTTTTCTGTTTCAATCAGTTTTCTTAGGTTCTCCATTCCCTTGTCCAACTCATTTGTCATTTGTTCATCTGCTCCTTTTTGAGGGGCATACACATAAGTTGCTCCGTTTGGTCCTGAGAAAGGGTTGTTTACGTCGCATGCAATCATAAAGCTAGCTTCTTTTAATTCTGGTATTATTTCCGATTCATCTATTGTGCAAATGGAATGCAAGGATTTACCCGTTCCCTCAGTTTCGGCTCCTTTTTTATCTAAAAAACGATACCCCAATGCCTTCAACATTCCTGTACCGGCATCGTTGGTAGCACTACCTCCAATCCCAATTAGAAATGAGCGACAACCTCGCTTTAATGCATCTTTTATTATTTCTCCCGTCCCAAAAGTTGTAGTTAGTAAAGGATTTTGTTCTTTCTTGTTTAATAAAATTAGACCGCTAGCAATCGCCATTTCTATCACAGCTGTTTTGCCATTATTCACCAATCCATATTCCACATCGATGAGTTGCATAAGAGGATTGCGCACTTTTATCTTCACCTTTTCTCCTCCCAATGCATTCACCAATGTCTCCATAGTTCCTTCGCCTCCATCGGCAATTGGGATTTTTACCGTTTCACAATCTGAGAAAACACTTTTATTGCCTTCTTCTATGGCTTTGGCTACTTCACTTGCAGAGAGTGATCCTTTGAAAGAATCGGGGGAGATAATTATTTTTCTCATTGTATAGTTGTCTAATTATTTGGCAAACATCATTTCAATATCCCAAT
>DENY01000176.1:12989-15939 GCA_002359825.1 Bacteroidales bacterium UBA2632
TTTCACAACCACTTCTTCTTCTTAAAGAAAAACAGAATAATCAATGATGAGACAATCATAAGAGCAATAGATAAAGGATATCCATATCTTGTACTTAATTCGGGCATCAATGAGAAGTTCATGCCATAAATACTTGCAATAAGTGTGGGAGGCATGAAGATTACAGAAACAATGGTGAATATCTTGATTATTTTGTTCTGCTCGATATTTACATATCCCAAAAAAGTATCTTGGAGATAATCCAAACGATCGAAGCTAAACTTTACGTGTTCTATGAGTGAGGTAATATCTTTAATGATGATGGTAAGTTTGGGCTGAAGATCTGCAGGCATAAATTCGCTGCGCAACATACTCGAAACGGTTCGTNNCTGTAAGTCTTTAATTTCGGTTAACAGTTCTTCATCGGCTTCCTGAAGGGTAAGGCTATTACTTAATTGTGTAATCTTTTGCGTCATGCTTTCAATCATGTCGGCATCAAACTCTACTCGTGTCTCTAATAACGCCACCAATACATGAGCTCCGGTAGGGTAGTTTTTTGGATTGGCCGATATTTTTTTCACTGTTTCGTGAAACGAACTCAAATCTTCGCTTCTTACAGTGATGAGGATATCATTCTTTAAGATAAATGAAACAGGGTCTCGTTCAAAATTGGAGAGCAGGAAGTTGGAGTTTACAACGAGTGTATCAGCTGTTTCGATATACCGAGACGACATTTCAATCTCTATCATCTCCTCTTCTTCTTGGATATATATCTTAAGGTAATCCTCTAATTCATTCTCCACCTCTTCGTCCACATCATTCAGGTCTATCCAAAGAAAACTTTGAATGGCATGGTGCTTTAAAAAGCTTAAGTCTTTGCTCAGACGTATAACGTTGTCTTTGTGATAAAAGAGTTTGAGTTCCGCCATTGCTTATTGTTTATTTAGTAATGAATGAAAATGATTTGATCTTATTTATTTTTTCAATTTAATTGATTACAATAAATGGTTCCAGCATATTGGTAAGTTCTTCAAATTGAGCACCCGAAAGCTGTTCGGGTCGTTTTGTGAAAATCGGATGTTGCAACACATCGGTGTTCTCGCCAATGAGAGGTTTCACGGAATTGCGCAACATTTTGCGCCGTTTATTGAAACTTGTTTTTACTACTCTTTTAAAAAGTTTCTCATCACAATCCATTGCTATGCGATTGTTACGCACGAGTCGAACTACGGCCGATTTCACTTTCGGGGGAGGCGTGAAAGCATCTTCATCAACAGTGAATAGATACTCCACATCGTACCATACCTGTAGTAACACACTCAATATACCATAAGTCTTGCTGCCAGGACCCGCAGCTATTCTCTGTGCGACTTCTCTTTGAATCATTCCAGTACAACAGGGTATTGCGTCTCTATTATCGAGTACTTTAAAGAATATTTGCGATGATATGTTGTAAGGATAGTTACCTATGATGCAAAACTTGTCATCATATAGGAGTGACAAATCTAACTGTAGAAAATCGGCCTCAATAATTCTGTTGTGCTCAAGGTCAGCGAAGTTTTGCTTTAGGTAGGTTACAGAGTCTCTATCAAGTTCTACTACTGTGAGGTCTCTTTCTTTTTCAATCAAAAAACGAGTCAATACACCTGTACCAGGCCCCACTTCCAGCACGGGTAGTTGTGGAAATCCATCTAGCGTGTCTGCAATTCGTTTTGCGATAGTGTTATCATTCAGAAAATGTTGTCCCAGACTTTTCTTTGGTCGTACCGATTGCATAAGCTTTGTTTTTTATGAATAGAGACAAAGGTAATTATTTTATTGTAAAACTCGTGACGTTCAGTTCGTAAAGTTTAGAACATGCGCTAAGGATTATTTATCAAAGGCGGACACACAAATCTGGCACCCTACTGCAAATGATGCAATAATGCCTTCTATAGTTATGGCTTAATAACTCTCACTTCATGCTCTTCTTCTTGTTTGGGTGGGAAGCTCAATTTGAGCCATATAAAACCAACTATCATAGATAATAGCGAAGCAATTAAAACTGCTAACTTTGCTGTATCTCCATCAAATTTATTCTCAAAAGCCAGTGTAGATATAAAAATGGACATGGTGAAGCCAATACCTGCCAAGAAGGCCACTCCTAAGAATTTGCGTAATGTTACATTTTTTGGTAAGTTGACAATCTTAGTTTTAACTAACAAAAATGTTGCGGTTATTATTCCAAGAGGCTTTCCAATGAATAGGCCTAATATAATAGCCATTGATAGAGGTGATGCCAAGTTGGCAAACGAAGCTCCCGAAATATATAAACTTGTATTAGCTAAAGCAAAAATTGGGATAATAATGAAATCAACTGGAAAGCTAAGAAGTGATTCGTATCGGTTAATTTTGCTAACAGGAAGCAACATTGCCATAATAATACCAGCAAAGGTGGCATGAATCCCAGAGTTGTACATGCAGTACCACATTACGAACCCCGCAAATACAAAGAGGATATTGCGAGCTTTGTTGTTGCGAATCTTTTTAAGTACAAATAATGCAGCACCTATGCAAAGAACAACTCCTCCCAAGTAAATTAATGTTGGAGACTTTCCGTAAAAGAAAGCAATAATCAGTATGGCACACAAATCATCGAAAATAGCCAGCGCTGTTAAAAATATCTTCAATGAGAAGGGCACAGACTTGCCCAACATTGCTAAAACTCCCAGTGAGAAAGCTATATCAGTGGCTGTTGGTATGGCCCATCCTTTCTCAAAACCTGTTCCGCGCGTGACATACGTAAAAATAAGAGCGGGAACTGCAACTCCAAACAGTGCAGCTATTGCAGGAAACATGGCTTTTTTGAATGAGGATAGTTCGCCCACAATGGCCTCTCTTTTTATTTCAATGCCTACATGAAAGAAGAAAATTGCCATCAAGGCATCGTTCACAAAGTGAAGGAGACTCGAGGGTAGATTCAGTTGATAAA
>DENY01000176.1:16076-16608 GCA_002359825.1 Bacteroidales bacterium UBA2632
TTCAAAAAAATAAAGTTTGCAAAGGTAATTAATTATTTAAGAGACAAAAAAATATTATCTTGTTCTTTTTCTTTGTAAGGTTTTTTGTGTTTTTTTCTCGCTCGTGCAATTTTGCGGCAGTGAAACTCCGCTTAATTCGAATACGTGTGTTACAATAGGGTAATGATTTTGTTTTTTCTTATTTTGGTTCGCTCAGCATACATCTTCTGAAATACCTATAAGGGTCGCTTCTTACAACATCATTATTCAAAAAGATGAAGACTGACACTTTCACGTAGCTTTTCTCCATATTTTTGCATTCGTGCGAAGTTTACCCATAACGCTCGTGAATAAGTCCAAGGTTTGTTTTTAGCAAGACCAATATAGCAGCTCTTGTTTTTAGAATTGTTAAAGCTTACCCGATACTTCAACAAATAGAAAAATGGAAGACCAGCACTGTTAATGCTTTCACACCTAATACTATACTTGGTAAATCTATCTATATTGCTTTTGGTACGTGCACTCGTATTAGTTTTAACCCATCTTGCAGGCT
>DENY01000175.1:0-3624 GCA_002359825.1 Bacteroidales bacterium UBA2632
CAATCAAAAAAAGAGCTATAAAGAAGATGTATTTGTGGTAGTTGAGAATCAACCTGAATTTCCTGGTGGTGTGCAAGCCCTGATGAAATTCTTGGGAGACAACATCAAATACCCAGTAGAAGCGCAAAAAAGTGGAACGCAAGGACGAGTAATTACAAGCTTTGTAATCAATAAGGATGGTAGCATCACAGATATTGAAATAGAACGCGGCGTTGACCCCTTGTTGGATGCAGAAGCTATTAGAGTAATTGAGATGATGCCCAAATGGAAACCTGGTACTCAAAGAGGGCAAAATGTGAACGTTAGATTCACAATGCCAGTAGTTTTTAGACTGAGTCTGAAAGATGAACTTGATAAAGAAGCAACTAATAAACTCAAAGAAAAAGGTCCTGTATCTGTTGTTGATATAAAAGACGATGCTTCTGATAAAGCTTTTTATGAATTCATAGCTAAAAATGTAAGATACCCAGTTAGTGCACAAGAAAACGGTATAATGGGAGTTACAAGAGCTACTTATGACGTAAATGCTACAGGCGAAGTCTCTAATGTAAAGACGACTGAAGGCGTGGACCCATCGTTGGATGCAGAGTTAATCAGGGTAATAAAACTTATGCCTAAAGATATAGCATTTATGAAATCAGGTGGAAAAGCANNCTAAAGGCGAAGTGTCTAATGTGAAGACAACTGAAGGCATTGACCCCGCGTTGGATGCAGAGTTAATCAGGGTAATAAAACTTATGTCCAAAGATATTGCATTGATGAAATCAGGTGGAAAATCAGCTTCAAATGTTGAAATTTCTGCAAATTTTAGATTGCAAAATGGAAATGGCAGTGCAACTTCAACTGCTTCACCAGAAACGGATATAGTGGTGGTGGGTTATGGAAAACCCNNAATTTAATAAAACACCCATGTTTTAATGTTTTCTATACCATAGAATACAGAGAACATGGGTGTTTTGTGTTCTTTTTATACCTCAATTTCAATAAAGCACAAGAGATTTGCACATTCGATGGGTAAGTATTGCCAACATTTTTCTCGATTATTAAGAAAAATAGGACGAAAATGAGTAATTTCATACTTTGAATAAAAAAATCTCGATTAATTATGAAAGCAAAAACATTATTATTTTTTTTAGTAGTACTTATGGTAATCTCATGTAAGCAAAAGCAGGCAAAGCTTGTCTATCCTAAAACAGAAAAGAAAATTGTAACGGATACTTATTTTGGTACAAAAGTAGAAGATCCCTACCGTTGGCTTGAGGATGACAGAAGTCCTGAAACAGAGGCATGGGTAAAAGAGGAGAACAAAGTTACCTTTGATTACCTTGATCAAATACCTTTTAGAGATGCGTTGAAAGAAGAACTCACTGCAATTTGGAATTATGAGAAGTTGTCTGCCCCATTCAAAGAGGGAGAATATACGTATTACTATAAAAATGATGGTTTGCAGAACCAATATGTAATGTATCGTAAGAAGGGTGATGATGGTGAGGAAGAACTCTTTTTAGACCCCAATACATTTTCTGAAGATGGTACAACTTCTCTGGGAGAAGTTAGCTTCTCTAAAGATGGGAGCATTGTTGCTTACTCTATCTCTGAAGGCGGAAGTGATTGGAGAAAAATTATTATTATAGATGCTGAGACTAAGAAAGTTTTAGAAGACACTTTAGTTGATGTTAAATTTAGTGGTATTTCTTGGGTAGCTAACGATGGATTCTACTACTCAAGCTATGACAAACCTGAAGGGAGTGAGCTTTCGGCAAAAACTGATCAACATAAATTATATTANNGATAAAGTGGTTTTCGGAGAGAAAGAGAAATATCGCTATGTAGGTGGAAGTGTTACCGAAGATGATAAATATTTGATTATCTCTGGAGGGATCTCAACATCAGGCAATAGACTGTTCCTTAATGATTTGACAAATGCAAGTAGTGAAATAATAACCATTGATGATAATATTGAAACAGACACTTACGTTGCTGATAACAAAGGAAGTAAACTCTTTATAGTTACAAACCTGAATGCTCCTAATCAGCGCATGGTAACAACTGATGTTGCAAAACCAACACCAGAAAACTGGAAAGATATAATTCCTGAAACTGAAAACGTGTTGAGTATTTCTACGGGTTCAGGATACATATTTGCAACATATATGGTTGATGCTTTATCTAAAGTACTTCAATACGACTATGATGGAAAACTTGTAAGAGAAATAGAATTGCCTGGAATAGGTAGTGCAGGAGGCTTTAGTGGTAAAATTGATGATAAGGAATTGTACTTTTCATTTACAAACTATAGCACCCCTGGAACTATTTATAAACTCCGTCCAAAAGAGGGAAACTATGAAGTATATTGGACCCCAAAGATGGAATACAATGGAGATAATTTTGAAAGCAAGCAAGTTTTTTATACTTCAAAAGATGGGACAAAAATACCTATGATTATCATTTATAAGAAAGGCATAGAGCTAAATGGTAAAAATCCAACTATGTTATATGGTTATGGTGGTTTTAATGTTAGTTTAACTCCTTCTTTTAGTGTTGCTAACGCTGTTTGGATGAATAATGGAGGTGTATTCGCTGCAGCCAATCTTCGCGGTGGAGGTGAGTATGGTAAAGCTTGGCATGAAGCAGGTACAAAACTGGAGAAACAAAATGTATTTGATGATTTTATTGCTGCTGCTGAATATCTAATTAGTGAAAACTATACCTCTTCAGATTACTTAGCTATCAGAGGAGGATCTAATGGAGGCCTGCTTGTAGGTGCAGTGATGACGCAACGTCCAGAGTTGATGAAAGTTGTAATTCCTCAAGTGGGAGTGTTAGACATGCTACGCTATCACACATTTACAGCAGGAGCAGGCTGGGCATACGACTATGGGACTGCAGAAGAGAGTGAGGAGATGTTTAACTATCTCTATGGATATTCTCCTGTACACAATGTAAAAGCAGGAGTAGAATACCCTGCAACTATCATATTGACTGGAGATCACGATGACAGAGTTGTACCAGCACATAGTTTTAAATTTGCAGCAGAATTACAAGACAAGCAAAGTGGTGAAAATCCAGTTTTGATTCGTATTGAAACAAATGCAGGTCATGGAGCAGGCACGCCAGTAAGCAAAACTATTCAACAGTATGCAGATATTAATGGCTTCACTTTGTGGAATATGGGCATTAAAAAATTACCTAAGAAATAAAGCTGAGCGCCCTGAATAATATTCTGAAAAGAGATTCTACTTTGTAGGGTCTCTTTTTTTATTGAGTGCTAAAATCAGTCTATTGTGAGTAAACTTTCGCTATATCTTTTCAAAACATCTACATCACCATGAAAATGTTTCAAACAGATGAAAATTGCAAACACGGCCGTGAAAATGTTTGGCAAAAGATTATTTTCGTTTTCTTGTCCTAATTTGCGCCATTCATGCCTTAAAAATCCAATTCTCAGTGTAGAATTCTTTCTTTAGCCGTTGATTTTCCAATTTGAGCGGGATTTTTCTTCTATCACGTCATTTTTTCAGCATATTTGCTCAAAAAAGCATCATTTTATCGATTCAAAACATTTTCACGACCGTGTTTTGAGTTTTCATCAGATGATCGTCTAATCCATCGCCGTGGATTTGA
>DENY01000175.1:3769-4257 GCA_002359825.1 Bacteroidales bacterium UBA2632
CGTTCTTTGAGATACTGAATTACTGACAAGAAAGATTCTTTCAAATCTTGTGAAGATAAGTTCATATGGTGTACAATCTCTTTAGCCTTATCGGTAGTTTTCTTTAAGATAGAGTAAGTGTAGTCAATACCACCGTTCCTTTTTGCAAAATCGATAAGATAAGCAATATTCTCGTCGGTAAATTCTTTGTTTTGTATAATAGTTTTGGAGCGTTGACTATCAATTTCGCTTGTATGATGTAAAGTGTATAGTAATGGGAGTGTAACCTTGCCTTCTCTGATGTCATTACCGGTTGGTTTGCCAATATTATCGTTATAGTAATCAAAAATATCGTCGCGCAATTGCACACTCATACCAATGAGTTCGCCCAATTCCGAGAATTTATCTACCACATCTCTATCTGCATTCACCGTAAGAGCACCTATTTTCATACACGCACTCAATAATGAAGCCGTTTTTTTTCGAATTACATTAAAGTATTCTTCTTC
>DENY01000175.1:4306-10259 GCA_002359825.1 Bacteroidales bacterium UBA2632
CACAGTTTTTCTATTATCAAAAATGCTATTGAGCGAAGGTTGTCCACGTCTCATATCTGCATCGTCCACCACATCATCGTGAATGAGCGTGGCAGTATGTAAAAGCTCAATAGTAACAGCAGCATGGTAGGTTCTATCATTCACTTCACCCAGAGCTTTTGCTGTGAGAAGCAAAAGAATGGGACGTATTTTTTTTCCATCAGCCTTGTACAAATACTCAATCATTTTCTGAAGAAGAGGGTTCTCACTTCTAATTGAGTTATACAAAATGTCAAATCTCTTCAACTCCTTACTAATAGTTGCTACGGCAAGATCCTTATAATTCATGAATGAAGTAAATTAAACACAAATTTAAAAATAAAAGACCTGATAGCAACATTTATTTGTAACTTTACATTCTATTAAGTGTTTTTGTTCCTAAACTCTCACCAGTTAGTGTTCATCTAAACAATACAATATAATCATTGTTCCAATATAGTTATGAGAAAAAAACTTTTCCTGCTTGATGCTTATGCGCTCATCTATCGCTCCTTTTATGCATTTATTAGAAACCCAAGAGTAAATTCTAAGGGAATCAATACCTCTGCCATATTTGGCTTTATCAATACACTTGAAGAGGTGCTTCGTAAAGAAAACCCCTCGCACATTGCTGTGGCCTTCGATCCTCCGGGATTGACTTTCAGACACGAAGAATTTGAGCAATATAAAGCACAACGAGAAAAGACTCCTGAAGACATAAAGCTCTCTGTGCCAATTATTAAACAAATAATTGAAGCATACAACATCGACATCCTTGAAGTGACTGGATATGAAGCTGACGATGTTGTGGGTACTATTGCCAAACGTGCCAACAAAGATGAGTTTGATGTGTATATGATGACATCAGATAAGGATTATGCTCAGTTGACCGAGGAGCACATATTCATTTACAAACCAAGGTTAGGGAATAACGATGTTGAAATTCTAAACGATAAAAGCGTTATGGAAAAATACAACTTCACTCACCCTACCCAAATGATTGATTTATTAGGTTTGATGGGCGATGCTTCAGACAATATACCTGGATGCCCGGGTGTAGGACCTAAAACTGCAGATAAACTAAAAGGAGCTGTACAGAAAAGAGTGAGAGAAAACAAAGAGCAAATTATACTCTCTAAGTATCTTGCCACCATCAAAACAGATGTCCCTATTGATGTTGATATTGATAAGTTTAATCGTAAACCTATCAATGAAGATGCACTGAGAAACATTTTTGAAGAACTTGAGTTCAGAACTTTATTGAACAGGGTGCTTGGTATTGAACCTGCCTCTAAAAAACCAACAATCAACCAGCAAGGTAACCTTTTTGATATCCCCGAGACGGAACAAGCTTCAGTTCCTGTTGAAATATTGCCCGAAAACTATACAGACATACATACCTCAGCAAATTCGTACACGCTTGTTGACACAACAGAGGGAGTAAAAGAACTTAACGCAAAGCTTTGTCTACAAAAGTCTGTGGCATTCGACACCGAGACAACGGGGATCGACCCACTGGCAAGCGATATTGTAGGTATCTCATTTTCGTATAAAGAAGGCGAAGCCTATTATGTTGCACTATCTGCTAAAAAGGAAGAAGCTAAAGAGCAATTAAGTTTGCTGAAGCCATTCTTGGAGGATGAATCCATTGAGAAAATTGGACAAAACATAAAGTACGATATTTTGATGGTTCGCAACTATGACATCAAAGTGCAAGGCCCCCTATTCGACACCATGATTGCTCACTACCTGATAAATCCTGAGACAAGTCATGGCATGGACTATCTGGCAGAAACCTACTTGAAGTACAAAACAGTATCGATTGAAGAACTCATTGGATCAAGAGGAAAGAATCAAGGTAACATGCGCGATGTAGATATAGCTATTGCAAGCAAATATGCTTGTGAAGATGCTGACATTACGCTCAAGTTGAAACACCTGTTAGAGAAAGAACTAAAAGAAAACAACCTCGAGAAACTTTTCTACGAAATAGAGTGTCCGCTCATCTATGTGTTGGCTGATATGGAGTGGATAGGCGTTAGATTAGACTTAGAAGCTTTGAAACAACTTTCTATTGACCTAACAAAAGAATTGTCAACTTTGGAAGCTGAAATAATTGAAATGGCAGGCATGGAGTATAATGTAAACTCGCCCAAACAAACTGGCGAGGTACTATTTGACCACATGAAGATAAGCGACAAAGCCAAAAAGACGAAGACAGGCCAATATAGCACCAGCGAGGGGGAGTTGGAAAAACTGCGCAACGTACACCCTATTATTGAAAAGATTTTAGAATATCGGGGAGTGAAAAAGCTGTTGAGCACCTACATTGATGCTTTCCCATTGCTTATCAATCCTCGATCGAACAAGATACATACATCGTTCAATCAAACCGTAGCAGCAACAGGACGATTGAGCAGCACCAATCCCAATTTGCAAAACATACCCATTAGGGACGAACGAGGCAGGGCAATGCGAAAGGTTTTCATCCCCGATGAAGGCTGTACTTTCCTATCTGCCGACTATTCTCAGATTGAATTGCGCATTATGGCACATTTGAGTAACGACAAGAACATGACTGAGGCATTTAATAACGATTTGGATATCCATAGTGCAACTGCTGCCAAAATATTTAAAGTGCCCTTAGAAGAAGCTACAGGCGATATGCGTAACAAGGCAAAGACTGCCAACTTTGGTATCATTTATGGTATATCAGTGTTTGGTTTGTCTGAGCGTTTGGCCATTCCTCGTGGCGAAGCCAAAGAATTGATTGATGGATATTTTGAAACTTATCCTGATGTGGAGAAATATATGGAAACAAGTAAAGAAAAGGCAAGAGAGAATGGTTATGTAGAAACCCTATTTGGAAGAAAGCGTTTCTTGCCTGATATCAACTCCAGGAATGGCATTGTGAGAGGATATGCAGAGAGAAATGCTATCAATGCCCCTATTCAGGGCAGCGCAGCAGATATCATCAAAGTGGCAATGATTCGTATCTTCAAAAGGTTTGAAGAAAAGAAATTGAAATCGAAGATGATACTTCAGGTGCATGANNNNAAAAAAATAGTAGTAGAAGAAATGGAGAATGCTTACAAACTGAGTGTTCCTTTGAAGACCGATTGTGGGTCGGGAAAAAATTGGTTGGAAGCGCATTGATAAGAGTAAAAAGAAGAGACGCTATGCTTTGTGTTTCTCAATAAACCACAAAGAATAATCACAAGCGGATGATCAATGTACACACCATTCATAATTCGTAACTAATAATTCGTAATTGATTTAAACTATGTTGGACGGGTTTGTAGAATGGGGATATTTCGGATTGTTCATGGCATCCTTTTTGGCTGCTACCATATTGCCCTTTGGGTCGGAAGTTGTTTTTGGCGGGCTAATTGTTGCTGGTTTTGATATATGGACGTCAGTAATTATTGCTACTATCGGCAACTCTATTGGAGGAATGACGAACTACTGGTTAGGTTCGTTTGGTAAAATAGAATGGATAGAGCGCTTTATGAAAGTGAAGCGAGAACGCATCGAAAAAGTGCAAGATTGGCTTCATGGGAGGGGAGCTATTATGAGCTTCTTTGTCTTTCTCCCTGGTGTGGGCGATATCATTGCCCTTGCTCTTGGATTTATGCGCGCTAATCCTTGGCTGGTGCTACTCTTTATGACGTTAGGAAAATTTGCACGTTATGTAGTTGTAGGATTCGGATTAGAACAAATCATATCTTGGTTTTAAACAGAAGAATATATATATATATGTCAACTATATTATTTAGCGAAATAGTTTTTGGTCCACTTCACAGCAGACGAATGGGTGCATCATTGGGAATAAACTTATTGCCCTATGATGGCAAATTGTGCAATTTCGATTGCATCTATTGTGAGTGCGGATTTAATGAGAACTTCAGAACANNGTTACCCACTCGTCAGAATGTGAAGGATGCGTTGGAAGATAAGCTGATTAAACTGAGAGAAGAAGACACAAAACTTGATGTGATAACCTTTGCAGGGAATGGTGAACCCACTATGCACCCTGAGTTTGCCGGAGTGATTGACGATACTATTGAGATGCGAAATAAGTATTGCCCTGCAGCGAAAATAAGTGTACTGACAAACGGAATAAGTGCTGGAAAACAAAGCGTGTTTGAGGCATTGCAGAAAATTGAAAGTCCAATTTTGAAACTAGACTCTGCTTTTGACGAGACAGTTCGGCTCATTGACCGCCCCAACTCCCCTACTTACACAGTTGCCAATCAAGTGAAATTCTACCACCGATTCGAAGGTAATTTCATATTGCAAACAATGTTTCTGAAGGGTACATTTGAAGGACAAACCATTGACAACACCACAGAGAAGGAAGTATCAGCATGGCTGGAGCTCGTAAAAGAGCTGAACCCTCGCGAGGTGATGATTTACACTATCGACAGAGAAACACCTGCAAAGGGGCTCGAAAAGGTTTCTCTTGAAGTATTGAACAAGATTGCTAATGAAGTGAAGCAATTGGGCATTGAAACGAATGTGGCGGGATAAAGCTACACTCGAGTTCTCTCCATCCTCATCTTTATTAAATGATAGATTTGTATGATTGCAACAAATCCATTAGAAATTGCTACTGGCCATGCTTGTAGCATTATACCATAAGCTACAAAGAAAAGACAACCAATAAGATTGATAACACGAATACGAACTATCTGTTTTGGTATAAACGAGAGCACTAAAAAAGTCATGGCAAAGTAGCCAACTATTTCAACTGAATCCATACTTGTTTTTTATGTTTGTGGGCACAAATATAGCGGTATTTCGTTAGAAACACCGCTATAAATTATTTTGATTTGCAATTAAAGTGACACAGTCATTTATCGCTATAAGAAAGCAATCGTTGATCGCCTTCCAACTTACGCATAGCTGTGATATCTTGCGTAACCTCTACAACACCAAGGTAGTTGTTCTCTTTGTCCCTCACAGCCGAATATTCAATGTAGATGAACCTTCCCATGAAGTTGGACATCCAGAACACTGCTTTGTTCTCTTTTCCACTCTTGAAATCCGCTATGATTTGCTCAACAATGTTCACACTACTGGGTGGGTGACACATTCGTACATCGCGACCGATAATGGAACGATTGCGCTCGAATACTCGATTGGGACTGTGTGAGAAGAATGCAACTTTGTCATTAGCATCTACAAAAGTAATGTCGATGGGGAGGTGCAGGAAGAGTGCTTCCAATTGTTTGATATCAAAAGCACCTGATGAGAGTTGAATGGCACCAGCATTCACATATTGCTGCTTTTCGATTGTTACACCTGCAGGCTTCCATTCCTCTTCTGGATCAATCAAACAAAAGCCAAACTCTAAAGTTTCTGTGTAAATCTTATACCACTCCTCTTCTGTGAGTGTATCCATGGCCATGGGGAAAAGAATCTCTTCTTCTTTCATTATCATACCATCAATCATTTCAAGCGTTAGCTTCAAATTGTCTTTGATGATAGCCTTTATCTGATTAACCGATGTGATATTGCCTTTTAATGCTTTAATAGAGTCGTTCAGCAGTATTCTTGCTTCATCATGTTTGCCCCACATAACCTTGGGAGGTCCTGTAATGAGATGTTTTTCTAAATAAGGAAATAGCAAATACTCTTTTCTTTTGTAATGTTTGTCAATATCGGACAGCGCATTGAAGAAAGTACGCAGTTGCATTACAAAACCTGGTAGCTTGTCAGCAGTCAATGCATTGACCGTTGCAATGAGGTTGTGAGCTTTTTCAGTCTCTTTCTTAAGCGCAACATTCTCTTTCTTGAAAGTATCTACTGGATGACCTGCAGGAATTGCTTTTGCTCCACTTTGGTCGATATTTCCATCTAAGATGTCAGTGTGTATGTCGCAGAATTCAAGAATCTCTTGTTCTGTCAACAGATTGCTGTTTATCATCTCTTG
>DENY01000175.1:10311-22518 GCA_002359825.1 Bacteroidales bacterium UBA2632
TTGAGTTATTTATAAATTCACTCATATAATTCTATTTATCCTTTTATCATTGTTAATATCATTTTGAAAGATTCCACTGCATGTAGTGCATGTGGAACATTGGCTGGCATAATGATGCAGTCTCCTTTTCTCAATTGACATGGATTACCGTCAATTTTTATTTCAACTTCGCCATCAATCACCTGCACCAAGGCATCATAGGATGCACTATGTTCAGTCAGTCCTTGCCCTTTATCGAAAGAGAAAAGAGTAACGTTTCCTTCTTTGCTTTTGATGATTTGTTTGCTGATTACTCCTCCAGAAGTGTATTCTATGGAGTCGCCCATCGTGAATATTTTTGCTGTTTCAAATGTTGCCATAATTGTAAATATTTATTGAGTTTATAGTTCAAAATATGTCCATATCGTGTAGCTTGAGCACCTGTCTCACGTTTTAAGAGTTATTGATGAATATTTATTCGCTTTTCCATGCAGAAAAGTATCCATGTTGAGTTGCAAGTATACTTTTCCACGCAGATAAGTATGCTTGCAGTGTTGCAAGGGTGCTTTTCCATGCGGATTAGTATGCTTGCAATACTGCAAGCATGGTTTTCCTTGCAGAAAGTGCTCTTGCAACGTTGCAAGAGCACTTTTCCAAGAGGATTAGCACATTTGCAGAGCAAAAACAATACATTTCCTCACAAACAACCCCTTACAACTATCATTCTGACAACTCTTTCTATCTACTCCCAAATTTATTGGCTAAAAACCAGCACTATCTTTGCGATGTCAGATTATTAAGCCTCAAGTAACACCTTCATATCCTCATCCACCGATGTAATGCCCGATATACCGAAATTGTTTACAAGTACGTTCACAATGTTTGGCGATAAGAATGCAGGCAATGTTGGTCCTAAATGAATATTCTTAACTCCCAATGATAGCAACGCAAGCAATACAATAACCGCTTTTTGCTCATACCATGCAATGTTGTATGCAATTGGTAAATCGTTCAAATCGTCCAATCCAAAAGCTTCTTGCAAGCTCAACGCGATTTTTACTAATGAGTAGCTGTCGTTACATTGTCCTGCATCCAAGACACGTGGAATGCCGTTGATATCGCCCAATTGCAATTTGTTGTATCTGTATTTTGCACAACCTGCAGTAAGGATTACTGTATCTTGCGGCAGTTTTTCTGCAAACTCAGTGTAATAGTTTCTTCCTCTCATGCGTCCATCGCATCCACCCATTACAAAGAACTTACGTATAGCCCCTGTTTTCACAGCATCAACTACTTTGTCAGCTAAAGCTGCCACTTGATTGTGAGCAAAACCTCCAACTATTTCACCAGTTTCAATTTCTGTAGGAGCTTCACATTTCTTTGCGTGTTCTATAATTACTGAAAAATCTTTTGATTTTCCATCTTCTCTGTCAGCAATATGAGGAAATCCATCGAATCCAGAAGCTCCTGTTGTATAAACTCTATCAGAATAGGTAGAGCTTCTCAACGCATNNTAGGTAGAGCTTCTCAACGGTGGCACTGTACAGTTTGTAGTAAACAAAACTACACCATTAAATGTTTCGAAATCTTTGGTTTGTTGCCACCATGAACCACCGTAGTTACCTACGAAATGAGTGTATTTCTTGAATGCAGGATAGTAATGGGCTGGTAACATTTCGCTGTGTGTGTAAACGTCAACGCCTGTTCCTTCAGTTTGTTTCAACAACTCTTCCATGTCTTTCATGTCGTGACCACTGATAAGGATACCAGGATTGGTACCTACACCCAAGTTTACTTTAGTAATTTCAGGATGTCCGTAGCTTCCAGTATTTGCACTGTCAAGCAATGCCATCACTTTCACACCATACTCACCTGTTTTTAACACCAATTGTGTTAGCTCGTCAGCGTTCAAGCTGTCGTTGGTAGTATCCACCAATGCTTGCTGAATGAATGCATGTATGTCGTTGTCTTCATAGCCTAAATTGAAAGCATGTTCAGCGTAAGCAGCCATTCCTTTGAGGCCGTAGATAGTCAATTCGCGTAGCGAGCGTACATCTTCGTTTTCTGTGGCAAGCACACCTACTTCAACAGCTTTGTCAAACATCTCTTCTTCAGTTTCGCCCATCCAATGTGAACCTGAATAAGTAATATCATCGATACTTACACCCAAGTTTTGTAATCTTTCTTTAGCTGCATTGCGCATTTCGTAAGCGATGTGAACACGCACGTTGAATCTTTTCAAGTCGAAGTTGGCATTGGTAATAGTCATAAACAAACTGTCGACAATAAATTTATTTATTTGTGGCACCTCTACCCCATTCGCTCTCAGACGAACAGTATAATGTGAAATTCCTTTACACAAATACATCAATAAATCTTGCATATTGGCTACATCTGCTGTTTTCCCACACACACCTTTCACGGTGCAACCTTCGTTCTTAGAAGTTTCTTGACATTGATAACAAAACATTTTACTCATAGTGCTATTTTCTTTTTATTTTAGTTTTTTAATTGTCTGGTTCTATATTTGATTGCAAATTTAGCTAATGAAAGAAGCAAAAGATGTAACCCAAGTTACACTTTCAATAATTAACTATTATTTAAATGGGAAAGAAACTAAGTTATCTATCTTTGATAATGAATCAACAATTATGTTTTGAGTATGCTTGACTACGATATCTCTTCCTGCCCCCTTTTTGCTGAAATAGACCAAAAAGAACAGCAAGCTTTTCTGACGCGCTTGGTGAGCAACAGATATGTATATGAGAAAGGCAAGACTGTGGCCAGGCAAGGCGATCAGATAAAGCACCTCTACCTCCTGGTGAAAGGAACTGTACGTACTGAAATGATTACGCAAGAAGGGAACTCATTGGAGATAGAGTTCATTGATGCAGTACGCCCCTTAGCACCTGCTTTTCTGTTTGCGCAGAACAATCGTTTCCCAGTGGATGTCATCACTATTGAAGAGTGTCATTTCTTGTTGATTCCCAAAGATATGTGGCTAAGCGAAATGATGAGAAACGAAATCTTGTTGACCAATTTCTTGAAGCTCAACTCCAATATGACTGTGTTTTTATCCCAAAAACTACAAATGATATCTATCAAGAGCATCAAAGGAAAACTCTCTCTCTTTATATTAGAGCATTCTTCAGAAGAGAAAAACACCTTCACTCTGAAAAGAAACCGCACACAATTGGCAGAGTATTTTGGCGTTCAGCGCCCTTCCTTGGCCCGCACTATTAGTGAGTTGGTGGAGAAAGGGGTTATTTCCATTGATAAACGGGAGGTGACGGTGTTGAAGCGGGAAGAATTGAGGAAGATTTTGTGAGGTCTGATATTTGGGTTATGGTGTATGTGGTACTTTGTAGTTTAATGAACCCGTCGGTCAGCTACTATAGCGTGTATACAAAGCAAAAGAGACGCGATAAATCGACGTCTCTACAGTTGCCATAATCATGACAAAATATATTTGCTTTAAAAGGTTGCACATTTTGTGCAAAAGTTCTACTTCTTCACTTTTAACTCTTTACACATTAAACCTGAAATGCATCACATCCCCATCCTGCACAACATATTCTTTTCCCTCCACACTCATTTTGCCAGCCTCTTTAACAGCATTCTCTGAACCATAGCTGATAAAATCTTCGTACTTGATCACTTCGGCACGAATGAAACCTTTCTCGAAATCTGTATGTATTACCCCTGCACATTGTGGTGCTTTCCAGCCATCTTCAAAAGTCCAAGCACGCACTTCGAGGGGACCAACTGTGAAATATGTTTTTAGATTGAGCAATTGATAAGCTGATTTGATAAGACGATTAACACCCGACTCTTCCAATCCTATTTCTGAGAGAAACTCTTGACGCTCTTCATAGGTGTCTAATTCAGCAATCTCCGATTCTGTTTTAGCAGCTACAACCAATATCTCTGCGTTTTCGTCTTTAACGGCTTCGCGCAGTTGATCAACGTATTTGTTCCCACTCACTGCACTGTCTTCATCCACGTTGCAAACATACATAACAGGTTTTGAAGTAAGAAGATAAAGCTCATTGGCCATTTTAGTATCTTCTTTGCTTTCGAATTTAACAGTACGTGCAGATTCGCCTTTCAACAATACCTCACGGATTTTAGAATACACATCAAATGCTCTGATAGCATCTTTGTCTTGGCCTGTTTTGGCTAATTTTTCAACACGTCCTATACGTGCTTCAATAGTTTCTAAATCCTTTAGTTGTAATTCAACATCGATAATTTCTTTGTCTCTTACTGGATTAACACTTCCATCAACGTGAGTTACATTTTCGTCGTCGAAGCATCGCAACACGTGCAATATAGCATCCGTCTCGCGAATATTTGCCAAAAACTTATTACCTAGACCTTCACCTTTGCTAGCGCCTTTTACCAAGCCTGCAATGTCAACAATCTCAACCGTAGTGGGTTGTACACGTTGTGGTTTAGCAATTTCCGATAATTTATTTATTCTTTCGTCTGGAACAGTAATTACTCCAATATTGGGTTCTATTGTGCAGAATGCAAAGTTCGCAGCTTGAGCTTTTGCATTCGATAAACAATTGAAAAGGGTTGACTTACCCACATTAGGAAGTCCAACAATACCGCATTGTAATGCCATTATATATTCTTTTTTATTTTTGAGTGCGCAAAGGTAGTAAAATTTAAGCATATAAATAAAATGGGGTGGGGCAGTCATCCTCTTTTTAGTCATAGTTAATAGGTGACATTGCCTCTATTCAAGGAGGTTTTCCTCCTTTCCATTTGCCCAATGTCCTATTCACATTTGAAACGTTGAAAATAATCTTCCCTTATGCTGCCATCATGAGTTAGGGTCTATAAACCTTTTCAACTATACGCCTTATATACAGCCTTTTTCATTTTAGTATGTCCACCCAAGCACAAACAAAACAGCTGAATAGTACTCCAGATACATTAATAGTGGGTGTAACGGGAAGTGAACCTTTCGTGTAATAGGCTGTTTTTTCATATTTTGTTCATTTGTAAATGTTTAACATCCCCATATTCATTACAAACAAGACTATACAACTTTCAAAAGTAGCACGACCGGGAATCGAACCCGGATCTAAAGTTTAGGAAACTTCTATTCTATCCATTGAACTATCGCGCCAACTTACAAATGACATTTGTATTTGCAAAAGTAGTAGTTTTTTCCAGTATATACAAAAGTTGCTTGATTATATGCATTGAAATAATCGTATATGTGAGGCAAATAATCTTTGCAGAAATGAATAATCCAAACAAAATTCCTATTTTTGTGTTTATACTTGAAATTACTCTTTTAATTTTAAAACTTAGAATAGACAATGAATAAAATAGCCATACTTTACGGAAGTTCAGGAGGGAATACAGAATCAATTGCAGGTAGAATAAAGCAAATGTTTAATGGTGAAGCCGATATTTATAATGTTGAGGACGTTTCAGTTGAAACAGTTCAACCTTATAAGTATCTAATCTTGGGAGCTTCCACAACAGGCATGGGTGATCTGCAAGACGATTGGGAGGGTTTTCTTCCAACATTTTCTTCAAGAATGGATTTCACAGATAAAACAGTAGCCATTTTTGGATTGGGAGATAGCGCATCATTCTCAAGCTCATNNTAAGATTGTAGGTGAGATTCCTGATGAAGGTTATACTTATGATGACTCTTCTGCCGTGGTTGAAGGGAAGTGGTTGGGTTTAGCCTTAGATGAGGATAACGAATACGATGAAACGGAAGAACGCTTAACTAATTGGGTTGAGCTGTTGAAAAAAGAATTTGTATAATTTTGTATAGAATAAATAAGCGTTTTCTTGCAAAAACTATCTTAGAAAAAAGTTTTTTGACCTAACTTTCCTAATATAATAATTTAAAGTTGTAGATGAAAAGGTTCGGATGTATTGCATTCGGACTTTTTCTATTATCAAAAGACTCCCTTTTATTCCTTCGACAAGAAAAAGCTTTCAATCTCATCCAGTGAAGTATCTTTCAGTATAATTCGTTTGTTTTCGTCCAACAAGTAAATAGTAGGCAACATCTTTATGTCATAAACTCGTTTGTTTGTAAGAATCATACCGTTGTCATAAGCATGAATCCAATTTTTGTCAGGCAAGCTATTCAAAGATTCCATCCAAAGAGGGATATTTGATTTAGGATAAATGTTTAACACACAAAGCATAGTTCTGCTAAAACTATTCAGAGAGGATACTCTTTTCAAAACTTCCGAATTATTCATTTCATTAGCAACTGTAATGCAACCTGAACATTCTGGTTCACTAAAAAAAAGTATCAAATAATTGCTTTTGAGAGCATACAATCTTTTCCATTCTCGATTGGGCAATGTGTAAACAAAATCATTCGCTTTAGTTCCCACTCTATTCTTGTAAATCATTTCCTTTTGGAAATCATACTTTTCATAATCTGAATTAGAAAGCACATCGAATTTCAATATAGTTTCTAACACAGGAATGTATAACTCTTCGTTTCGAAAAGGTGAATCAGCATTGTAATAATATTTCTCAAAGAGGGATGCAAAGTGAGTATACATGGTAGAGTCAACCTGCGCCTTCACAAATAAATATTTTATCGATCTATTGGCATGTTTAAATGGAATATAATTCAATATATGAATGTAATCTACAAAAGCTTGTTCTGTTATTTCAGATTTATTTATAAGTGTGTTATCTTCAAAAGGGAATAAATCCCAATAATATTTCGATAAATAGATAGCACGCTCTTGTTCATCAACGATAGATGCAGGAATTTCTTTCAATGGGAAATTAGGATTAGGATTTAGCACTAAAATAGGGTTTTCCAAATTATCGAAAGATTGATTACTTATCGGTTTAGTATTATATAACCCACAACCCGTTAAAATGGTTAACAGCATCATTAATATGGATGAAAAGATATATGTCTTCATAATTGAGGGCTTATATAGCCGTTTTAAATGATTTAAAACATTGTTTAAAAATACATTCTCAACTTATTTCATAGCTAACAGGATTAACTTTCAAATAGAGCTAAAAGGTAAATCTAAGAACCGTTTGTGATGAGAATAACACGAAATATGACTTGAGTCTTTACAATATTTGATAACTATTGTAAAGATAGTTACAAAAGTAACTACTTAACTTCTCTTTACAAAGTAATTATTGAATAATCTGTAAAAACAAAAAGTTAAATATTTGAGAGTAAAATATACTCTATCCCATTTTGTTTGTGCAAGAGAAGTGTTTTTCTAAAAACAAACATTTCAAAAACAACTTATTAAACACTTCAATAAGACAATATAGAGAATACCAAATGATTTTTAAAATAACAAATAACTTAGTTTAATACTCATCTAACACTTTCCTGAATTTTGCCTTCATGAATCGTTCCTCTAAATTCATTTTTTTTCATTAGATTTGTAGTTCTAATTTAAACTACTATGGACAATTATATTGTTTCGGCACGGAAGTACCGTCCAGCTACTTTTAAATCAGTTATTGGACAGAATGCATTGACAACAACGTTGAAAAATGCTATTTCTAACAACAAGCTGGCTCATGCCTATCTATTTTGCGGACCACGTGGGGTGGGGAAGACTACCTGTGCGCGTATTTTTGCCAAAACAATAAACTGCTTCCATCTGACTCCCGAACACGAAGCTTGTAATACGTGTGAATCGTGTGTAGCATTCAATGAGAATCGCTCATACAACATTCATGAAATGGATGCTGCCTCCAACAACTCGGTTGAAGACATTCGAGAATTGATAGATCAAGTGCGCATTCCACCTCAAATTGGTAAATACAAAGTATATATCATTGATGAGGTACACATGCTATCTACACAGGCTTTCAACTCTTTCTTAAAAACATTAGAAGAGCCACCAAAGCATGCCATTTTCATTTTGGCAACAACAGAAAAACATAAAATAATACCAACAATTTTGTCGCGTTGTCAAGTATATGATTTTAATCGTATCAACTTGGGAGATATTGTAGAGTATTTGATGTATGTGGCTAAACAAGAAAATGTAATTGTAGAAGAAGAGGCTCTCAATATTATTGCCCAAAAGGCCGATGGTGGGATGCGCGATGCACTGTCCATTTTTGACCAAACAGTGAGCTACACTGCTGGCAATGTAACTTACCAAGCAGTTATTGACAATCTAAATGTATTGGACTATGAGTACTATTTCAAACTCACCGACGCCATTCTTCAAAGTAGTGTTGTTGACTGTTTACTCATAATTAATGATATTCTTAATCATGGATTTGAGGGGCAACATATCATTTCGGGTATGGCATCACATTTCCGCAACCTGATGATAAGTAAAGATCCTCGCTCGGCAATGCTATTTGAAGTCGGACAATCCATAAAGAAACGATACATAGACACTGCAAAACTCTGCTCAAACGAGTTGCTATATAAAGCCATTGAGATAGCCAATGATTGCGACCTCAATTATCGAGTAAGTAAGAACAAACGCTTGCTACTGGAATTGGCTTTCATTCGTATGTGTCAATTGTTAGCTGGAGCAGGGGAGGGTCTCGATGTAACTGCAACATCTATAAAGCAAATTGATGCTACACAAACTACGCGCACATATATTCCAGAGAAGCCAAAAGAACAACCAGTAGAAAAAAAGACGCAAGTTGTTGAACAACCAAAANNAGAAACAAAAAAACCAGACCCTATAAAAGAGGAGAAAAAAAGCAAAGAACCTGATGAGGACAGCCGTTTGACAGAACGCGACCCGCATTATGTGCCTACTAAAAAGGAAAAAGTGGATGATGAGTTCGATAAGAAAGAAGACACGAAAAATACTACACCGACAACACCTCCTTCTGGCAATAGACCCAGAACTTTCTCAATAGCCAATCACGGAGTATCTATTACCCCTATTGAAGAAGAAAAGGAAGAGTTGAGTAGTGACACTACTAACAAGAATAAAAAAAGAAATAATAGTTTCACAGAAGAAGCATTAATAGAGGCTTGGAAAAGCTATACAGAGAGTCTTTCAGGAGAAAAGCTGCTTAAAAACACCATGTCTATCTATTTGCCGAAGAAGGTAAATGACGTTTTGTTTGAAGTAACTGTGAACACTGATATCAACAAGGAATATCTTGATAATAATCTACGATCGATTCTTGATTGGTTGCAAGATAAATTGCAAAACGATTTTATAGAAATGAAGATTGTAATATCTAAAGTTGTTGTTAATCAAAAGGCATTTACTTCGCAAGAGATTTTTCAGGAAATGGCTGAGCAAAATCCAGCTCTGAGTAAGCTTAGAGATGAATTGGGGTTAGAGATAAAGTGAGTGTTTTTTCAAAATCAAGTAAAACATCACTCATCTTTTTCAATGCTATCATTGATGTCATTAATAACCAAACTCGCCAACATAAATCCATAGATACCAGTAATGTGTAAAACAGTTCCATTAGTGTGGGGTTTGAAGTGACTTATTATGCCCCCTTCTTCACGCTCTTCTAATTCGTAATTGTCTCCTTTGTTTTGTAATATCTCTTCGCTATATACACACAGAATTTTTTTTGCAGGCTTTTCGGTTTTTCTGAATCTCTGACGCAATGCTGCAGCCAATTTGCAACCTTTTACTTTCCAAAATTCTGTGATATGAATTTTTGTTGGATCGATTTTGAGGCCAGCTCCCATAGATGCAAATACTGTTGCCTCAGTTTTGCAACCCTCTAAGAGTAAATGAGCCTTGTGAGTCAGTGTATCTATCGCATCCACAATATAATCGTAGTTGTGAAGATAAAAAGAAGCAGATGTACTTTCAGTATAAATTTGAGCTATAGCAGTAATTTCAGCTTCGGGGTTGATAGCCAAAAGACGCTTTTTGAGCACCTCTACTTTCAATTCACCCAAAGTCTCCTGTGTAGCGGGCAATTGGCGATTAAGATTGGAAACATTCACCCGATCTGGGTCAACAATAGTAAGATGAATAATGCCGCTTCTCACCAATGCCTCGGCACACCAACTACCTACACCTCCAACACCAAACAAGATAACCTGTTTTGATGCAATACATTCTAAAGCCTCTCTCCCTAGCAATAGCTCAACACGAGAAAAATAGTCTAATTTTGGGCCTTTTTGGTTCATTCTTGTATCTTCAATATCATCTTGCATTTATGTTGTATTTTTATGAGTAGATGAATCAATTATAAAAGCTTCATCACTAACTCGAGGGAGTAAAGTCTTTTTTTAATTTAAGTTCTATTGCCAGTCTCCAGCTCTTCAATTTCTTTTTGAAGTTCACGGTTATGTCTTTTGTATGAATCTTTGCGCCTTTTTAAAACATGAAACAATGTGATGTAATGGAAAATCGACTTCTCAGATTTCAATGGTGGATAATCCAAATAATATACTCTTTCTTCTTTTAAGATTGAATAGATTTTTCGTTTTGTAAAATAAAACACAAGCCATGCTCCAACAAGTAGACCGAGCATGAATATTGATATTATAGTCAAAACGCCTTTGGTTGTGATAACAGAAGGGGACAAATCATTAAATGTAAAAGTGTTTTCAGCCGAAGCAATTTCGGGCTCAACCAAATTGGCCAACATTTGCTCGTAATTATCTAATATTTCAATTTCTTTTTTATTCCAATTTATTCGTTCATTAGCTGTTCCAGTAATATTAGTAATTAGTTGAGTAGTCCCGGGTTTCTTTGTCTCAAAAAAAGTTGCATTCAATGGATGTTTTTTTCTGAAGTTTTCAATAAGTGGTTGTAAAAGATTTTCCTCCACTTTTGACCATTCATTTGATTTCAAAAATTGAGATACAACAGAAAAATTTGGAACTGTATCATTCAAGTTTTTGAGAAAATCAACCTCATATTTTTTTTTAGTTACTATTTCAACGATCGATTTTGATTCTCCAACAGCTTCTATGTAATCCTCCATATAAGCATGTACCATTTCAATAATGCCCCGCTGTGCCCAATAATTATAAACTCCGGATGAATCTGCCAAAAAAGGCTGTGCCAAGGAGAGTCTTGTTAAGCAGGAAAGTGATATGATTAAAACTATTATTTTATATATTCTCATAAATTGTTTCGTTATACCATCAGCTAAATTTGTGAAAAAAGCCAGTGGACTATCGGTGTGAAAATTGTATTAATTCTCCAAAGATATAATATAAATATAAATAAGTAGCGTTAAGTAAGTGAATATTCAATATTCAAAAAGTTAAAGACACATCTAATATAAAATGCTTCAGTTTATGAGCAACTATTTATGTGAAGACGGAAATTAATCTTATTTTTGTGTTTAAGCATCTTTTTTAGTTCTCAAAACCTATTTGAATCTTTGTGAAATGAAAATACTACACACAGCCGATTGGCATTTAGGAAAACGCTTGGATAGCTTTTCTCGATTGGAAGAGCAAAAACTCGTTTTGAATGAAATTTGTGAAATAGCAGATCAACAAGCTGTTGATGCAGTTATTGTTGCAGGCGACTTGTTTGATGNNCCTGATGCATTCAATCCTCCTGTTGAAGCAATAGAGTTGTTATACAAAACATTGAAGCGATTGACCAACAATGGCAAGCGACCTGTCATTGCCATTGGAGGCAATCACGACTCTCCCGACAGAATAGACTCTCCCGACCCATTGGCGCGTGAATGCGGCATATTGTTTATGGGTNNTCAATTAATACAGTTGGAAGATGGCTTTGAAATTACAAAAACAGACGAAGGGTTCATTGAATTCAAGTTGCCTGAACACGTCTATCCTTTGCGAGTAATTGCAACTCCTTACGCCAATGAAGTAAGAATGAAACAATACTTTGGAGAAGAAAAGGATGTGGCTTTACAAAACTCTCTGAAAACCTCGTGGAACAAATTGGCTGAAGAATATTGCGATGAAAACGGTGTTAATCTATTGGTTACTCACTTGTATATGCTGAAGCGTGGAGGCCCAATATTGGAAGAACCCGATGGAGAAAAACCGCTGAAGATTGGAAATGCTGATCTTGTTTACTCAGATGCTATACCTTCTCAAATTCAATATACTGCTTTAGGCCATTTACATCGCTTTCAAAATGTGGGAACAGAAAAACAACCAGTCGTATATGCAGGAAGCCCATTGTCTTATTCCTTCTCAGAGGCTGGACAGCAGAAGTATGTAAATATTATTGAAGCCGAACCAGGTAAAGAAGTCCAGATGGAACGGATTCCACTAAAATTGGGTAAACAATTGGT
>DENY01000175.1:22568-25938 GCA_002359825.1 Bacteroidales bacterium UBA2632
CTGAAATCAGAAGATTTGAAACGTTTGCGCAATGCACATCACGAAATTGTACATATTATTCCCATTGTGAGCAATGATACTATTTTGGACTCAAACACAAAGCAGGTAAACTTGAATCAAGATATCAATGCTCTGTTCAGCGACTATTTCAAATCGGTGAAAGGGCAAGCTCCCAATCAAGAGATTATCGATTTATTCAAAGAAGTAATTAACCACACATCATGATACCATTACAATTAAGCTTAGAGGGAATATACTCCTATCAGAAAAGACAAACTATAGACTTCACAGCCCTAACAGACGCAGGGTTGTTCGGTATATTTGGAGCAGTTGCTTCGGGCAAATCAACTATTTTAGAGGCTATCTCGTTTGCACTCTATGGTGAGTCTGACAGAATGGGCAACGTCAACAGAGCCTACAACATGATGAACTTGAAATCGGACAGAATGTACATCGAATTCGATTTCTTGAATTTTGAAAAAAAGGAATATCGTGTAGTTAGAGAATACAAAAGAAACAGCAAAAGTTTTGAAAAGGTACTGCATAGTAGCACTACTTTCTATGAATGGAGAGACGATGAATGGATCCCCTTGGATCATTCTGATGCAGAATTGATTATTGGGCTGAGTTGTGAGAATTTCAAGCGCACCATTATTATTCCTCAAGGGAAGTTCAAAGAATTTATAGAGCTTGGAGGAAAAGACCGCACCTTGATGATGAAGGAGATTTTCAACCTACATCAATATGAACTGTATGGCAATGTAAGGACATTGTTCACCGCTAACGAAGAGAAACTAAATACTTTATTGGGACAGCTTTCGGGCTATGATGAAGTAACAGAAGAATTCATAACCGAGCAAGCGACTATTTATACAGAACAGAAGGCCAATTTCGACAAACAACAAGCCGAACACATAAAACTAAGTGAGACGTTCGAGCAATTGAAACAACTAAACTTGGACTTTAGCAATCTGCAAAAGCTGAATGTGAAACTTGCAGCGGAAGAGGCAAATAAAAAACAGATCGAAGAGAGTGAAAAGTCTCTGAAACTATATGTGAGCACCTACCAACAGTTTGATGAGATTTTGAGATTGAAGCAACAACTCAGTCAAAAGATATCAGATGAAAACAAAAACCTCAATAGCAAAACAAAAGAGTTGTTTGCCAATCAAGAGAAATCAAACGAAGTGTCTGAGAAATTAGTTGAACTAAAACCTTTTATTGATGCTATCGAAACCAAGAAAGAAGAGGTGGCTGACTTAGAACTAATCAGCCAAATAGTGACACACAGAATAGCCATAAAAGAAGGAGAAGAACGGACAATTAAAGGAAGAACTGTAGTAGAAAAGTTATCTGAAGAAGCTGAGTCATACATGAAAAAAATAGCGGAAACGGATAAAAACATTGAGACTATCAACGGTAAACTAATTGATGCCAAAACTCTTACTTCCATAGAGGTTTGGTTTACAACTCATAAAGGACTTTCAAAACAAGTAACGGAAAGAAAATCGAAATTGATCAGCCTCACCGAAGAAATTAAAGCAGTTGATGCAAAGTTTCATGCGATGAATTATTCTCAAGATAGCTGGAAAGAGAGCATAGAGAAGCAAAAAGAGACGTTGAATAAGCAACTCTCACAAGCCAACGATCTGAAAATGCAATTGAAAGTAAAACAAGAGATTGCCCAATTTGCAAATGAGATTCACGATGGCTCGGAGTGCCCCCTTTGTGGTTCTTTGGAGCATCCTCACATAATAGAGACACAAGATGTGAGTGCAGAGATATTGGAAAATGAAACCAATCTGAAAGTGCTTAAGCAACAAACAGAAATGCTAACCAAAACAGATCAAGCACTCATCCGCTTGCAAGAGTCTAAAAATAGTCTCATCAAAAATTATCAGGATAGTAAGTCTGAATTAGAAAAGCTGGAGGAGGAAACGAAGCAACATCTTTCACTCTTTGTGTGGGATACTTTTTCACCAACCGATGAAGTAACATTTAAAACTAAGAAGAGGTGCAATGATATCATATTAGTTGAGAAAGAAGAATTAGAAAAGAATCAGAAAACCAATAGGACTCAATTAGAGAGTACAAACAAAAAACTTACCGCATCAAAAGAACTACTTTCAGAAATAGAGGAGAAAAACAGAGAGAAAGAAACACTAATAACAGCAGACAGCAAAAGAATAAAGCATCTTCAACTTTCGGAATTTGAGAATGAAACAGTAGCAACAATCAATCAGACTGTTTCTGAGCGCAAGCAAATCATCAAAACAAAACAAGAAGAGCAATCAAGATTTGAAAAGCAAAAGAATGATTTGCTCTTAACCATATCGGCTCAGAAGGCAACCATTGAGGCAATTGAGAAAAACATTGCTCAGTTGACCAAAGAGCAACTTGCTAATAATGCTCAAATAGATGCTCAATTTTCTAGATCCTCTTTTGAGTCGTTAGAAGAGATTGAATTGCTACTCAAAAATAAAAGGGATGTAGAAGCTGAAAGAGTAGCCATTGAGCAGTTTAAAATTAACTATGCAAAGCTAAAACAATCCATTGACGAACTTGAAAAGAAACTAGAGGGTACTTCTTTTTCACTAGAACTGTTTGATGTGAAGAAACAAGAGTTTTTAGAGAGTGAGGATTTGATTAGTAAATTGAAGGAAAAACTCATTACATTGAGCCATGACCTTGAGCGCATCAGAAAAGAGTATATAGAGAAAAAGAAACTGTTGATTGAGAAAGATAAACTGGAAACACGCAAGGCAAACATATCTACCCTCACACAATTGTTTAAGGGGAGTGGTTTTGTAAATTATGTGTCGAGCATCTACCTCCGTAACTTGTGCGAAAGTGCCAACAAACGTTTCCACCGACTCACCAAGAATCAATTGAGTTTGCAAATAAATGATAGGAATGAATTCGAAATTATCGATTATCTCAATGATGGACGTTCTCGTTCCGTTAAAACTCTGTCGGGCGGACAAAACTTTCAAGTCTCACTTTCATTGGCTCTGGCATTAGCAGAGAGCGTGCAGAGCTTGACCAACTCAGAAAAGAACTTCTTCTTTATCGACGAAGGGTTTGGTACGCAAGATGCAGAATCAGTCAACATTGTTTTTGAGACACTGAGTAACCTACAAAAAGAGAATCGNNAAATTGCAGGAACGCATACCGAAATCACTTTTTATTAGGAAAGACTTAGAGAAAGGTAGTTTGGTTGAGACGATGGATTAGTGTTGAAGTTAATTCAGCTCTTAGCTTTTAATCCCGACGGGATTATATGTTTATAGTACGCATGCTGAAACACAGGGTACGACCACGATGTGGTCGAATGTCTATATTCTTATATATGCTATAAACATATGACCTC
>DENY01000174.1 GCA_002359825.1 Bacteroidales bacterium UBA2632
GGGTTCGAAAAGAGCTTGAAGGTCAAGGCATTGCCTCCAAACTATTTGACAAACTGGTGGAATATGCGCGTGAAAATAATTATAAGATTATACCATCTTGCTCTTATATCGCAGCTAAGTTTCATCGTCATCCAGATGAGTTTGTCGATGTATGGCATCGGTAAAATAATTAACCACTTATAGATCCTTGTAGAATGCTATATAAAAAGTGATGGTGAGTATCTTTTTCTGTCTGCACAAGCTAAGGAACATAACATATTAGCTTGTCCAAAATATTAACATTTAAAAGCGGGGCGTAACTACCTACGCCCTAGCTTTCTCTGAAACAATCTTCATACTTCAGGTTACAACCTCTATTTTCATAGCAACAATCTTATGATTCATCAGCAAAAAAGAGTTGTTCATCTATTTCATTTTGCTTTGCAATAAATGAGATGTATTTTTGTATGAAACTTAGATTACGAAAACTGTAGTTGAGCGATAGCTCAACCAAATAAACAACTATATCCAATAATGAAAAAACTGTTTTTAATTTTAATAGCTTCATTCACATTTATAACAGTAGTAAATGCACAAAGCTCATCAGGGAGAGGATCCATCTCGGGAAAACTGATTGATGATATTTCTAAAGAGGCTATTCCTGAAGCCAATATAAGAATTCTTGCTCAAAAGGATAGCACCTATGTTACAGGGAAAGCATCGTCAAAAGACGGCTCATTTTCTATACCTATTAATAATGGTGATTACATTGTACATATTTCATATATTGGTTATACAGATTTGTTTAAAGACACAACTGTAACCAACAGAAATGCTGACATTAAATTAGGAACTCTTTCCCTCAGAGAAGATGGGGTGCTATTGTCTGATGCCATTGTGACTGCAAAAGCTCCAGAGATCGTGGTGAAAGGTGATACAGTAGAGTACAACGCCGATTCATACAAAGTAACGGAAAGTGCTGTTATCGAAGATTTATTGAAAAGAATGCCCGGTGTTGAAATTGACTCCGAAGGAAAGATTACAATAAATGGTCGAGATATTAAGAAGATATTAGTAGACGGGAAAGAGTTTTTTAGCGATGACCCAAAAGTTGCCTCTAAAAATCTTCCTGCAAAGATGGTGGACAAATTGCAAGTCTTGGAAAGAAGAACCGATATGTCGATGATGACCGGATTTGATGATGGTGATGAAGAAACTGTTATCAATCTTACAGTGAAACCTGGAATGAAAGAGGGTGTGTTTGGTAATGCATTTGCAGGGTACGGAAGTCAAGACCGGTATGAGGCCAATGCCATGGTAAACTACATGCGCGATAGCGACCAATTGACTTTTCTGGGTGGATTGAACAACACAAACAACGCTGGATTCTCCGACTTAGCGTCAGCTTTGGGTGGAGGTGGTCGTGGAAGAGGGAGATGGGGAAATTCCAGTGGTATTACCAAATCGACCAATGCAGGGATGAACTTTAGCAAAGAGTTTACCAAGAAACTCAGGCTTGGGGGAAATATTCGATATGGAGACACTGACACAGATAGAAGTTCGAGTGTTTATACACAAAACTTATTGAGTTCGGGCAATACGTTTGAAAGAGAAATTAATCAATCTAACAATTACAGTCAAAACACAAACATGGATTTCAGGATGGAATGGGAACCAGACACTTTGACCAAGTTCATCTTCAGACCAAATGCATCATTTTACAATAACAATAATTCTGAAATTGGTGATTTCTCAACTGTAAATGCCGAAGGAGATACTATTAACCACGGTGATTCAAAATACTACTCAGAAGGAACGAGTAAAAACTTTGGAGGAACATTAGAAGCAAGCAGAAAGCTTGGTTCAACAGGCCGGGTATTGAGCGTGAGTGTTGGTGGCGGACTGAATGAATCAGAAAATAATGGAACCAATAGATCTAACACTTATTACGGTGGCGCACGTGAAGATGATATAATAGATCAACTTGTGACAAACACAAATAGTAGCAACAATTTGCGTTTGTATGCATCTTATGTAGAGCCTTTGGGTAAAAATAATTTCTTGCAATTGGCATATAACTATCGATTCAATCGTTCTGAATCTGACAAGGAGACACGCACCAAAGATATCAACAGTAGTGACTATAACGTTTTGGATACTGCCTACAGCAAGAGACTGGAAAACAATTTTTACAACCAAAATGTGGAGCTAAACTTCAGGGCATCACGAGAGAAGTACAACTATATGCTTGGTGTAAGCATGCAACCCTCAAAGTCTGAAAGTAAGACCTATAAGTTTGACTCTAAAAATGTTGAATCTCTAGAAGAAACTGTTTCTCAAAGTGTAATCAACTTTTCGCCAATGGCACAATTTAATTATATGTGGAGTCGTCAAAACAACTTACGTATCAATTATGACGGTAGCACTAACCAACCCTCTGTAAACCAACTATCCTCGGTAATAGACATTTCCAATCCATTAAATATATCTTATGGTAATCCTGATTTGAAGCCATCATTTGCCCATAGATTGAGGATGAGATACCGTAACTATGATCCAGAAAAGAACAGATCGTACATGTTTATGACGAATGCTGGTTTTACGGTCAACGATATTGTTTCGTCAAGAATGACAGAAAAAGATACAGGCAAAAAAGAGTCTACTTATGAAAACGTAAATGGGAATTGGAACGCAAATGCACGCTTTATGACTAATCAACCTTTGTGGAACATAAAATTTACGATGTTCTCCATGACTTATGCCAGCTACAACAATTCGAACGGATTTTCAAATGGAGAAAAGAACACAAGTAAAAATTTAAACTTAGGCGAAACATTGGGATTGAACTATCGTTCGGATCTCTTTGACCTATCAGCCAGAGGAAATGTATCATACAACAAAGTTGACAACACACTCACAGGACAACAAGACCAAGAGTATTTCAATTATGGTGGAGGCGCCGAAACTACTATTTACCTGCCATTAGATTTTATAATCGAAAGTGATATCAATTACTCAACCAACTCTGGATATGCCGATGGTTTCGAACAAAAAGAACTATTGTGGAATGCAGCATTGTCAAAACAACTATTCAAACAAAAAAATGGAACTATCCGATTCAAGATTTACGATATATTGAAACAAAAAAGCGATATAAGCCGTTCCGTTACATCTAATTACATTCGCGATACTACAACAAATACTTTGACAAGCTACTTCATGTTTCATTTTGTATATCGTTTCAATATTTTCAAGGGTGGTAGCTCCGGAGGTGGTGAAGATTCGGATAGACGAGGAATGGGCATGGGTCGTGGATATGGACGAGGGCGATAATCCCACAATTCTTTTATTGCAAAAAGAGCAAATATAAGTAATTACAGACTTAAAGAATCGTAAATAAAAGTATATTTGCATACAGACTAAAAACATGAAGATCAAAACAAAATCGAGTTTCTATTTTGACAATGTATTTATACATTTGACTGTATGGATAGTTATTTTTGGCTTGCCACTATTCCTTACCGATAGAGGACAAGGCATTAGCTGGTCACAGTTTTGGCGATCGGCCTCGGTGATGATTGCTTTTATGATTGTTTTTTATATCAACTACCTCTATCTGATTGATCGTTTTTTGTATAAACAGAAAACCAAAGAATTTATTATCATCAATCTATTGCTCCTTATTGTGGTAGCAACACTTATGTATTTTGCCCACGACTTTGTAATGTCGCTTAACCTTGACGGGCGCCCAATGAGACGCCGTCGTCGATATCAATCAACCCCTTACATATTCATAGGGCGCAATGTCTTTTCACTTGCACTGATAGTTGGTCTTAGCGTCGCCATAAAGATGAGTGCTCGATGGGCAAGAGTGGAATCGGAAAGAAGAGAACTGGAGAAAGAAAAGACCGAATCTGAACTAAAGAATCTGAAATCTCAGATTAATCCACATTTTTTACTCAATACACTCAACAATATATATGCTTTAATCGAGTTTAATCCACCAAAAGCTCAAACTGCTGTAGAGGAGTTGAGCAAATTATTACGTCATGTGTTGTATGATAATAACGAGACATACGTACCATTGACCAAAGAGGTGGAGTTCATCAAAAACTATATTGAGTTGATGAGGATTCGTTTGTCGAAAAATGTTGAACTCCTTACCAATATTGAGGTTATGCCAAGTTCTTCTACTCGCATAGCACCTCTTATCTTTATATCGCTTATCGAAAATGCTTTTAAACATGGAGTGAGTGGTAATAAAAAATCTTTTATTGATATACAGTTGAAAGAGAATCCAAATGGTGTCATAGAATTCATTTGCAAAAACAGTGCATTCCCTAAAAGCGAATCAGATAAGAGCGGCAGTGGCATTGGTCTCAATCAAGTAAAGAGACGTTTGGAGTTGCTCTATCCTAATCAACACACATGGACCCAAACTATAGTTAAGAAAAACGACGAGAGTATATTCACCTCGCATATAACTATCGATACAAAATAGAGAAATATGGAACTGACCTGTTGGATTATTGATGACGAGCCATTGGCAATTGAATTACTGGAATCGTACGTTGCAAAAACTTCTTTTTTGAAACTAACGGGTAGCTACTCGAGTGCCATTCAGGCAATGCAAGATATTACAACACAATCTGTTGATATTGTTTTCTTAGACATTCAAATGCCTGAAATTAGCGGAATGGAATTTGCCCAATTTATTAAAGATGACACGCGCATTATCTTCACTACCGCTTTTAGCGAATACGCTTTGGAAGGATATCGAGTAGATGCTTTGGATTATCTACTCAAACCAATAACCTACACCAAGTTTTTGGATGCAACAAAAAAGGCTCTCAAGTGGTTTGATATGAAAGAAGCTGCTTTGAATAAAGAAGTAACTCCAAACTATGGGCAAGAAGAAGAACAAATGTTTGTGAAAGCAGATCATAAATTGATTCGCATCTTGTTTAAAGAGATTCTATACATCGAAGGTTGGAAAGACTACGTAAAAATACATTTAAAAGACAAACCCCACCCTATTCTCTCACTGATGAGCATGAAAGGGTTGGAGGACACCTTACCTTCCACTAAATTTATCCGCATTCATCGATCTTTCATTATTCAGAAAAACAAGATTGATTCTGTAAGCAAGAATAGAGTAATGATTGGAGAAATAGAATTACCTATTGGAGAGTCATATAAGGAAGAGTTTAACAAGATTATTGGCGAGTTTGGTTAGAACTGCACTCGAATAGCTTTCGAAGGCAGTTCGAAGAGTGTTCGAAAGATGATTGAACACTATAAAAGCATTGAGTATATTTATGAACTCAATGCTTTTTTAGTTTCTAAATGCTAACATTCAAATTTGCTTACTATCACTTACATAGAGTTTTGTCTATTTTTCGTATCTTTGCAGATTCAAATAAAAAAACAAGGAAACAATATATGATTACAGTAAGCAATCTGGACGTTCAGTTCGGAAAAAGAGTATTATTTCAAGATGTAAATATGCAATTCAATCCCGNNGTATCCCGGCAATTGCTATGGCATAATTGGTGCCAATGGTGCGGGTAAATCTACTTTTCTTAGAGTTATAAGCAAACAAATAGAACCTACAAGGGGACAAGTCTCATTGGGTTCTGGCGAACGTCTTTCGGTGTTAAGTCAGGATCACTTTGCATTTGATGAATACACTGTTCTTGACACAGTACTGATGGGTCACTCCATTCTGTGGGATGTGATGAGCGAGAAAAATGCAATTTATGAAAAGCCCGACTTCAATGATGAAGACGGTATTCGTGTATCTGAATTGGAGGGGAGGTTTGCCGAAATGGAAGGTTGGAACGCTGAAAGCGATGCAGCAAGCCTATTAAGCGGACTGGGTGTGAGCGAAGAATTGCACTACAGCCTCATGAAGGACTTGAGTGGAAAACAGAAAGTGCGTGTATTATTGGCCAGAGCTCTTTTTGGTCAGCCAGACAATCTATTGTTGGATGAGCCAACAAATGATCTTGACCTTGAAACCATCGACTGGTTGAAATATTATCTTTCAAATTCTGAACACACTATTTTGGTTGTTAGTCACGACCGTCACTTTTTGGACTCTGTTTGTACTCACATTGTGGATATAGATTTCAATAAATTGCAAATGTTTTCGGGCAACTACAGCTTTTGGTATGAATCGAGCCAGTTAGCATTGCGTCAACAACAAAATCAGAACAAGCGAGCCGAAGAAAAGAAGAAAGAGTTGGAAGAGTTCATTCGTCGTTTTAGTGCAAACGTGTCTAAATCGAAACAGACAACAAGTCGCAAGAAGATGATTGAAAAGTTGAATATCGAAGAAATCAAACCTTCATCACGTCGTTATCCAGGTATTATCATCACGCCAAACAGAGAGCCAGGAAATCAGATATTGGAAATAAAGGGACTTACACAAAGTGTAGAGGGACAAGTCTTGTTTCAAGATTTAAATATCAATGTAGAGAAAGATGACAAAATTGTATTCCTAAGCAGAGACCCTCGCGCTATGACCGCTTTATTCCAGATTATCAGTGGGGAAGAGAAACCTGAAGCCGGAACTTATCAATGGGGACAGACCATTACTACGGCTTACCTCCCATTGGATAACGCTCATTTTTTTGATTCGGACTATAATCTGATTGACTGGTTAAGTCAGTTTTCAGAGGATACCAGCGAAATATACCTAAAAGGATTCCTTGGTCGTATGCTTTTCACTAACGATGACTTAGCGAAAAAAGTAAGTGTCTTATCTGGAGGAGAGAAAATGCGTTGCATGATTTCTCGCATGATGTTGAAAGATCCAAACACTTTAATTTTGGATACACCCACTAATCACCTTGACTTGGAGTCTATTCAAGCGTTCAATAATACACTGAAGACCTTCAAAGGGAATGTATTATTCTCTAGTCATGACCACGAATTCATTCAAACGGTGGCTAACCGTATTATTGAGCTGACTCCAAATGGAATCATTGACAAGATGATGGATTATGATGATTATATTACCGATCCAATGGTTGCCGAGTTAAAAGAGAAATTGTATAAATAAAAAAGGCAAACATTATTTTAAATATAGATCAAAAAAAAGCAGCAAGTTTAAAACTTACTGCTTTTTTTATTTGTCAATATAGATAACCCGAGGGATTATATTTGTACTGAATTAAACTTATTCAGCTTTCTTCTCTTCTTTTGCTTCTTCTTTTGCAGGCTCTTCTACTGGAGCTTCTTTTACTTCTTCCTTAGCTGGAGCTTCTTCAACTGGAGCTTCTTTAGGCTCTTCAACAGGTGCTTCTTCTACTTTAGGAGCTTTAGCAGCCTTTTCAGCTTCAAGTTTTGCTACAATTTCAGCTTTTTTCTTAGCTAATTCATCAGCTCGTGCTTGATTAGATTTTTTCTCAGCATCTAAGCGAGCTTTATCTTCAGCGCGTTGTTTTTCTTCATCTGCGCTTTTCACTGATTCAACAGTTTTTTCTTTATTCCCCAACCACTCTTCAAATTTGCGGTCAGCATCTTCTGCAGTGAATGCACCTTTTGTTACTCCACCTAATAAGTGTTTTTTCATTAAAACACCTTCGCGTGATAATATATTGCGTACTGTATCTGTTGGTTCAGCACCAGTTTGCAGCCAATGTAAAGCTCTTTCGAAATCTAAAGTGATTGTAGCAGGATTTGTGTTCGGGTTGTATGAACCGATCCTTTCAATGTACTTTCCATCACGTGGAGCTCTGCTATCTGCAACGATAATTTGATAAAAAGGATGATTTTTGCGTCCTCTTCGTTGTAAACGTAGTTTTGTTGCCATTTAGTTTAATTTGTTATTAAAATATTATTGTATTTGCGGGTGCAAAGGTAAATATAATTTCCGGTTATCGGAAAGCTTTACACGCTTATATTTCTCTTATTGTTGTTTATTCGAATGTTAGCTGAGCTTTCGACAGCAAATAGTAATCCAAAATAGTGAGCGCAGCCATGGCCTCAACAATTGGGACTGCACGAGGAAGCACACATGGATCGTGTCGTCCTTTTGCTTTTATGTTTGTGTCTTGTCCTGTGTTATCAACAGTCTTTTGGTCTCTCAGTATAGTGGATACAGGCTTAAATGCAACCCGAAAGTAGATATCTTGCCCATTAGAGATACCAGCTTGAATGCCTCCTGAATTATTGGTTAGTGTGCTTATTTTTCCATTATCATTATAGAAAACATCATTTACTTGCGAACCGCGCATACCAACATCGAATCCCTGGCCGTATTCAAAGCCTTTCACTGCATTGATACCCAACATAGCGCTACCTAATGCAGCATGAAGCTTACCAAAAACTGGTTCGCCCAATCCCACTGGAGTTCCACTTACAATGCACGTAACAACACCCCCAATTGTATCACCGTCAGCCTTCACTTCTTCTATGAGTTGAATCATTTCGTTAGCTTTCTCAATGTGTGGACATCTCACGGGAGTTGCTTCTATCTGCGAAAGATCCAACTTATTATAATCACTATCTACAACTATATTACCCACTTGCGAGGTATAAGCAATTACATTTATGGATAGTTTTTTCAAAATTAGTTTTGCTACTGCACCAGCAACAACACGTGCTATTGTTTCGCGCGCCGATGAACGTCCACCCCCTCTATGATCACGATTACCATACTTCTTTGCATAAGTATAATCGGCATGTGAAGGGCGATAGATGTTTTTCAGATTGTCATAATCCGATGAATGTTGATTTTTATTATAAATAGTAAAGGCAATGGGTGCACCAGTAGTTTTCCCTTCGAAAACTCCAGAAAGGAATGAAACTTTGTCTCCCTCTTCACGTGGAGTAGTTATATTTGACTGACCAGGACGACGCCTGTCCAATTCATTTTGGATGAAAGCCATGTCCATCTCAATGCCTGAAGGGCAACCATCAATAATTCCTCCAACCGCTTGTCCGTGCGATTCGCCAAAGGAGGTGAGTCTGAAAATATTACCAAATGTATTCATAGTGATTTACTTTTACATACACAAAAAGGTGCGTTTTAATTTTACAAAGGTGGATAAAAGAAAAAATCACAGATTGCCATTCAAAAGCAGTTCTGTGATTTATCTCTTATTTGTTATTTCAGAATATTCTTAACTGCAACCGTGGCCTCTGTCTCCACAACCATCATCGGAGCAACCTGAGCAACCACCCAANNGATTTCCTCGGCTGAAGCATCACGAACTCCAAGAACACTACCAGTGAAGTGCATCATTTCTCCAGCTAATGGATGATTGAAATCCATTGACACAACATCATCTTTCACTTCAATCACTGATCCCATCAATTGGTTACCTTCTGTATCCATCATAGGAATGGTGTTACCTTCAAATAATAATTCTTCGTCAACCTCTCCGTCAACTTGGAAAACATTCTTTGGAAGATCCAAGATTTTCTCTTCATCAAAATCACCATATGCTTCATCGGGAGTAAGTGTGAAAGAGAAAGTATCACCTTCAACTTTTCCTTCAATCTGATCTTCGAATGATTGCAACATTGAATTTGTTCCAAATATAAATTCTAAAGGAACTTCTTTTGTAGCACTTTCCATTAATTCTCTTTCGTCGTCTTCGCCAACGTGCAGATCGTATGCAAGTGTTACGTATTTGTTAGTTTCGATTTTCATTTTAATTCTCTTTTTATAATTGCCTATTTATTAGTTGTTTATAGATTTGAATGTACGAAATATGCTAAAATCTAATTACATATAACAACTCGTATCTAATTTGTTTCACAAAACTACTGCTTTTTTTAAATTATCGAGTGCTTTTTCAAGAGTAATTCTCGGACATCCAACATTTAGACGCATAAATCCTTTCCCTTCTTTGCCAAACATAGTCCCGCTATTGAGTGCTAGTTTAGCTTTTTTGATAAATAATTTCTCCAGTTCAGGTTGCGACAAATTTAGTGCACGGCAATCGAGCCAAATTAAGAAAGAAGCATCGGGTTTCACAGCTTTTATTTGAGGAATGTTCTTTTGCAAGTAATCATCTACAAAATCAATGTTCTCTTGAATATACTCTAATGCTTGATTCAACCATTCCTCCCCATATTCGTAGGCATATTCTGCTCCTATATATCCAAAGATTGTGCCATCGCCCAATTGACGTGCATTCAGATAATTGAAATACTTCTTTCGAATCTCTTCATTTTCAACCACAGCAAACGAACTTACAATTCCCGCAATATTAAAAGTTTTGCTAGGAGCCATCAACGTAATATTATTCTGAGCAGCTTTATTAGAAACTGTTGCAAAAGGAATATGTTCATTGCCCCGTAAAACCAAATCAGAATGAATTTCGTCTGAGACTACCAATATTTGATTATCAAAACATATCTCAGCCAATTCACTTAGCTCATCTTTTGACCATATACGACCGCTTGGGTTTTGAGGATTGCAAAGAATTAGCATTTTACATCCAGTTTTTGCAACTTCGCGCAAGTTGTCAAAATCCATACTATATTGACCATTGTCATATATCAACGGATTGTTGACAATCTTTCTATTTAAGCCCTCGGAGGTGGTTTTAAAAGGTGGATAAACTGGTGGTTGAATGATAATTTTGTCACCTACATTAGTAAATGCATCAATAGCAAACGCAAAACCTTTAACAACACCTGGAACAAAAATAACATCTTGTTTATCAACTGTCCAACTGTGTCTATTTTCCAACCAATTTATAATAGACTTAAAGTAAGCATCATCTGGAGTATAATATCCAAAGATACCATGCTCTACCCGTTTTTTCAAAGCATCAGTTATTTCGGGAGGTGACAAAAACTCCATATCGGCTACCCAGAGAGGTATAAGATCATCCGCTCCAAAAACTTCTTTTAATGCATCTATTTTTACTGAATTGGTATTTCTCCGATCAATTATCTGATCGAAATCATATTTTACTTTCATATATTTAGTTTTGTATACTAATCACTGTAAACACTTTTGAGCCAATCGCTGTTTTCGACTTCTTGTCTTCCAAAGCTGATTGATTCAAATGCAAGTCCAATCACAAATTGATGTGCCGAAATGGAAGTGATAAGTTTATTTACTTCTGTGTGATAGTAGTTTCTTAAATAACCCGCTCGAATAGTAACTTTGCCCACGGGATAATCTGCAGTGATATAATTTCTTATACCACGTTGATTGGCTGGGGAACCAAAATGAATAGTTCCTGAATTATTTCCTAAAACAAAAATCTCATAATATGAATGCCCATATTCGGGTGAAAAGAAAGCCCCCATCAAGGGTGATGACATTTGCCAACGGAACGTGAATAAGTTCAATTTATAAAATGCAAGTAAGGATGCATTTAAATTGACAAATGTTTTTAATTGAGCTGGGTTGTTGCTATTGCGAATATTGTATATTCCTCCTACCGACAAGTGAGGACCAGCGCCTCCAAGTAGTCTAAAAGAATTTGTTGTTACAATTGGGTAAAACCCATTCAATTGATAATCGATATTGCCATAATAAGAGTTGGCATTACCAATGGGGTTGGTGGTGGATGCTACTTGCAGAAAAAACTGTTGTTGAAAAATCAATTTATCTTTTAGTAGAGACGATGCATTTAATCGTTCGTGCATCAAAGAGAGTGACAATCCATCATATTCGAGAGGCGAAAGATAAGTGTCAGTCATCATCATCTTGCCCACTCCAAATAGAGTAGACTGATTGACTGCCTTTTTTATTGGGATATCTGTGTTATTCTGTCCTAACGTTGCAAATGCAGCACAGAAAACACATAGTATACCAATAAAAAAACTCTTTTTCATACTCGATATAATTTTAACGGGTACAGCTTTGAATAGCTATCCGCTTTAAGTGTATCATTGTTTTAGGCCATGAATGACATAAGTCTAAAACAATTTCATTTGTCCATCTATCTCATCCCGAATGTCATTCTGACTCATACCTTCATCTATGTCTGTTTCATTCTCGCCGATATCAGT